>JBFHEP010000020.1:0-23405 GCA_041584095.1 Acidimicrobiales bacterium | reverse complement strand
TCCACCTCCACCTCCACCACCGTGGCGCCATCGGACGCCGGGCTGATCGCCTATTGGAGCTCCCGGGAACTGTGGCTGATGGCCGGCGACGGCACTGACCAGCGCGTGTTGCCGATAGGGATCGTGTTGGAATCGGGGCCGGACTGGTCACCAGACGGAGCCAGACTCGCCTTCACCGGATGGGATCCGGAAGTGGACCACTCTGACGGGTTGGTCTTCGATCTCTGGTCGGTCAGCGCCGATGGGGTCGAACCCGTCAATGTCACGAATATGTCGGAACACAGCGTCACCTCGTTTTCGTGGTCGCCGGATGGGACACGTTTCGTGTACGCCACGACCGAGTGGGATCTCTGGATTATCGACGTCGATGGCACCGGTCGGCAGCGGATCACCGACGACGATTCTCGCCAGAACCTTCCGGCATGGTCGCCCGACGGTTCATCGATCGTCTACGACCAGATCTCGGTTGTCGACCGGACGGTCAGCGGGGACAGCGATCTGTGGGTGAGCTCTCCCGATGGAGGCAGTCCTCGTCAGCTGACCACCTCGGGGTCGGCCACGGAGCCGGCCTGGTCGCCCGACGGGACGCGCATCGCGTTCGTGAGCTATGTGTTCCCCGAGCAGGTCCAAGACGACCATTCCGACATCTGGGTGATGAGTGCGGACGGGTCCGGTCTGCGGAACCTCACCAACGAGCCGAACCGGTTTGACAGCTCACCCGCCTGGTCCCCCGACGGAACGCGAATCGTCTTCCACTCCGCCGGGCCGCTCCGGTTCTGGGAGGATCCCGAGCTGGGGCCGATTCCAGGTCACGACCCGGCGGCCGACATATTCGTGATGTCGGCCGACGGAGGGCCGAGAACGCAGCTCACATTCGGCGATCACAGCGAAGCTGCGCCGGCCTGGTCCCTCTATTCGGGCAACAGATAGGCCGTTGCCACCGGCTTGAGCGGGCGGGCGTACCAGAGCGGCCGCCGCAGCGGACCCTCGGGGGGACGCGTCTTGCTCAACCAGTCGAGGTAGGCCTCGCGCGACTTGGCGGTGTCGACGACGACGTCGCCGTACTCGTCGTCGGGTTCGGCAGGAGTGATCCGCACCCTCTGATGCCAGCACTGCATGCCCGAGATCGGATCGGGCTGGACGCAGAAGGTGGCGTTCTGGTGCACACCGGTGTCGGTCCACCAGATGCGCTGGGTGTCGTCGTCGGGTTGGGCCGAAGATGACGAGTCATACGGAGCGTTTCCGTGCTCTCTTTTCAGCCGCCAGATCGTTCCGTCATTGCCTATGGCCGCCTTGCCCGAAGTCCAGGAACGAGCCTCACCCTCCTCCAGCCGCCATCGTCCCATGTGATGGGAGGCGGCGACCACGCCCGGTCGGATGCCCTCCGTTCGCCAGGAGCCGATCACGAAGTGACCGATCCGGGTGGTGACCCGAACGAGACCGTTCTCTTCGATCCCGAGTTTCTCGGCGTCCTCGGGATGGATCCACAGCGGATGGCGGTGGCTGATCTCGTTGAGCCACTTGGAGTTGGCCGAGCGGGTGTGGATCAAGGTCGGGATGCGGAACGTCGGCAGCAGGATGCGCTCGTTCCCGCCGGTGCCGTCGGGAGCAGGCTCCATGTCGAGATCCTCCCAGTGCACATGGGAAGGAATCCAGGTGGGCGTGGCGTACTCGGACCAGCCCCAATCGGCCAGGGTCTCGGAGAACAGCTCCAACTTCTTCGACGGGGTCGGAAATCCTTCCTTCAGCTCGCCGTCGATCTCGACGGCCGGTGAGCCGTCTCCGAGTTTGGCCAGCGAAATCGCGCCCAGATCGGCCACATTCCCCGACCAGGCGCCGGAGGTTCCCGGCTTGATGTAGACCCCGCGCTCGTCCTTCGTGCAGTCTTCGACCGCGGAGGGGTCGACCGCGCGTTCGTAGGGTTCGTAGGGATCGGTGGGCACACCGAAGGCCGACCGCTCCCGCATGTACTCGAGCGGTGTCTGGTCGGCGGCTTTGGCCGCCTCCACCAGCCCGGGCACGCTCTCGGAGAACATCTTGGCGTAGTACTCGTCGACGGTGATCGGCTTGCCCGGATGCTCCTCGGACTCGAAGAATCTGCGGATACCGAGCGATCCGTCGGGATCGATGGCCCACGACAGGTGGATCCAGAATTCGTTCTCCTCCCACACCTCACCCGGGTTGTACTCATAGGAGGGGGCATGGGGATCGAGCTCGCGACCCTCACGTTGGGCCTTGATCTCGGCATAGCGGCGGAACGTCGACTGACGGAAGCCGATCCACCGCCCGGCGTGGGTCTCGTAGGAGTGCACGTCGTGCCGTTCGGCCGAGACGCCCATGGGCAGGACGTAGTCGGCGAACCACGACGTCTCGGACCAGGTCGGGGTGAGGGCCACATGGCACCGCACCATGTCGGGATCCTTCAACGCCTCCATCCAGGTGAAGCCGTCGGGGTTGGTCCAGATCGGGTTGTAGACCCGGGAGAAGTACACCTCCAGCGACCCCCGGCCCTCCTTCAGGAAGTGGGGCAGCAGGATGGACATCTCGTGGTACGAGAGCGGGTATTCCCTGGGCCACTCCAGCTCGTTCCACTTGGTGAGCTTCTGCGATCCAAACGGCTGGGCCGGGCTGAACTTGTTCATGCCGTTGCCGGCGGTACCGCCTTTGGTGGCGACGGACCCGGTCAGCACGTTGAGGAAGAACAGGCAACGGGCGACCTGCCAGCCGCCGAGATTACCCGCTCCAGCCGCTCGCCAGTTGTGGGTGGCCAGCTTCGTCGGATGCCGACCGACGAGCTCGGCGATCTCCCGTATGGTGCCGGCATCGACACCGGTTTTCTGCTCGGCCGCCTCGGGGGTGTAGTCGGCGTATTCCCGCAGCAGACCGGTTCGGACCGACGACCATTCGAGCGGCAGATCCGGGTGCTGGCGCCGGAGATACGTCTCCCAGTTGGTCCACCGGCGGACGAATGCCTCGTTCCAGGTTTCCGCCGCGATCAGCTCCCGGGCGATGGCCAGACAGAGGAACGGCTCGGTGCCGGGCCAGGTTGCCAGCCAGTAGTCGGCTTTGGCCCCGGTGTTCGACAGGCGGGGGTCGATGGCGATGATCTTCGCCCCGTTCTTCTGGGCCTCGATGATTCGCTGGGCGTGGGGGTTGAAGTAGTGGCCCGATTCGAGATGGGCCGAGATCAACATGATGACCTCGGCGTTGGCGAAGTCGGACGACGGGCGGTCGTGACCCATCCACGACTGATAGCCGATGCGGGCGTTGGAGGAGCAGATGTTGGTGTGGGAGTTGTGGCCGTCGACGCCCCAGGCCTGCAGCACCCGATTGGCGTATCCGTCCTCGCCTGGACGGCCGACGTGATACATGATCTCGTTGTGCCGGTCCTCCTCGAATGCCCTGCGCATCCGGCCGGCGATTTCAGAGAGCGCCTGCTCCCACGAGATGCGCTCCCACTTGCCCGAACCTCGCTCCCCGACCCGCTTCAGCGGGTGCAGGATGCGCTCTGGATCGTACACCTGGTTGAGTGTGGCCGGACCCTTGGCGCAGTTGCGGCCGCGGCTCGCCGGATGCTCGGGATTGCCCTCGATCTTGCAGATCTGGTCGGTCTCTTGATCGAAGTAGGCCACCAGGCCACAACCGGCCTCGCAGTTGAAGCACGTGGTCGGCACGAGCGTGTACTTCCGCTCCTTCTTCTCGGGCCAAGCCTTGGCGTCGAGCTCGGTCCAATCGTGCCACTGATCATGGGGCGGGTAGCTGCGAAGTTCGGTCATGGATCAGACACCTCGATGAAAAAGGGGAAGGTCGGTAGAAAAGTCGTTCTGAGGCCCGGAGACGCCGGCACCAACGCCAGGAAACCTCAGAACACGAAGAAGGCGAGCGAAGCGAGATACAGAACCGAGAGGCTGCGAAGCGTCGCGAAGCAGCGGCCCACGCTCGGCAAGGATGGCGAAGCCCAGCGAAGCGACCCGAAGGCGAGCGAAGCGCAATACAAGGCTCATGAGAGAGGCACCGACTGGCCCGCCCGGACGAAGGCGTCCTCGTAGGCGAACATGCCGACCAGAGCGAACACGCCGGCCGCTGCGGCCAGCGGGGCCGAGGTTCCGCCGTTGGTCAGGTCGAGGATCATGAACAGGGCGGGGACGACGAGTCCGACCAGCACGCCACCCCACCAGAACTGCTGAGCGTAGCGTCCCCTCGTCATCGCCTCGACCGCCAGCTCGACGGTCCGGGACCCGTGCGAGGTCAACTCCACGGCGATCAGTGCCGCGGTGGCCGCCACGCCACCGAGCAGCACCCAGCGGACGGCGCCCGGCGAGGGGATGTCCATGAACAGGTCGGCGATGCCGTAGGCCGCCCCCCCGGCGGTCACGGCCTGCGCCAGAAGCACAGGCAGCAACAGCGGAGTCTGCCACAGGTCGCGACCTTCACACTGGGCGAACAGGAAGGCCGTGTACCCGGCCGTGGCCGCGGCGGTCAAAGCGGCTGGCACCGCCAGCACCTTGAGCAGCCCGGAGGATCCGGCCACACCCCCGATCCACCACAGGCCGCACACGATGGCGAAGGCCATGAGGATGTACGCCCCCTTGACCAGCCACGAGGTCCAGTTGCCTTTGGTGATCAGGTAGTGGAAGCGTGCGGGTTGCTTGAGGTCACCGATCAGCAATACCCCGGTGAGCGCCAGGAAGACGCCGGCCACCATCGGCGGCATCACGCCGACCGCCGCCTGGGCGGTGGAATGGCCGAGCAGCACCATCAGCGCCGCAACCAACATCGCTCCGGCGGCCACCGCCTTGGTCACCAGATACCCGGAGACCTTCTCCTTCCAGGTCATCATGTGAGCGGTGGTGTAGGCGGTGCGAGCGACCACACCGTGTTCCTGGGTCGGGATGTTGCCGGCGTGAACCGGAATCGTGGGGTGATGCTTGCCGTTGGCGTCCCGCAGTGTGTCGGCCCAGATCATGCCGTCGTTGGCGATGGCGGTTCTGGTCGGGTCCAGGGCCGCCTGGTCGGCTCCCCGGTAGTAGACCTTCGGTTTGGTGTTCTGCTCAGGGGCGCGAACGGCCACGTCGTCGCGGGCGATGATTCGGCTGATCTCCGAGGTCGGGTCGTCGAGGTCGCCTATCTTGATGGCTTCCGTCGGGCAGACGATCTGGCACGATGGCAACAAGCCGACTTCGAGCCGGTGGTTGCACATGTTGCATTTGTGGGCGGTATTGGTCTCGGGATTGATGTAGAGGGCGTCGTAGGGGCAGGCGTTCATGCACGACTTGCAGCCGATGCAGTCCTCGTCCTGAAAGTCGACGACGCCGTTGCCGGCCCGGTAGAGCGCGGAGGTCGGGCAGATCTTCATGCACGGCGCGTCGTCGCACTGGTTGCACCGCATGACGTTGAACTTCCGGGCCACGTCGGGGAACGTGCCGGTCTCGATGTACTTCACCCACGTTCGGTTCACCCCGAGGGGAACGTCGTGCTCGCTCTTGCAAGCGACGGTGCAGGCGTGACAGCCGATGCAGCTGTCGCTATCAAGAAGGAAGCCCATTCGGGTCATGTCGTACCCTCTCCTATCGGGTCGATGCGAACGTCGATCCATTTCCACCCGAGCGGCCTCGGGGGTCCCACCGATCCGGTCGGCGGTCGATTCAGTCGCCTGTTCGAGTTCAGTGGGCCACCGTGAGTTCGGGGCCGTCGGGATCGGCGACGGGCGCACCGGCTCCCTGCCATGCCCCAAAGCCACCGAGTAGGTCGGAGACGTCGCTGAAGCCGGCTGCGGCCAGGCGACTGGCGGCGATCGATGAGCGGTAGCCCCCTGCGCAGTAGACAATCGTCGGTTTGGATGCGTCGAGGCCGGCCACCTGTTTGTTGAGCGAGGTCAGCGGGATGAGGTGGGCGCCGGGGATGACGCCGCCCGCCGTCTCTCCGGGCTGGCGGACGTCGACGATCTGCACCCCGTCGAGCCCGCCCATGGCCTCCTGCATGCCGGCAACGTCAACCCGGGAGCTCCGGGCAACGTCGTTCGGGTTGGCGTTGAACACGCCGAGCGGGTTGTCGAGGTAGCCGATGACGTTGTCGAACCCGATGCGGGCCAATCTGATCGTCGACTCCATCTCCTCGCCCTCGTCGGCCACCAGCACGATGGCCACGCCCGGCTGGATCACACCACCGGCGAATTCGGCGTAGCGACCAGCCAGACCGACATTGATCGATCCGATCAGGTGTCCGGCGGCGAACACGTTGGGATCGCGGGTGTCGAGAACGACAGCTCCCTGGCGCTGGGCTCGCACGACGTCGGGCAGATCGAGCGCTCGAGGCTTGACGGCCTCATCGAAGATGGGCCGGTTCTCGCGGTTGAGCACGGCGTCGTAGGCGAAGTAGGCGGGAGGCGCCGACTGGCCCTCGGTGACGACGGCGATGAACTCGTCCTTGCTCATCGGCGCCAGGGCGTAGTTGTGGGCCCGCTGTTCACCGATGGTGGAGCTGGTCTCCGACGACAGGTTCTTACCGCAGGCCGAGCCTGCGCCATGGGCAGGAAACACCCGCGTCGGGTCGGGTAGGGTCATCAGCTGTTCGTGCAGCGAATCGTAGAGTTGCGATGCCAGTTCCTCACTGGTCACACCCTTGGAGGAGAGCAGGTCGGGCCGGCCGACGTCGCCGATGAACAGCGTGTCCCCGGTCAGCACGGCGTGAGGCTCGGTGTCGCCCGCCCGCTCGTAGACCACGATGCTGATCGATTCCGGAGTATGGCCGGGCGTGTGGCGAATCTCGAGTTCCACCTCACCCAGGCTTATTCGTTCGCCGTGGGCGAGCTTGCGGGATTCGAACTCGGTCACTGCTTGATCGCCGTAGGCGATGGTGGCACCGGTGGAGTGCGCCAGTTCCAGATGCCCCGAGAGGAAGTCGGCGTGGAAATGGGTTTCCAGAACCAGCTCGATGGCCATGCCGTGTTCGGCAGCCGATTCGAGGTACGGCGCAATGTCGCGTCGAGGGTCGACGACCACAGCCCGTTTGGAGGTCTCGTCGCCGATGAAATAGGAAGCCTGCGACAGGCAGTCGAGGTAGTGCTGCTCGAAGATCATGAAGTCCCCTTCGTCCTCGTCGTCGTGAAATGGACGGCCGACCACGTGTTCATCCTAATGTACGGTCTTTCGGACTGTCGGTCAAGCGAACAGGCGGGACTCCGATGAATGGGCGAATGGTCCCGGTTCGTCAATACATCCGGGCGACGGCCAAACTCTGCGGGTGGCTCCACGGACTGCGGCCCCCCATCATCGACTGGCGCTGACCGCAATCTTTCTCACCGCCTATGCGACCAACGTGTCGACACCGTTTCTCGTCGCCTATCGCGACCGGTTGGAGCTCGGGCCGACCGAGACCCAGACCATTTTCGTGGTCTACGTGGCGGGGATTCTGTCCACCCTGCTGTTCGCCGGTCCGGCCGCCGATCGATTCGGCCGCAAACCGATGACGGTGCCGTTCGTGGCCCTGGCCGCGCTGGCATCGTTTCTGATCCTGCTCGGCCGGGATTCCTATCCACTACTGCTCGCCGGGCGTTGCATCCTCGGCGTGTCGGTCGGGGCGGTGCTCGCCGTCGGAACGGCCTGGGTGCAGGAACTGCTCGGGGCCGGTACGCAGGTGAGGGCAGCGGTCTGGACCACTCTCGCCACCTACATCGGCTTCGGATTCGGGCCGGCCATTTCGTCGATTCTGGCTCTGGTTGCACCCTGGCCGCTCATCACACCGTTCGTTCTCCACATCGTGCTCACCGCGCTCCTCCTGCCGTTCCTGCTCCGGATTCCCGAAACCCGCCCTCCCGTCACGATTCCACCGTCGCTTCGCCCCAACCTGGGCGTTCCGCATAACGGCCGCATCGTCTTCTGGCTCACCGTGGTCCCGGCCGCCATCTGGGTCTTCGGCTTCCCGTCGACGTCGTTTGCGCTGTTTCCCGTCCTGCTCAGCTCGGCCATGCCGGGAAACGAGATCCAGGTTGCCGGTGCGGCATCAACGCTCACCGCCTGGAGCGCGATTGCCGCCCGGCCGATTCTCATCCGTTGGGGGCCGACCCCAACACTCATCGCGGGAATGACCATGGGCTTCGCCGGCTATCTTCTCGGCACCACGGCGTTCTGGACCGGAGGCTGGCCGCTGATCCTCCCCGCCGCGATGCTGCTCGGAGCGGCGTCCGGCTGCATCACCGCCGGCTGTCTCGCAATCCTCGGCGCAATCGCCCAGGACCACCGGCGGGGCGCATTGACCTCCACCTTCTATCTGTTCGCCTATCCGAGCATGTCGATGCCGGTGATCGTCACCTCACTGGCTTCGGTCACCGGCAACCGCGCTGCGTTGGCCACCATCACCTCGGCGGCGTTCATCGGTCTGTTGGTCGTCGTCTCGTCGGCGCTGGCGCTGCGGCCGGGCCGCCATCGTCGCAACGTCGTCGTCTGAGTTGTGGAGGCGGGCCTCGCAGTACTGCAACGCCTCGGCGATCGGCATGGCCGGGGCGAAGTGCCAGCCCTGAACGTGGTCGGCCCCGCTGCGAACGGCGATCTCGTACTGAGCCCGGGTTTCCACACCTTCGACCACGCAGTTCATCCCCATGCCGTGCACGACGTTGACGACGTTGGTCATCAGCAGGCAGTCGCTCGATCGAACGAACTGATCGGCCAGCTTCACCTGGGTGAACGGCAACTTGTTCATCCGCTCGAAATTCGATTCGCCGGTGCCGAAATCGTCGACTGCGATGCCCAGGTTCGCCTCACGGAGGAAGGAGAAGGCCGTGTTGAGTTCCCCCATCGGCTGATTCGACAGGGCCGACTCCGTCACCTCGATGGTGATGCCCGGATCGTCGGCGCCGAGACTGCGGAGCACGAACTTTGCGACCTCGGCCAGCCGCATCGGCTCGAGTCCGCTCGGCGACATGTTGACCTGGATCGCCAGGTCGGGCGCCACAGCACGAAAACGTTTGAGGTCGTCGACCGCTCGGGCGAGGACGAAATCGTCGATCCGGCCGACCACGCCGGCCTTCTCGGCGATGGGGATGAACTCGGCCGGTGAGACCCGGCCCAGCTCAGGTTGATCCCATCGCGCCAGTGCCTCCACCATTCCGACCGATCCGTCGGCCACGCCGATGATCGGCTGATAGTGAACCGTGAACCCGGCGGCCGCCAGGTCGTCGAGTCCGGCCGCCAGGAACGACTGGATCCTCCACTCGCGCGACAATCGGGCATGAAGTTCGGTCGAGTAGGGGACCGTCGACCGAGGATGGTTGTCGCGGGCATCTATAAGGGCCATCTCGGCCTGCTGCAGCACCTCGGTGGGAGAGAGCGGTTCATCGACCACGGTGAAGCCGGCGGAGATGGCGGGCGCGATGAAACTCATGCCCAGCGCAGTGGGAGCCGACAACGCGGCGCGCCGATCCTCGACCCAGACGGCGGCCTCCCGACGAGCCGACTCCAGCCACCCCGATCCCGACCCCGGCGCGGCCGATTGGCCGAGAGGACTGAGCACGATGAGCTTGGCGCCGTCGCCCCGCCAAACGATGTCTTCACCTTCCCGGAACGTACGTCGTGCCCGAACGGCGAGTCGCCGGATGAAGGAGTCCCCGGCCTCACTGCCGACCGAATCGCGGACGCGCTCGAGATCGTGGAGGTAGAAGACGATGACCACGGCATTCGAAACGGACCCCTGCAACTCGAAGTCGTGCAGGTTCGGCAACCCCGAACTCGCATCGACTCTCGGCGACGAGGCTTGCCCCGTCGTGGGAGCGACAACGATCATCGTGGTCTCCGGACGATCGCCCGCCATGACACGAGCCTGGAGCCACCGGCCGTTGGATTCGCTTCGGAACGGCTCTCCTCGGTTTCCGGCTCGCACGAGTCGGGTGGCGTCGGTGTTGATCGGGTCGTAGCCGAGCAAGGCGGCCGCCTGCGGATCGGCCGCCACGACGGTGTCCCGCTCGACCATGACCCAAATCTCGAGGTCCGGTGACGAAGTCTGCGACGTCCGCCCCGCAGCCTCACCGGGTCCGAAACGGGGTCGGCCGGCGCGCGCCGCGACGGCGAACGGCTCATCGGGGACTTGATTGCGACGATCGACCGACGCCAGCGCCAGCGCGACGATGTCGGCCAGGCGGGTCAATGCTCGCAGCCTTGCGGGTGGAATGGCGTCGAGCGTGCAGATCTGCACGTCGCCGAGTCGGGAGATCACCGCCGCCCCATGGGCGCTGTTGACGACAGCCGGTCGCCCGGAGAACTCCGGGGTCAGGTCGGGGCGGCCGGCCACCTCGACGAACACCTCGTCGGATCCAAGGAGTGTGCGGGCGGCCACCGTCGCCCGGTCGACGACGTCCTCTTCGTCGACCGCCAGGGCCAGCGGCTCCAGGAAATCATCGAAGGCCCCGATCATGCGGCCGGCGGCGGCGATGCGAGCCGAGGCGACGGCCAGGCGGGCGATACTCAGGCCGGCAATGCCGGCGAGGGCGAAAAGGAGCGGCATGGAACGCTCCACGATGGCGAGAAAGGCAACCCCCATGCCGATGGCGGCGAAGAGCACCCACCGACTCTGCTCTCGGGCGCCCGATGCCAGGAGACGTCGGGCGCCCTCCCGATGGCCTGCTCGCGCCGGCACAAGCTCACCTCGCTCCACAGCGACGAGGTAGGCAACCGCCGGCAGTAGCGTCACCCGGGGGAACAGCTGCTCGAGTGCGGAGCCCGTCGCGATCAGCATGCACGCCACCCAACCGAGTCCACCGAGGCTCATGGCGCTGACGGCCAGGAACGGCTGGATGGGTCCGACATCCGGCCGGGCCAGAACGGTGAGTACCCCGGCCACGAAGACGATGGCCGATACCCAGACGATGGCCGCCACGGTCATCCGCAGTTCGACCGACCGCGGGCCGACGATCCAGGGCGCCACAACCGTCGCCACCAACGACCACGGGAGAACCGCAACGGCCACGGCGTCGATCACATCGCATGGGTCAAGGGAGCCTCTTCTCGATCCCAGCATTCGAAACAGGGAGAAGACCACGAAAACACCCAGGGGGCCGACCAGCACCAGGACGCTTGGAGCCGTGTTCGTCGCGTCGTCAACGGGAAACGACGACCAGGTCAACACGATGAACGTCGAGGCCGTCAGGGCGCCTACCGAGAGGTGCAGCAGACGCGTCGACCCGGGAAGGTCACCCCAGCTGTTTCGGAGCGACAGGCTGGCAAGTGACCAGCAGACGGCGAGGACGACGATGACCACCGCAGCCGGTACTGCGACAGGGGCGATCACCACGGAGGCGGCGGCGGCAATGACGAGCGGCACCGGCCAGTTCCCGAATTCGGCCGTCATGGTTACCCATCGGCCGCAACGATGCCGATCTGAAGGCTGGTGGCGGCTGCCGACCGGATGAAACCGCAGGCGGACCTTGTGGAGGCAGATCATCAGGTCGATTACGCTCGCACCATGGCTGCCAACGAAGCGTCCGTATTCCACCTCGGCCTCAACGCCGACGACGTCGCCGGAGCGTCGTTGGCACTCGTTCCCGGCGACCCGGCCCGGGTGGCCAAGATCGCCAACCGTCTCACGAACCCCCGCCATCTCGCATCCAATCGAGAGTTCACGAGCCACATCGGACATCTCGACGGCCGGCCCGTTGTGGTGTGCTCGACCGGGATCGGCGGCCCGTCGGTATCGGTGGCCGTCGAGGAGCTGGCACAACTCGGAGTGCGGACGTTTCTCCGGGTCGGCACCACCGGGTCGATACAGCCGGATGTCCCTTCCGGAACAATCGTGATTACGCAGGCCGCCGTCCGGCTCGACGGAGCCAGCTTCCATTTCGCCCCCAGCGAGTATCCGGCGGCCTCGGACTTCTGGTGCACGAAGGCGCTCGTCGAGGCGGCCGAAGCAGTCGGCGCCGATTACCGGGTCGGGATCACCGCATCCACTGACACGTTCTACCCGGGTCAGGAGCGCTACGACACGGTGGCCGGAACCGTCACGGCCCGATTCCGAGGATCGCTGGCCGAGTGGAGGGCGCTGAACGTCATCAACTACGAGATGGAGTCCGCCACGTTGTTCACCATGTGCTCGGCCAACGGGTGGCAAGCCGGATGCGTGGCGGGCGTCATCGCCAACCGGGCCCTGGAGGAGATTCCGACCGACGAAGCCGCAATCACCGCCACCGAGGAGCGGGTCATCGACGTGGTCATCGAGGCCTCACGGAACCTTTTGGCCCAGCCCTGAACGACCTCGTTCCCTGCAATGCTGCCCAACGATCGACAAAATTGTTTGTCATTGCGCGGGTACGGTGCGATCCTTGCTGCGTGGAGCTTCTGCTAGTCGAAGACGATTCGTCGATCAGCCAGCCGTTGAAGGCCGGGCTCGAACGAGAGGGATTCGAGGTTCAGCTCGCCACCACCGGCGCTCAAGCCCTACAAGCCGACCCGGTCGATCTCGTTTTACTCGACCTCGGATTACCGGATCTCGACGGTCGGGTCGTCTGCCAGAACCTGCGGGCGGCCAGCACCGTGCCCATCATCGTCGTCACCGCCCGGGAGGACGAGATCGACCGGGTGATGCTGCTCGAACTGGGAGCCGACGACTATGTGGTCAAACCATTCGGGTTCCGTGAACTGGTCGCCAGGATCAGGGCGGTTCTCCGGCGAGCCGCTTCCCGGCCGGCCGAAGAGGAACGGGTCGAATGGGGAAACCTCAGTATCGACCGTCGGGCCCGCCATGTGGAATACGACGGCACCCGGGTCGATCTCACGCCAAAGGAATATGATCTGCTGGCCGCCCTGGCCTCCGATCCCGGCGCCGCAGTGACGCGGGAGCAGCTGATCAACGACGTGTGGGACGAGAACTGGTGGGGGTCGACGAAAACCCTCGACGTCCACGTAGCGTCCCTTCGGAAGAAAACCGACCCGTCGCTCATCCAGACCATCCGCGGTGTTGGCTTTCGTTTGGCGGACAATCAGCCGGAGTCATGACCGTCGCATCGTATGGGATGAACGCATCGTATGGGATGAAACGGTAGGCCGGTGACACGCAGACTCGTGCTGAGTTATCTGCTGGTCAGTCTGATCGTTCTCCTGATCCTGGAGATCCCGCTCGCCATTTTCTACTATCAACTGGAACGCGAGCGCTTCATCGCCAACGCGGAACGCGATGCGGTGGTTCTGGCCACCTACTATCAGGACGTTCTCGACACCGAAGACCCGGCGCTCAACAGTAATCTCGAGGTGGCCCGCAATTACAGCGCCGAGACCGGCGCCCGCCTCGTCGTCGTCGACGACAGCGGTATCTCGGTGGCCGACACGAGCCGGGAGTCGGGTCGGAATTTCGCAACCCGACCCGAGGTCGTGGTCGCCCTCGACGGGCTGCGGGATGCCGGATACCGGGATTCGGACACGCTCGACACCGAGTTGTTGTACGTGGCGGTCCCAATCGCTTCGGGGGGCAACGTCCAGGGCGCGTTGCGCCTCACGATCGACGCCGATGAGGTCAACAGCCGCATTCAGCGGTTCTGGATCGGCCTGGTCGCCATCGCGGCGCTGATTCTGGGTGCACTGGCGCTGGTCGGTCTGACGGTGGCCCGTTCGGCCACCGAGCCGATCAAGCGACTTCGAACCTCGGCGCTCCGGTTCGGTCGGGGCGACTTCAGCCCGCTCCAGGTGTCGGATCCCGAGACGCCGGGTGAGATCCAGGAGCTGGCCGATTCGATGAACGCCATGGGCCGCCAGTTGGAGCAGCTGATCGAACGCCACCGCTCGTTCGTCGGCGATGCCTCGCATCAGCTCCGCACACCACTGACCTCGCTGCGGCTGCGGCTCGAGAACCTGGAGGCGGCCGCCATCGACGCAACGTCACGGGTCGAGATCGAGGCGGCGATCGAGGAAACCATCCGTCTCTCGAACCTCGTCGGCGACCTGCTGAAGCTGGCCCGCAACGACGGTCCTCCCAGCCTCACCGCGGTCGACCTCGGCTCACTCGCCGCCGATCGGGTCAACACCTGGCAGGCGACGGCGGAGCAGGAGGTGGAGCTGCTCCTGAACCGCCCCAAGGGCAAGGTCGAGGCGATCGCAGTGGCCGGAGCAATCGAGCAGGTGCTCGACAACCTGCTCGACAACGCACTGCACGTTGCGCCGCCACGTTCGCGCATCCTGGTCTCCGTGGAACGGGGCCACACGCACCATCGCCTGGTGGTCACCGACGAGGGTCCAGGTTTGAGTGACGAGGAAAAAGCCCGGGCCATCGACCGGTTCTGGCGGGCCGATCATGGCCGGCCCGGTACCGGGCTGGGTCTCGCCGTCGTGGCGTCACTCATCGATGCCAGCGATGGAACGCTGATCTTCGACGACAATCCGCACGGCCGCGGCCTTCGGGTCACGACGGGGTGGCCGACACTGTTCCCGAGCGATGGACGACTGACCGAGCCCGGAGCCACCGGCACCGACTACCGAAACTCCGTCGAGTGGTCGCCGGCCGCCGAGCGCCGGGATGGCACCGTTGTCGATGAGACCAAGAGCAGGCGCTGGGGTCGTGGCCGTCGAACCGCGGAGACTCACTGACCGGGGAGCCGGCGAGGTCGGTACCCGGCGGCTGGTGATCGATCAATCGTCGTCGAGCCTGCCGTCGCCGTTGGCTCCGAACGCTCTGGCCTTCCGACCCGATTCATCCGACTCCGCACGATGCCGGCCCTTCTCGTCCGACTCCCGTTCCGAGCGCGCCTCGTCGTCGTCGTCGGACTCGTCTTCGTTGGAGTCGTCGTCATCGTCGTCGTCGTCGGCGTCATCGTCAGCCTGATCCGACGTCGGCTCCATACCGTCGTCGGACTCGTCCTCGGGGTTCTCGGTTGTCGAGCCTTCGTCCGTCCGCGAGTCGTTCGTGCCGTCGTCGTCGTCATCGACGTCGGTTTCCTCGACGTCCTCCGCCGCCGACGTCGAATCGACGATCGGCGGCGCGGATTCGGTGGTCGGCAGCGTGACCGACAGTGGCGGCCGCGGAACTTCGAGGCGGTGCCCCCGATCACCGGATGCTGTGAAGGTCAGCAGGCCGAGATTGGCGGCCATGGCGGTACCGCCGACGAGCAACACTCCCATCACCGCGCTGAAGACAAGCGTGCCCGACCTCTTCCAAGTCGGCGGTCCGACCCAGTCCCATAGCTTGTGCGGTCTCATCGGCCCTTTCACAGTACCGGAGCGGTATTACGAGCCCGTTGCAGCCCGGCCTTGGAACGGTCAGAGCTCCACTAAGAATCAGTGAAGCAGACCTGGATTTCGGTGGGACGAGATCCTGGCCGGTGACAGCTGATCTCAGGACTGGTTCAGCCGAACACGAAATCCTCGGGATCGGGTCGCCGCGTGCGATGCCAGTAGTCGACCATGCGGAACGGCATCGGAGAACGAACCTGCCCATTGGCGTTGCGGTAGTAGGTGTTGGTTCCGGGGTGAGCCCAGATCAGCTCGGCGTGGGCGGTGTCGATCTCGGCCGTGTAGTCGCGGCGCCGTTCGGGGCGGACCTCGAGCCTCGTCCAGCCTCGCTCCCCCATCATGGTGAGACAGTGGGCGATGTAGCGAGCCTGGGTTTCACCGACCCACATGCCGCTGCCCCCGTGACCGAGGTTGGTGTTGGGGCCGTACATGACGAAGAAGTTGGGGAAACGGGGAACGGTCAGCCCGAGGTACGCGGTGGGGTTGTCGTCGGCCCAGTCGTCGGCCAGGTCGATGTCGTCGCGGCCGACGATGTCGTGCCGGGCGGCCAGGGTGGTCACGGTGAACCCCGTGGCCAGGACAATGACATCGGCAGCCCGCAATCGTCCGTCGGAGGTGCGGATGCCGTTTATCTCGAAGTGGTCGATCGACTCGGTGACGAGGTCGACGTTCGGTCGACACAGCGTGGTGTACCAATCGTTGTCGAGCAGAATTCGTTTGCCGAACGGCGGGTATGACGGGATGCAGTCGTCGATCAGCTCAGGTCTCGACGCCAGCGACTCGACGATGTGCTCGGTCATCTCGATCCGGTGACGATCATTGACCCCGTTCATCGCTCGCTCGGGGTGGGGCCACTCGGGATCGCGCCGCAGGAATCGGAGGAGGCCGTCGCCGTAGCGCCAGAACTGTGCGAAGCGATACCACCGCCCGTAGTAGGGCAGGTTGGCGAACAGCCAGCGACTGCGTGGATCGACGACACCGTTGTAGTTCTCCGTTGGTCGGACCCATTGCGGGGTTCGCTGATAGACGGTCACGTGCCTGGCGGTCGGAGCGATTGTCGGTACGAGCTGGACCGACGAGGCCCCGGTCCCGATCACGGCGACGTCGGCGTCGGTCAGGTCCAGATTGTCGGGCCAGCGGGCAGTGTGGACGATGGGTCCCTCGAAGGCCTCGTCGCCGGGGAAGCGGGCCGCCATCGGCTGGTTGAAGTGCCCGGTGGCGCTGACCAGGATCCGGGCCGTGGTTTGGCTGGTGTGACCGCCGCCGTCGACGAGCGTGACGCGCCAGCGTGACCGGTCGTCCTCCCACCGGGCCGACGTCATGGTGGTGGAAAACCGGATCCGGGGGCGGAGGTCGAAGTCCGATGCGCAGTCGCGGAGGTAGTCGAAGAGCTCGTCACGCGGTGAGAAGTAGTGTCGCCAGGTCGGATTTGGCGCAAAGGAGTAGCTGTAGAAGTGATTGGGGGTGTCGACGCCGCAGCCCGGGTACCGGTTCTCGAACCAGGTTCCTCCGACCTCGGTATTCTTCTCGACGATGGTGTAGGGAATGCCGAGCCGGTCGAGCTTGACACCGAGGCACATGCCGGACACACCGGCCCCGACGATCAAGACCTCGTGGTCGACGTCGGACCGTTTCGGCGGATCCGGTGGAACATCGTTGGTCCAGCGTGCGTCCTCCGAGGTGAATCCGAAGTCGTCAAGCATCAGCGGCACGTACTCGTTCGGAACGGGCTCTCCGAGGCAGAACGACATCATCTCCTGGAAACGCTCGGGATCGGGATCGGTGACGACGGGCTCCGGCACGGTCCCGTTGCCCCCACCGGCGGTGAGAATGTCGACGGCGGCGGCCCGGATCTCGGCCTGGGTCTGATCGTCGAAACCGGCGTCGGGGTCGGCGACGAGTCGAACGTCGCGGGCCGGTGCGTACCGTTCGCTCAACCAGATGTCGTCGCCGGTCAGGTGATACAGGCACAGCACCAGAACCCGCAGATCGGCGGCGGCGACGGCGTCGACGAGGCGAGTCGACGGCCAGTCGGTCGCAGGGGTTACCGCAGGGATACGGGACACCCGACCATGATGGCGCACCGCCTTGCAGCCGCTCCAACCGCATCCGCTCAATCGACCGTATGCAGCCGCTTTCTGGCATCACAGCGCGTCGGTGAGTACGCTCGGGCCCGATGAGCTGGGAGCCGGAGCTCGAGGATCTGAGAGGACGCGAGGCGATGGCCGAGCGGCTCGGTGGTGCCGACAAGGTCGAACGTCAGCACCAGTTCGGCAAACAGACGGTTCGCGAGCGCATCGACGGGATCGTCGACTCCGGCACCTTCTGGGAGCTGGGCAAAGTGGCGGGCGTCGCGTCGTATGACGACCACGGCAATCTTGTCGATCTGATGCCGTCGAACTTCGTTTTCGGCCTGGCCGAGTTGGAAGGCCGTCCGGTGGTGATCTCGGGTGACGACTTCACCGTCCGCGGCGGTTCGAACGACGCATCGATCTCGGCCAAACGGGAGGAGTCGGAGTCGATGGCGCTGGAGATGCGGCTGCCCCATGTCCGCCTGCTCGACGGCATGTCGGGCGGAGGCTCGGTCAAGACGATCGAGATGGCGGGTCGTACCTACATCCCGCTTCTGCCGGGATGGCACACGGTGATCGATCACCTGAACGTGGCCCCGTCGGTGTCGCTCGTGTTGGGTTCGGTGGCCGGCTTCGGAGCGGCGCGGGCCACCACCTGTCACTACTCGGTGATGGTGGCCGAGACGTCGCAGATGATGATCGCCGGGCCGGCGCTGGTCGAGCAGGCCGGGCTCGGATCGGTGACGAAGGAGGAGTTGGGTCATGCCCGCATCCACACCTCGAACGGTTCGATCGACGACGTGGTCGACACCGAGTCCGAGGCGTTCGACCGGGCCTTGCACTTCCTGTCGTATCTGCCGGGCAACGTCGACGAGCTCCCTCCAATCGAGGACTGGGGTGACGATCCGGGCCGCCGGGAGGAGCGTCTGATCTCGTCCGTGCCCCGTGAGGCCCGTCAGGCCTATGACATGCGGGCCATCCTCTCGGCCGTGTTCGATCAGTCCACGGAGGGGGTGTCGAGCTTCTTCGAGATCGGCCGGGCCTGGGGCACATCCATCATCGCCGGTCTGGCCCGCCTCGACGGCGTGCCGGTGGCCGTCTACGCCGAGGACCCACGCATCTACGGTGGCGGCTGGACGAACGACGCCTGCCGCAAACTGATCCGTCTGGCCGACCTGGCGTCGCTGTTCAAGTTGCCCCTCATCCATTTCGAGGACTGCCCCGGATTCGTGATCGGGAAGACCTCCGAGGAGGAGGGCACGATCCGTACCGGCTCGATCGCCCTGGTGGCGCTGCGTCAGCTGACTGTTCCATACTGCACGGTGCTGATCCGAAAGGCCTTCGGTGTGGCCGGCGCCTCGAACCGCGTGCCGGGCGCGGCGTCGATGCGAATGGCCTGGCCGTCGGCCGACTGGGGTTCGCTGCCCTTGGAGGGTGGTCTGGAAGTGGCCTACAAGGCCGAACTGGAGGCATCCGATGAGCCTGAGGCGCTGCACGCCGACATCACCGAGCGCCTGAATCGGCTCCGCTCGCCACTGCGCTCGGCGGAGTTCTACGAGATCGAGCAAATCATCGATCCGCGGGACACCCGCGCCATGCTGTGCGACTGGGTCCACTTGGCCCGACGCACGCTGCGACCGGGGCCGACCACCTGGGGCTTTCGACCGTAGCGATCGCGAAAACCCTACATTCTTGGATCCTCCGCAAACGGTCGCACGACGATCGGCGCCAGAGTGATGTTAGACACCGTGCGAATGTGGGTACAGACCTCGGCGAACAACGAGCTGCGCTTCAAGCAGCCGAACCGACCAATACGGAAAGAGGTTTCCATGAGCGACTACCGAGGGATCGATTCGGCCCGTGGTACATCCACCGGAGTTGAAGATCCGCTAGCCCGGGAGAACTTGGCGTCGGGCCGGCCCGGCGACGATCAGGATTGGCTCAAGTGGGTCTTGGCGGCAGCCGCGGTGATCGCGGTCGTGGTCATTGCATTCTTCCTGCTCGGCGGAGATGCGGATGTGGACGTTGAACCGGGTGACGTCGACATCGAGGCTCCCGATGCCGATGCTGATGTCGACGCCCCCGCCATCGATGCGGAAGCTCCCGATGTCGATGTCGACGCACCGAGTGTCGACGTCGAGGGCGGCGACGTGGACGTCGATGGCGGCAATCTCGACGTCCAGGAAGGTGACGCCGAAGCCGACGCCGGCGGCGGCTGAGCGCGACGTCAGCGACAACCCGCCACGACAGATTTCAGCGGGGCGGCGGTGAGGAACAACGAGGTTCGTCACCGCCGTCCAGCGCCGGTTGCGCTTCTCGAGGGTTCAGACGTTTGTGCTGCGGGTCGCCGTGGCGGGGGACATACGGGCCCATGAGACCGTCCGTTGACAGAGGTAGAGCGACGCCAGGGCCACCGCGCCCTCGGCGACCGACGGTGTCTCGCTGAGCACTCCTTAGAAGCGAAAGCGGGTCACGTCGACCGGGAAATCGCGCCAGGCCAGCGCCTTGACCGGCGTGAGCACGCACAGTCCGCCCGCACCGGGCCCGGACCAGGCGTCGGGAGTCGGCTCGTAGCCCTTGACAGCATATTTCGCCCGGAAGGCGTCGGACAGGCGGACCCCGAAGTCATAGTCGACCGGAGCCGACGGTGCTGCCGTTCCCTCGACGATGACCACGTCGGAACCGCTTTCCAGATGCAACACACACGCCTGGTTGGTGCGCAGGTTCCGGGCGTGGATGGTGTCGGGTGAGCCGTCGTACCAGAAGCGCCCGTCGAGCCAAACGCCCCAGCGCGGCACCACATGGGGTCGGCCGTCGGGCCGGGTCGTGGCCAGCCAAACATGCATCGTGGTCCTCAGCCGGCGTTCGACATCGCTCCACGATCGAAGACCGCCCAGATCAGTGGGCACGCCGTAGCCCTCGGGCATTCGAGGTCGATCGATGTTCACTCCTGCCATGACGCCGATCCTACTCGGTCAGATCCCGGGCCCAGCGGTAGTGCCGGCGGGCTTCGGTTGCGGCCTGGGCTACGCCGTCGTCGGGATCGAGGATCGATCCGTGTCCCAGCTTCCAGCGGTCGGCCACCTCGTCGAAGGTGCCGTGGCCCGCTACGACCGCAGCCTGGACGGCGGCGCCGGTCGCCACCGTTTCGTCGTCGACAGGAATCGTGAGCTGCCGTTGGGACAGGTCGGCCACAATGCGGCCGTAGGCTTCCGATTTAGCGCCGCCGCCGATGAGGAAGGTGCGCCCGTCGAGGACGACACCGGCCGATTCGAGCGCCTCCACCCCGTCCAGCAGGCCGCAGGCCACACCCTCGAAAGCGGCTCGGGCCAGCTGTGGCCGTTCGACGTCGGAACGCACACCGGTCAACAGACCCGTCGCACCCGGACGGTTCGGCGTGCGCTCGCCGTCCAGGAACGGGACGAGCACCACGCCTCCGGCTCCCACCGGGGCCGACAGTGCCAGTTCGTCGAACTCGCCGTATTCGACGGCCAGAAGACGGCGGAAGGCTTCAGTGACCTTGGTGGCGTTCAACGTGCAGACCAGCGGCAGGAAGTTGCCGGTGGCATCGGCGAAGCCGGCGACGAGTCCGGACTCATCGGCGGTCGGGGTTCGGTTGACCGCATAGGCGGTGCCCGACGTGCCGATCGAGATCGCCAGATCACCGGGCTGGAGACCGAGGCCGAGGGCCCCGCCCATGTTGTCGCCCGAGCCGGGGCCGACGATCAGGTTCGTCGGAAGCCCGAGTTGGGCTGCCGCACCGGCGGTCAGAAGCCCGGCTGCGGTCGTCGGTCCCAGGACCGTCGGCAATTTGTCCACCACCGATGGGGCGACCAGTTCGATCACCTCGTCGACGTAGTCCTCGATCGACGGTGACCACCAGCCCGTACCGGACGCATCGCCGCGATCCGTGACGTGCTCGCCGGTCAACTTCCAGGTGAGGTGGTCGTGGGGCAGCATGACCTTGTCGATCCGACCGATCAACTCGGGTTCGTTCTCCGCCACCCAGGCCAGCTTGGTGACGGTGAAAGCCGGCGCCGGCACCGACCCGCAACGGTCGACCCAAACGTCGGCCCCGGACGCGGCGACGAGGGCATCGGCCTGCGGGGCCGATTCCGTGTCGTTCCAGAGCTTCGCCGGGCGAAGCGGGTGACCCCCTTTGTCGAGCAGTACCAGCCCGTGCTGCTGTCCGGCCACAGACACGCCGACGATTCCGGCCCGCACCTCGGGGTCGATTTCGGCGAAGGCGGTGACGAGGGCGTCCCACCAGGCGTTCGGGTCCTGTTCGCTTCGGGGAGGAGTCGTTGTCGGATGGGTTGCCCGTCCGGTACCGACGACCGTTCCGTCGTCGATTCGGCGGACCTCGACCTTGGTCGACTGGGTTGATGAATCGATGCCTGCTACAGACGGCTGAGCCATCGCTCCAGACTACGGCTTCCCGTAGCGCGCCTCGCCACCAACTCTTCCGGAACGATCCGCGCAGGTACCGCGCCTCGTGCAGGAAGAGTTGGGGTGGGTGGCCGGCACGACACCGCCGCTACCAGCCCACCCGCTGATCGGCCAGGCCCTTCTCCATCTCGGCCCTGGCGTCGCGGACCGACTGTAGGTTCGACACCTCGGGCACGCCGACCTGCCAGAACGATCCGCCCTCGGTCCAGGTGTAGGCGTCGACCTTGGTGGCGATCACATAGGTTCGATCGCTGGTCCTGGCCCGCTCCAACGCAGCCTTCAGCTCCTCGTAGGTGGACACCGTCTCCGAAGCGCAGCCCATGGCGGCGGCGTGAGCGGCGAAGTCGACCTCCACCACGTCACCGGCCAAGCGGCAGTCGGCCAGCAGATTGTTGAACGGTTTGCCGCCCTGTCCGATCTGGAGCCGGTTGATAACGGCGAAGCCACCGTTGTCGCACACGATCACGATCATCTTGTGCCCGGACAGTACCGAGCTGTAGAGATCGGAGTTCATCATCAGGTACGAGCCGTCGCCGACGAACACGAACAGATCACCGTCGGCGGATCGACCCATCGCCTCGTGGGCCATGGCCGCACCCCAGCCGCCCGACACCTCGTAACCCATACAGGAGAACCCGTACTCGCAGTCGAACGTGGCCACTCCTTTCGACCACCAGCCGTTGTTGACCTCACCGGGGAATCCGCCGGCGGCGGCCAGGCACACATCGTCGGGACCGGCCTGATCGTTGGCGGCCCGGACAACTTGGGCATAGGTCAGCACCTCGGCCGACGGGTCGGGGGCTCCGATGCTGTCGAGGTAGGAACGGAAACCCTGCTTCTCGGCCGTCGCCCGCTCCATCCAGGCCTCCGGTGCGCTCCAGCCGCCGAGCAAATCGTCCATCTCCCGGAGCGTCTCCCGGGCATCGCCCACCACTGGGAGCGACCGGTGTTTGATGGCGTCGAACCGGGCCGTGTTGATCCCGAGGATCACCGTCGATTCGTTCTTGAACACCGTCCACGATCCCGTGGTGAAGTCCTGGAGGCGACAGCCGATCGCCAGCACGACATCGGCCTCCGCCGCCAGATTGTTGGCCGCCTCGGAACCGGTCACGCCAATAGGTCCGATGTAGTTCGGGTCGTCGCCGAGCAGACTCGACTTGCCGGCCACTGTTTCGACGACCGGAATGCCGTGCGTCGCCGCAAACTCGGCCAACTCGGCCTCGGCCACCGAATAGTGCACCCCACCGCCGGCGATGATCAGAGGCTTGCGAGCCGTCTGCACAGCTTCGACGGCCGCCACCAGCTCACTGGAGTCGGGTCGGGGACGGGGCACCTCGTGCACCATCGGATCGAACAACCGCACCGGGTAGTCGTAGGCTTCGGCCTGAATATCCTGGGGCAGGCCGATGAAGGCCGGACCCCGGGTGGCGGGGTCGAGCATCGTGGCCAGCGCGACGGGCAACGACTGGACGATCTGCGCCGGATGGGTGATGCGATCCCAGTACTTGGTGACGGGCTTGAACGCATCGTTGACCGTGGTCGACGGTTCACCGAAGTTCTCGACCTGCTGAAGAACCGGATCGGGGATCCGGCTGACGAACGTGTCGCCGGAGAACAGCAGCAGGGGCAGGCGGTTGGCCGACGCCACCCCTGCCGCCGTGACCATGTTGGTGGCACCGGGTCC
>JBFHEP010000019.1:0-23648 GCA_041584095.1 Acidimicrobiales bacterium | reverse complement strand
CGACCTACCGACCGGACACTGGCCGATGTTCTCCCGCCCCGCCGACCTGGCGGCCGTCATCGCCGCAGAGGCGGCTCGTGCGTCGCCGGATGACCACTGATGTTGTCCCCATTGTCCACCGCTTATCCACAGTGATTCGGTAGCGATAGGCAGCATTTGTGCATCGATTTGCGACCCCGTCAACGCTGGGTTCGGGGGTATTCTGCGGTACCTCGGCGTCGCCAGGCGACGCGGGCGAACCGCAGAACGGTGGAGGGAGGCGGTGACGCTGGTGGGCGGCAGAACGGTGGAGGGAGGCGCCGGTGGCGGGCCGTTCAGTAGTCGACCGACTGAGCCTGGTTCCGTACCGACTTCTCGAGCGCCATCACGTGGTTGTAGATCTGCGACCGTTCCTTCATGAGCGCGGATATCTTGTCGCAGGCATGCATCACCGTGGTGTGGTCACGGCCGCCGAACTCGCGTGCAATATGAGGAAAGCTCAGATCGGTCAGTTCGCGGGTCACATACATCGCCATCTGCCGGGCGATCACCAGCGGGCGGCGGCGCGACTTGCCGATCAGTTCGTCGATCGGGAAGCCGAACTGCTCGGCGGTGGCATCCAGGATCATCGCCACCGTGATGGGCCGGGGCTGACGATCGGCGATGAAGTCGCCCAACACCTGTTCGGCCAGGGCCTTGGTCATCGGCTCGCCGTTGAGGTTGGCGAAAGCGGTGACCTTGTTGAGGGCACCCTCCAACTCACGAATGTTGTTCACGATGTTGGCGGCGATGAACTCGCTGACGTCATTCGGCAGGTAGTAGCCGTCGCGCTCGGACTTCTTGCGCAGAATCGCCATGCGGGTCTCGATGTCGGGCGGCTGGATGTCGGTCAGCAACCCCATCATGAACCGGCTCCGCAGGCGATCCTCCAGGGTCGGGATGGCATCCGGCGGCCGATCCGAGGAGAGCACGATCTGGGAGTTGGCCCCGTACAGATCGTTGAACGTGTGGAACAGCTCCTCCTGGAGCCGGTCCTTGCCCTCGATGAACTGGATGTCGTCGACGAGGAGCACGTCGATCTGGCGGTAGCGCCGCTTGAAATCGTTGCCGGACGAGTTCTTGATCGAATCGACGAACTCGTTCAGGAACGTCTCGGTGGAGACGTACAGCACCTTCTTCTGCGGTTCCAGGTCATTGATGAAGTGCTGAATGGCCCGCAGAATATGGGTCTTGCCCAACCCGGCCGACCCGTAGATGAACAGCGGGTTGTAGGAGCCACCCGGTCGCTCGGCCACCGAGAGGGCGGCGGCGATGGCGAACCGGTTCGACGGGCCGGTCACGAAGTTCTTGAAGGTGTAGCGCTCTTCGTGGTCGTCGGATCCGTTGGAGGCGCCGGCCTGGAGGGTGTCGGCGGTGACCGCCATGGACGCTCTCCCGGCAACTGCGGCTGTCGCACCGTGTGCACCGTCGTCGACGCGGCTGCCTCCACCATCGAACTCGCCTCCGTTTGCCGGGCCGTGGTCACGGAGATCGATCGTCGAGCCGTCGTCGGCGTTGCGGAGGTTGTCGACCCGCTCGTTGTCGTCGAACAGGGTCGGCACCGTCAACTGGAAGTCGACGCCGAGATCGTGACCGGCGGCTTCGGTGATGGCGTCCTCGACCAGTGGCCGGTAGCGGCCGTCGAGTTTGTCGCGGATGATGCCGTTTGGCATGCCGAGAATGAGGCGATCGGAGGTCAGTTCGACCGGGCTGAGCTGGGCGAACGTTGATTGCCACACCCCCTCGGACACTTGGCTGCGGAGGAGTTCGGACGCGGACGTCCAGAGATCTTGGGCGGCGGTCATGGGCACGATCCTGGGGGGAAAATCAAGAAGGCGGTGGCGTTGTGCAGGTCACACACAACCTGTGGATATCTCGTGGAAAAGTGGAAAATGGGACCGCCACCGCCGCACGTCCGAGTCCACCGCCGATCGCTCCGACCCATGCAAATCCTCTCCATGTGCGGCGCCTCTCCCCACTGTCCACATGCTTATCCACAGCAGGGTCGAAGGGGGCCAGAGAAAAAACTTCGAGGAAAGGCTGGCAAATGCCATCCCTGTAACTTAGGCTCCTTTCGGAGCTCATGGTATGTTCACCCGAGTTCCGTCTCTGAGCGAAAATTTCCGACCTGATCCGGACCACAGGGTACCCGTTAGGTTCGCCCGTCTGCCCCACTCCACTATTCCTAGCTGTGGATAGAGAACGCTAGCAGCCTTGGGCCGTCGTGCCCACCCCCCGCTGTGGAAAAGGCTGACGGTCCATTTCCGTCAGCCTGCGGGTCACCGGCCTGCGACAGACCGCTCAGCGACCGGCGTTTTCAAGGGTTCCGACAACCAGTTCCTTGTCGAAATCGCCAACGAGGCAGACCAGCTCGCGGTCACCCTGATCCCATCCCGACTGTGTCGGTGTGAGCCACCAGAAATCGAATTCGGACGATTCCCACTCGAAGTCGACGAACAGCTCGAAGCGCTGGCGGCACGAGGTGATGGCGACGTCGTCGATCTCCTCGACACCGGGATAGAGGTCGTAGCTCTCGTAGGCCGGGCCGACGTAGAAGGCCTCGAGGGCGTGGGCTTCGGCGCAGTCGATGCGGTCGACCGAGGTGACCTCTCCCGTGCCGGTGGCGTCGGTCTCGAACTGGGCGAAGTCAGCGAAGCACTCACCTCGTTCGATGGAGCCGGCGCCGACCGTCGCACTTTCGGCCAGCATGGCAGCGAGGACGGCGGAGGCGATGAGCAGTACCACTACCAACGCGCCGACCCCGAGAAGCACTTTGACCAGCAAGCTCATACCGCCGCCCCCACCGGTCGGCGCGACCGTCGGCGGTTGGCCTCCGGGCGTTCCCGGCGGCGGCGGAACGGTCGACAGGGGTGGCGGAGGCGCCGATCCCGGAGGAGGCGCGTTCAGATGGTCGGGAGGCGGGGCACCGGCCGGCGTGTAGGTGGGTGTATAGGTGGGCGGCGGCACGCTCGGCGGCGAATCGAAGCCGGGCGGCGGGGGCGCGCCGGGCGGAACCTGATCGGCCGGCGTGTACGTGGGTGGCGTGAAGCCGGCATTGTCGGAGGGCGGCGGCATGTAGGCGGCGGTGTCGGTGGGAGTCGGTGTGTTCAGGAACGGCGTGGCCGGTGGCCCTGCGGGCGGTGTGTTCGGGAACGGCGTGGCCGGTGGCCCTGCGGGCGGTGTGTTCGGGAACGGCGGGGTCGGTGGCCCTGCGGGCGGTGGGAGGATCGGGTCACCCGAAGGAGGTGGCGGCATCGACGACGGCGACAGCCCGGACGGCGACCCGTCGGCTGACGGCGAAACAGGTGACGTGTCGTCGTACTCGTCACGCTCTGATCCCCAGCCGGGTTCGTTGCTGTCGTCGGAATTGTCAGACATGGGTTCCCCCTTCAAAGCTGCCCAGTCTAGGTGCGATGGGACGAAGCCCGGACCGAGGCGACGAGGCGGCGTATGGACGCCCGGTAGAGTCGCAGTATGAACCCATCAGATCCGTCCGACAGCATGAACGCCAACCAGTTCGACGACGAAGGCCTGCCCGGCATCGACAAGGACTTCCCCCCGGAGGAATCCTGGGGGGTCGAGGATCCGGCGCTGCTCAACAGCGAGACCGGCCAGGACAACCTCGCCACCCGGGTGGCGAGGGAGGCCGCCAGCGAACACGCACGTGGCGGCGACGAAGAGGCTCTTGGGCTGATGGACCCCGACAGCGGCGACCCGGCCGTGGCCGGCGACACCGTCGATGACGAGGCCCAGGCGGTGGCCAGCATGGGTGAAAGCGATCCCGACGCCGGGCCGACCGCTGAGGAGGCGGCCATGCACATCGTCGACGAGCCGACTGAGTAGCCGAGACGAGACCCGGTACGACCGGGTCGACGGTGGCTCAGCGGACGACGACCACGGTGTCACCGATACGGGCCCAGTTGAACAGGGCGGCGGCGTGATACTCGGCCTGACGGACGCAACCGGCCGACTGGTACGTGCCGAGCTGGGCCTCGGACTGCATCGGCCGGCCACTGCCGTAGCGGGGGATGCTGTGAAAGCCGATGGCCAGGCTGCGGCCCCGGGCGAAGCGCACCATGTGGTTCATGGTGATGCCGTCGTGCCCCGCCCACGCCTTCGTCGACTTCGAGTAGATCTGATAGGTGCCGGGGTGGGGCAC
The DNA here is from genome assembly GCA_041584095.1 of Acidimicrobiales bacterium. Classification (GTDB taxonomy): domain Bacteria; phylum Actinomycetota; class Acidimicrobiia; order Acidimicrobiales; family SZUA-35; genus JAHELU01. Next base: position 19,471 of record JBFHEP010000019.1, on the reverse strand, counting down.
GCCTCGGCGGCCGGACACGAGATAGGAGTCGCGGATGATGCCCGTGGCCTCCACGATCCACACTCGTTGGGCGGAATCGTCATAGACGATCCGGCGGCCGGAACCCGAGTCGGGCGGTAGGGCGGGGAACGGTGGTGGAGCCGGCGCTGCGGTGCCGGTGCGACGCACGAACTCCTCGCTTTCGGAGAACGACAAGACGAGGTCGGTTCTGGTGAACCCGTTGGCCGCCCGGTCGACCCAGTAGCGTCGTCCGGCGGGGTCGGGGTCGCGTTCGAGCACATTGTTATAGAGGAGGGTGACGAAGACGTCATCGTCGACGTTGCCGGTTCGCCGCTGCCATTCCTTCGACGCCATGAACGCCTCGGCGATACGGGGCAGGCCGATACCGTCGACGTACTGATCGACCCAGTACTGCCGCCCCGCCGGGTCGGGGTTCCGATCGAAGACGGCGAGGTAGAGCCTGGTGATCGAGTCGCTGACCCCGGGCGACACCGGCGGTGCAGCCACCGAAGTGGAGGGCAGGGCGAGCAGCCCGATCCAGGCCACCACGATGAGAAGAACCGTCCGTCCGGTGAGCGAAACGGGGCGGAGGCGGGAGTGTGACCGATGCATCGCCGTTCCGGTCGGCCCGATTCGCCGGTGGTTGAGCCGTGGGACCTGGCATCGTAGCTCGTACTGGGCTTCCCAGGCCCCGGATCCGGGGTCCGGGAACCCCGGAACCGATACGGGCGGGCGACTTCGCCGGCTTCCGCCGGTCTGCGACGTCGCCGACCGACGCCGTCGACGGCGGAACCAGAGTTGGTTGCAGGCACCGTTAGCCGTAGTCTGAAAGGGACTTCGACGCGCTCGGTGGCCGCTCGCCGGCTGACCGCCTCAAATGGGCAACCGCAGCATTGTCGGACGAGTACTGCGTCGGTACCGGAGCACCGTGTATCGCACGTTCGAGAACCGACGAGCCCCCCGCTCGCCACCGTGGCCGATCGCTCACCATGCCGCACCGAGCAACGAAGCGAGAGCGGCGTTCCGGCGCCAGGCGCTCTCCGCGGGAAGGGTCGAGGCTGGGACCGTCGAAGATGCTGGAGAAGAGAATCCGTGTCAAAGCGCACCTTTCAACCCAACAACCTGCAGCGGGCCCGCAAACACGGCTTCCGCGCTCGGAAAGCCACCGCCGGCGGTCGTGCCGTGCTCAAGTCCCGTCGGGCCAGAGGGCGTAAGCGTCTGAGTGCGTGATCACTTCGATCCGCAGGCGGCGAACCTTCGCTGAACTGCAGGACCGAGGTCACCGAGTGTCGCACGGAGCCGTCCGCCTCACCTATCTCGCCAACGCGGTTGCCGACCATCCCCTGGAATCGACGCCGCAGGTCGCCTACGCGCTCGGGCGGCGCTTCGGCACGGCCGTCGAACGCAACCGGGCCCGGCGTCGACTGCGCGACGCGTTCGCCCGATCGTGGGCCGACCACGTCAACGACACGGCTTCTGCCTCCTCGACGCTCCGCCTCGACGGGGCGTTCTTGTTGTCCGGCCACCGTGGCGTGCTGACCGCCACGTTCGATCGGCTCGTCGACGACGTCGGCGTCTGTTTGGCTCGACTCAGCGCGGCCGCGGCCGACAGGTCACGGGAGTCGACGTCATGACCTCGCTCATCAAACGTGCCCTGCTCGGTGCAATCCGGGCCTACCAGTACACCGCTCCGGTTCGTCGCCCCCGCTGCCGGTACCTGCCGACCTGCTCGGAATACGCCGTCGAAGCCATCGAACGGTTCGGCCCCGCGAAAGGCACCTGGCTGGCGATACGCCGCCTCGGCCGCTGCCACCCTCTCGGTTCGTACGGCTATGACCCGGTCCCGGACGACGGAGCGCCCGCCCCCTCTCCAAGTAACGAGGAAACCCCACGATGTTCGACACCCTGATAGACACGAGCCTCGGATCGGTCGCCCGCCTCCTCGGCGTCTTCTACGAGCTGCCGGTGGTCAGCGGATCGTTCGGCTTCGCCATCATCCTGTTGACCCTGACGGTGATGATCCTGCTGATGCCGCTCACGCTCAAGGCGACCAAGTCGACGATCAGGATGACCCAGCTTCAGCCGAAGCTGCGGGAACTGCAGAAGAAGTACAAGGACGACAAGCAGCAGCTCAACACCGAGATGATGGCCCTCTATCAGTCCGAGGGCGTCAACCCGGTTGGCGGCTGCCTGCCGATGCTGGCCCAGCTCCCCGTCTTCCTCGTGCTGTTCAATGTGCTGCGCGGACTGGCCCGACGGGTCTCCGACAAGCCGTTCTACTCGGTGGCCAACCAGGCCCGGGAACTCACCGGCCGGGCCACCGAGATCGATCCCCGGTCGTTCGATCCGCAGTACCTGAGCCACGACTCGCAGATGTACATCGACCTCACCGACGGGCGCACGTCGATGGATTTCGGTCCCTTCGATCTGGCGGACAGCGCCTGGGATGTGGTGCAGTCCGATTTCGTCACCTCGCTCCCCTACCTGGTGCTGATCGTGTTCGTCGTCGGCACCAGCTACTACCAGCAGAGGCAGATCTCCGCCCGCCGCAACCCCAACGAGACGCTGACCCCCCAGCAGCAGACCCAGCAGCAGTTGCTGAAGGTGCTGCCGCTGATGTCGGGTGCGTGGAGCTTCGTCTTCCCGGCCGGCCTGGTGCTCTACTGGGCCACCTCCAACCTGTTCCGCATCGGCCAGCAGTCCTACATCACCCGGTCGCTCTACACCGGCGACGCCCCGGGCGCGCAGATGCTGAAGGAGCAGGAGGAGCACCGGAAGAAGGGCGACGCGTCCGGCGACGACGACGACACCGACGACGAGGGTGATCTGGCTGCGTCGTCGTCGAAAGGAAAGGGCGGCAAGTCGGGCTCGGGTCCAGCGGGTTCCGGCAGCAAAGGTTCCCGCGGCAAAGGCTCCGGGAAATCGGGCTCGAGGAAGGGCGCGGACAAAGGCGCCGGCGGTTCGTCCAACGGTAGTGATGCCCAGGTAGCCGCCGCCAACGGTTCGAGCGAAGGCATGGCCCTCCAGAACGGTTCGTCCGGCGCTTCGTCGGTCACCGATCGGGAGAAACGCTGGGCCGAGCGGCGAGCCCAGAAAGCAAAGATCCAAGCCCGCCGATCGGCTTCGTCCGGATCGGGTTCATCGGGTTCCTCGGCCGCTTCGAGTCGGGTGACACCCAAGGGCACCAAACCAGCGTCGTCGAAGAGGAACAGACGAAAGCGGTAGACGCGTCCTCCACCCCGGCCGAGGGCCGGCGGGTCGGAGGATCGGGTCACCGGCATCGGGCAGACCGATGTTCACTTCCGACGACTGCACGAGTAATGAAGAGGTATTGACAACGTGGAATGGGTCACGACAACGGCCAAAACACTTCCGGAGGCCATCGATCTCGCGCTCGACAATCTCGGCGTCGACGAGTCCGAGGCGGAGATCGTCGTGCTGGAGGAGCCGAGCAAGGGATTGTTCGGGCGAGTACGGGGCACGGCTCGGGTCGAGGCCCGGGTGAAGCCGAAGGCGATCCGGCCCAAGACCGAACGTGGCCGCAACCGTCGAGGCCGCGGTGACACCAAGTCGCGCGGCGAGCGAGGTCGCAAGGGCCGATCCAGCGATCGAGGTGGTCGGTCATCGACCAACAACGGCAGTCGCTCCGAGTCAGGCGCTGGTGGTGGCGGCAGCGCCGGCGGTCGCCGTGGTGGCCAGGGCAACCGTGGCGGCCAAGGCAACCGTGGCGGGTCGAAGGACACAGGTCGCTCCGATCAGAAGACCGACGTGACGTCGACCCCGACAGCCGAGGAAACACCGCCCGTCGGGACCGGCGGCGACTCCCGGTCCCGGTCAGGATCGGAGTCGAAGCGGAGCACTCAGAAGCGCTCGGCTGACACCGGAGGCGGTTCCGGGGAGGGGCGCCCGTCCCGCCGCCGCCGTCGTTCCAGAGGTTCTGGTTCCGGCTTGGAATCAGCCGCCAACACCGGTGGCGGCAACGGCCGCAGCCCGAAGAGCGACAAGAAGACTGCCGACAACAAACAAGAGGAGACACCGGTGGAAGAGGTTGCAGAACATCTACGGTCATTCCTCGGTGGACTCACCGAGGCCTTCGGACTGGAGGGCGACGTCGACATCGACACGTCCGAAACCGATGTGATGGTGGCCACGGTGCAGGGTCAACACGGCCTGATGGTCGGACCGAAGGGCCGAACCCTCGACGCCATCCAGGAGCTGGCCCGGGTCTCTTCCCAGCGGGCTGCTCCCAGCAACATCCGCATCCGGATCGACGTCGGCGGTTACCGCAAGCAGCGGGCCGCCGCCCTCGGCGAGTTTGCCCGCAAGGCGGCCGACCAGGCGGTCGACAACGGCGTCGAGGTGGCCCTCGAACCGATGTCACCGGCCGATCGAAAGTCGATCCATGACGCGCTCGTGGAGGACAAGCGGGTCGAAACCCGATCAGTCGGCACGGAACCTCGGCGTAAGGTCGTGGTCATCCCGGTGTCCGGCGACAGGTCGGGATCCGACGAAGAGGAATAGGTTCTGACCGGTAGCGGGACGCTGGTCGAGGTACTCGAGGAGTCGAAACGACTCGGCTTCCTCGGACCGGGTCCCGTTGCCGATCACATCGATCACGCCCACCGGTTTCTCCCACCGCTCGACGAGCTGGCCGCAGATGCGACCGCCGGGCCGGCATCGGGTGGCTTGCGGTTCGTCGACCTGGGAGCGGGTGGCGGACTGCCGTCGCTGCCGATCCTGGTGGCCCGCCAGGCGTATCAGGCGGTTCTGCTCGACGCAATCCGGAAGCGATGCTCGTTCCTGGTGTGGGCCGCCGGGCAACTCGGGCTCGCCGACCGGGTCGACGTGTGGTGCGGGCGGGCCGAGGAGATCGGCCACGAGGCCCGGGCCCGATACGCCTTCGACGCCGTGGTGGCCCGAGGGTTCGGGCCACCGGCGCAGACCGTCGAATGCGGAGCGCCACTGCTGCGGCCGGGCGGTCGACTGGTGATCAGTGAGCCACCCGAGCAACGATCGTGGCCGGCCGCGCCGCTGGCGGGGATCGGTCTCGTGCACGAACCGGATGTCGCCGCCGGGGTGGTCGTCCTCCGCCGCGATGGTGAAGTCGACGACGCCTACCCACGCCGGGTCAAGATCCAGCAGCGCGCTCCCCTGTTCTGATTGCCTCCGGTCTGCACGTGCCACGCGTCGCTGACGACGCGCGGCACGCGCAGAACGAGGTCTGGGGACGGTGGGTCAGCTGGGACGAAGCACTCCGGCCGATCCCCCGCCTCGCCGGGTCGGCTCGGCCACCGCCTGGATGGTGCCATCGCCGAGGACCTCGAGTCCGGTGGCGGCCCCGATCTCCACGGTGTCGCTGAACACGTGACCGAGCGCTTCGAGCTCCGCACCGAACTCGGCCCGGAAGTCGGCTTCGGCCCGGACCGTGCTGGTGTTGCGCTGTGTCGCCCGGGGCGCGGCCAGGGCGTCGGCCAGGTCCATGCCTCCGTCGAGGCGGTTGACGAGGATCTCGGCAACGGTGGTGATGATCGTCGATCCACCCGGGGTGCCGACGGCAATGAACGGTTCACCGTCGTCGAGCACGATCGTCGGGCTCATCGATGAGCGGGGGCGCTTGCCCGGCGCCGGCAGATTGGGTCCGTCGCCGGTCGAGTTGAAGTCGGTCAACTCGTTGTTGAGCAGGAAGCCACGTCCGGGCACGACGATACCGCTGCCGCCGGTGGCCTCGATGGTCAGGGTGTACGACACGACGTTGCCCCACTGGTCGGCGGTGACCAGATGGGTGGTGGAGACACTGGCGTTGAGGCCGGCCACCGCCGACGGATCGGGCACACACAGCGGGCTGCCGTCCTCGTCGCAGGGATCACCGGGCGGCACCGGCTTCGCTGCGGCCGCCGCCGGTGAGATGGTGGCGGCCCGCTCAGCGGCGAAGGCCTGCGACAGCAGACCGGCCACCGGTACGTAGTTGTACTGCGGCCGGTTGTCGCCGAGGTAGGCGTTGCGGTCGGCGAACGACGTGGCCGTCGCCTCCAGCAGCAGGTGCCACCGTTCGGCATCGGACGCCCCGCTCGTGTCGAACTCCTCCAGGATGTTGAGCGCCTCGCCGACGGTGGTTCCGCCCGAGGAGGGCGGACCCATGCCGTAGACCTCGAACCCGCGGTACTCGTTGAACGTGGGGTCGGGAGTCAGGACCTGATAGGCCGCCAGGTCGGCCTCGGTCATCAGGCCCGGTCGAACGGTGAACGGCGGCTCGTCGACGGTTGGCGGATCCTGCACCGTGTCCACGATGTCGGCCGCCAGATCGCCCGAGTAGAACCCGGCCAGACCTTCGCGCTGGAGCAGGTGGTAGGTGCGCGCCAGATCGGGATTGCGGAACACCGAACCGACCGCAGGGACCTCACCTCCGGGGAGGAACAGTTCGCTGGTCGACGTGAACGCCGCGAAACGTGACTGGTTGCCCGTCGTCTGGTCGGCGAAGGTCTGATCGACCACGAATCCCTGCTGGGCGACCACCCGCCCCGGCTGCAGCGCCTGCGCGAGCGAGATCGTTCCGTAGTCTTCGAGTGCCTCGACCCAGGTGGCGAAGGTGCCGGGCACACCGACGGCCAGACCGCTGGTGATCCGCTCGGGGAAGAACGGAATCGGCACGCCGTCTTCGAGGAAGACATCGGCGTCGAAATCGGGGTCACTCGGTGCCTCCTCGCGGCCGTCGATTGTGACCACCCGGCCCTCGTCGGCGAGGTAGATGACCATGAACCCTCCCCCGCCGATGCCGGCCGAGTAGGGCTCGGTCACTCCGAGCACGGCGGCGGCAGCCACGGCGGCGTCGATGGCGTTGCCCCCGCGGCGCAGCACCGCCAGCCCGGCGTCGGTGGCGGCCGGATCGACCGTGGCCACCGCGCCCCCTGTACCAACGGCGACGGCGTCCTTGTCGGGCAGCTTCGGTTTTGCGGCTGCCGGATTGATGGTCGCCACCGCCATCAACAGCGCGGCAAACAGGGCTGACAGGGCTTTCACTCTTCGCATGTCGCTAACTGCACTTTCGCCAGGCCCGCAACCGACGATCGTAGACCGCCGCCGCAACACTGTCGAAGCCCACCGCCGGCTCCGTCCGGTCCGAGGCCCGGGCGTTCGGGGGACAATTCGGGGGTGGAGACGGGGAGGATCGCCCACTTCGTAGTAGGTTTGACGTTGCGCGCCTGAACGTGTGGCAGCCGTCGTTGTCCGAAGCGGCAACCAACGATTATCCGACCTCCGGTCGGGTTGGGCCTAAAGGAGTGCTGTTGACCAGAACCGGTTCCACCGAAACCAGCTCGAAACCTGATGCGGCCGAACAAGGCGGGGCCCGACTGATCGCGGTCGCCAACCAGAAGGGTGGCGTCGGCAAGACCACCACCGCGGTCAATCTCGGCGCTGCGGCCGCCGAGCAGGGTCATCGGGTGCTGATCATCGACCTCGACCCGCAGGGCAATGCCAGCACCGGGCTCGGCATCAACCCCCGGGCGCTGGAACTGTCGATGTACGACGTGCTGCTTCGCGACGTGCCGCTCGACGACGCAATCGAGGCCGTTGCCGTCCGCAATCTGTTCCTCGCCCCCGCCAACCTGGAGCTGGCCGGAGCCGAGATCGAACTCGTCCCCGCCTTCAGTCGGGAGATGCGGCTCAAGAACGCCATCTCCAGAATCTCCGACGATTTCGACATGATCCTGATCGACTGCCCGCCGTCGCTCGGTCTGCTGACCGTCAATGCGCTCGCCGCGGCGGCCGAGGTTCTGGTTCCGATCCAGTGCGAATACTACGCCTTGGAGGGCTTGGGCCAGCTGCTGCGCAATGTCGATCTTGTTCAGCGCAACCTCAACGCCGACCTCCACTTGTCCCACATCGTGCTTGTCATGTTCGACGCCCGCACCAATCTGGCGTCTCAGGTGGCGACGGAGGTCCGGGAACACTTCGGGACTCTGGTCTGCAAGACGGTGATACCTCGAACGGTTCGCCTGTCGGAAGCCCCGAGTTTCGGCCAACCGATCACCGTGTTCGACACGGCCTCCCGGGGAGCGCAGGCCTACCGGGACCTGGCAAGGGAAGTGGCCGGGGAACCGGCCGGGAGGGCTGCCGGTGCTGTTTCCGGACAGACGGCGGCGCCGGGCTCGGTCGAAGGATCCTGATCCGGACTCCGTGGTGGGATCCGGCGAGAATCGTTCGGTCGACGTCGAGGTCGACCTGACCGCCGTGGACCGTCCCGGGGGAGCCGAACGTGGCATGGCGGCACTCGAGGGTGGCACCGACCCGTCGACGTCGGGCGTGACGTCTCTCGATTCGCTCCTGGCCGACCCGACCCCCGACCCCCACTCCCCCGGCGAGGCTTCGGACGTCGACCCCGAACAGCAGGGTGATCGAACATATGTTCTCCAGAGTGTCGGTGTCGGGGAGGTGCCGGATCGGGTTCGCATCGACGGACCCGGACCTGGGCCCTCACCGGACGAGGCACGTCCGGTGAGTTTCACCGGGAGTTCGGGTGGACTCCTGTTGCAGATACCTGTCGATGCCATCCAGCCGAACGAGTTCCAGCCACGCCGCCGGTTCGACGAGACGGCGCTGGCGGCTCTCACCGAATCCGTGCGAGAGCTCGGTGTGCTGCAGCCGATTCTGGTGCGCCGTGCCACCCTGCCGTCGGCAGGGCCTGACTCGACGGTCGAGTTCGAACTCGTGGCCGGCGAACGGCGCTGGCGGGCAGCCCGACGGGCGGGCCTGACGAAAGTTCCGGCAATCGTGCGGGACGTGTCGGATCTCCGGTCGCTCGAGGAGGCGATCGTCGAGAACCTGCATCGTTCCGATCTCAACCCGATGGAGGAGGCGGCGGCCTACCAGCAGTTGATCGACGACTTCGGCCTCTCGCAGGCGCAGGTCGCACAGCGCGTCGGGAAGAGCCGCAGTGCGGTGGCCAACACACTGCGGTTGGTCCAGTTGCCGGTGTCCGTCCAGCGGCTGGTTGTGGCCGGTGAGTTGTCGGCCGGTCATGCACGGGCGGTGCTGGCGGTGCCGGCATTTGATCAGCCGGACTTTGCCGCCAAGATCGTGTCCGACCAGCTGAGTGTTCGTCAGGCGGAGGAGATGGCGCAGAACTGGTCGGCGGTTCACAAGGGCGATGCCGGTCGAGACGCACCGACCCGACGTGGGGCTGCTGGCAACGGCCGGCGCTCGAACGGTGCCGGTCTCGGGGCTCCCTCGACGGGGGCTCTGGAGGTCGAACGACATCTCGGTGACCGGCTCGATACGAGGGTTCGGGTGGAGGAGACCGCCAGGGGCGGTCGGATTGTCGTCGAGTTCGCCGATGCCGAGGACCTGTCGAGGATCTTCAACATGCTCGCAGATGAACCGGCCGTCGACGACTGACGATCCACGCGAGCGGCCGACGTCGGGGTGTTTCACGTGAAACAGCGAAGACTTGGGCAAGATGAAGGCCGTGATGGCACGTTCGGTCGGCACTCGGCGGGCCCAACAGGATGCTCGGCCAAACAGCTGTACGAATGTGCACAGGTATTGCACAGCCTGTGGGTGAGCCGACATTCTTCTCGCTGATTCGGCTCCGGTGGTCGGGTCTGCGGGCGATGTGGTGGGGGCGGGGGATATGGGCGGAGCGTGATACCCGACGGACCCCGTGTCGCGCCCTACCTTCGCCCATTTCATCCTCGTTCATACCCGCTATCCGACATGATCCGGGGGAGCAATGGGTAAAGTTTGGGTATATACAGGGTAGAGAATGGTTATATGCGGGCAAATGCGGGTGCGATTGCTGGAATTGCAACCGGTAGCCGCCGGCCGGATGTGGTCCTGGCCCGGCGATCGTGCCACCGATGGGTCATCGGACCCTGGGAGCGGATGATTGATGACGGTGACCGCCAATCGACGCAGGCGGTCACAGTGCCAATCTGAGCCGTTTGAATCAGGTGGCCGCGGTCACTCACCATTTCGTCGAATCGGTCGGCCGCAGGCTGTCGTGTGGCCTTTGTCCTGTCTCGTCGAACGCCCACGCTCGACCATTGTGCTTCAGCCGCCGCCGCTGCCGGGAACTCGACCCGTTTGCGCCCCAAAGGTACCCGAGGTTGAGCCACAATACACCCGACCCTGGGCCCAGAAAGGGTATAGACGGGTATGATCCGGTGAGGGACCGGGCGTGGCTCGGGGGATGATGGGGGTGGTGGCCGCCCGGGCCTTCGCTTGACGCGGCTGCTGCCATGGTCGTGCAACGGGAGCATACGAGGCCGTCCGCCTCGAAGCCCGCTCCCGACGGCGGTGCCCGCCATGGTGTGCGACAGGAGGCACGCAAAGCCGGCCGTCCAAGGCGAACCCGCACAGGTCTGCCGTTGTCCCGGCATTCACCCCAGTTCATACCCAACCTCGGGTGCGCAATGGGTATAACTGGGGGATGAACTGGTACCTATTGCTGGGTAATCGGTTGTAGTTCGGGTATCAATCGGTGATGGTCTCCGATGGCAGCAGTTCAAGTGCCAGGAGGACCGCCACCGTCTCGGATCGGTTCCAGCCCCTCGCCTGGCCGAGGCGGGTGAGCTTGTCGAACTCGACGTCGGAGATCGACAACCGCAGCCGCCGCCGCCCACGAGCGACCAGGCGGCCGCCCGTGCCGGCATAGACCGAATCGCCGTGCTTTCGATATGCCGACATCACGACGTCGGCCGGATTGATACCTGTCTTGTCGACCGCCTCGGCGATGGGTATCGGGACCGATAGCTCCCGGCGGGTTCGTTGCACGCCGGGCACCACCGCTCGATGCGGCGACACCGGGGCGGCGGCGGCCTCGCCGGCCTCGGGCGGCGACGGTACGGTCCCCACAGTCGACGGCGCAGGCTCGTCGGCGATGACCCCGGCCCGGCTCTCGGGGGACCGGCTGCGGCCACGGGCGCCTTTGAAATCCGAGGGGTCGGCGATCGAATTCAGGCCTCGGGCCCGTCCCAGCGTCTTGTCACTCATTGGCCTCCCTCCAACAGCCTCTCCGCCAGAGCAATACGATCGTCGACCTCATCGGCCAATGAGTAGAACTCGCGTGCTAAATCAGGCAGATTCGATGGAATCTTGATCCGACCCTGGATTTGATTCCGTACGGAGATCGTCGACGCCCACTCGGCGTATTCGTGGAGAAAGAGGCCCGCCTTGCGAGAGTCGTCGTAGGCAGCGCCCGCCTCTCGGATGATGGTCTGGAATGGATCGGCAACGCCGGCCAGAATCTGAGCCACGTCGCGCTGGGCGTCGGCCCGCATACGGGTTGCGCCGGCCGAGATCTTCATCAGCACGACCCCCAGCAGCAGAATCTCGGACTCGAGTTCATCGAGTTCACCGGCCAGCACCCGCAGACCGTCGATGTTGTCGACACCGGCGCTGGTGGGAACAAGGAGATACTTGCCAGTCTGCATCGCCATGTCGGCCAAGCGTGACGACCCCGACGGCGGCAGATCAAACACGATCCGGTCGAAACGGCCCGAAGCCATCAGCTTCTCGAACGGCAGGGCGAACGCCTCGGCCGGCCCGCTCGCGGTCACGAGATGATTCGACAGCGTCTTCGTATGGCGCCCGGCGACCACCACATCGAGGTTGTCGCGCGCCTTCACGGTCATCAGGTCGTCGCCGTACATGATCGAATCCATGAGATGGCGGCCGGCGCCGTGCTGATCGGGGTCGAGACCGACGACCTTGCTCGCCGATGCCTGCATGTCGAGGTCGGCGAGCAGGATCCGTTTGCCTTCCGACGCCCAGATACCACTCAACTGCGTGGCCAGCGTTGTCTTGCAGCTTCCGCCTTTACCGATGCCGACGACGATCGAGTCGGGGATGGTGCGCATACAGAATCCTCCACATACCGGGTCGTCACCCCTGCGACCAGCGTGCGATGCCCTATCCTAACCCGCTTGGAGGGTACATGCGGGCAGAAACGGGCTCATTGGCAGGAGAATCCGAGGACATCCGGGTACGCCGCGGGTACAAATCGGGTAAATGCGGCCGGAGCCGACCCAGGTCGAACGCGGGCGGCAAGCAGTCTCCGCCACACCCGGTTCAGACGAGCCGGCCGTTGTCGAGCGTGAGCAGCTGATCGGCCCGGTCGAAGGCCACCTTGCGGTGCGACACGGCGATCACGGTGATGCCGGCCGCGGCCAGGTTCGACCAGAGTCGCAGCTCGGTTTCGACATCGACCGCACTCGACAGGTCGTCGAGAACCAGGAGTTCGGGTCGCTGTACCAACGCTCGAGCGGCCGCAACCCGCTGCCGCTGCCCGCCCGACAATCGCAGACCGCGGGGCCCGATCAACGTGTCGACGCCGTCGACCATGTCGGCCACGTCGGAGTCGACGGACGCCACCGCCAACGCCCACCAGAGCGGGTCGAGCTCGTCGGCTGCACTGCTGACCGTCGAACCGGACGCGGCCACGTCGGCGCCGAGCAGGATGTTGTCGGCCAGTGAGTCCGAGAGCAACTGTGGCACCTGGGACAGGAATGCGGCCTGGGGCGGCACGAAGAACGCTGCTCGATCCTCGATCTCGACGCCGTTCCACAGCACCCGGCCCGACTCGTGCGCCGCCTGCCAGGACAGACCCAGGACAGCTCGCAGAAGGGTACTCTTGCCTGCACCGACCGGGCCGGTGACCACGGTGAACGAACCCCGGGGCACCGCGAACGAGATGTCGTGGATTCCGGCCTCGCCGCCGGCGTACACGGCGGTCAGCCCCTGGACCCGCAGCTCGTCCAGCGGCACCCGGGCCGGCAGCTCCCGCTCCACCTCGCCCGGCTTGGCCACCGGCAGATTGCGGTGCACGGCGACCCGTTCGGGGTCCTGACCGGCCACGAGCCAGCGCATGCCGTTGAATGCCACCGTCGCCTGATTGAACCGGGCGATCGTCCGCCCGATCATCCGGGGGAAGAAGCCGAGCCAACCCAGATAAACGGTGAACAGCACCAGTTCGCCCAGGTCGAACCGACCCGACGCGATTGCCCCGGCGGCCACGATCAGCACCAGTCCCATGGCGACGTCGCCCGAGCCGGTGGTCACCGACTGGAGGGCGTCGTCGAACACGCGGTCTCGGGTGGCCGTGTGGCGGCGGACATCAACCAGATCCCGAAGCCGGTCCACCACCGGCTCGACGGCGTCGTTGACTTTGACCGTGGTTGCCCCGGCCATCACGTCGCCGACCAGACCCGTCACGGCGGCCGTCGCCTCCCGGTCGGCCCGCCGGTAGTACTTGATCCTGGTGTCGAGCATCTTGGTCGCCACGGCGACGGCGGCCATCGGGACCAGCACCACGGCGGTGGCCATGAGATCGATGGCGGCCATGATCCAGAGGGCGATGACCGCGAACACGAACGCGCCGCTGACGTCGAGCCAGCCGTCGATGAACAGAGCCACGTCTTCGGTGTCGTCGCGGAAGCGGGTCACCGATCGGCCGGCCGAGCCGACCGGCTGCCCGGCGTCGATACCGCCCGAAGACACCTGACCGATCAACATGTTGCCCTGCATCAGCGACTTCATCAGGTACCAACACCGGGTGAAGGTGACGGCGCCGTAGTGAAGAATGGCGAGCCGGAGGATCTCGGCCACGGCGAGCGCACCGGCCATCCAGTACAGTCGCCGGCTGCTGCCGTCGGTGAGCGCATCGAAGGCCGCACCCATGATGTACCCGGTGAGGGCGGGGAAGGCGAAGAACAACACGAAGGCGATGTAGGAACCCCAGAACTCTCGACGGCGCTCCTGGCTGATCATCCAGGCCAATCGCCACACGGCCACCGGCACCGCTTCGCTGTAGCCGGCCCCGGAACCGTTGCGATCGACCGCAGCGATGTCAGTCATCGGTCCACCATCCGAACCCACAGGTTCCGGTACGGCGGCGGTCATGACAGCACCCCGCCGTCGTGGTCGGCTCCGGTCTGTTCATCGTCCTCGGTCTCGAGGGCGAGGTCGAGCAGCCGACGGAACCGACCATCGCTGTCGGCCTCGAGGTCAACGCGGCGGCCGTGCTCGAGAATTCGGCCGTCGTGCACCACGACGATGTCGTCGACCTCCCGCAATGTCGACAGGCGGTGGGCGATGATGATGGCCGTTCGTCCTTCGAGCAGGCGGCCCACGGCCAGATGCAGGCGGGCCTCTGTCTCGGGATCGATGCGGGCGGTGGCCTCGTCGAGTACGACCAGATCGGGGTTGCGTAGCCATACCCGGGCCAGCGCCACAAGCTGGGATTCTCCGGCCGACAGGCCCGATCCGCCGCCCGACAGCGGGGCGTGTATACCTCCAACTGTGCCGCCGTTCGGCTGGTCGAGGAGTGACTCGAGCCCGACCTGGCGGATGGCGTCGGCCACCTCGTCGTCGGACGGCTCGGGATCGAACAACGTCACGTTGTCGCGGATCGAGCCGTGAACGAGCTGCACCTCCTGCGGGATCAAGGCCACCCGGTGACGAAGTTCCGCGAGCGGAATGTCGGTGATCGGCACGCCACCCAGCCGCACCGTCCCGGACGTGGCGTCGACCAGGCGGAGCACGAGCCGAGAGAGTGTGCTCTTGCCACCACCGGTCCGGCCGACCACACCGACGGTCCGACCGGCAGGCAGCTCGAGATCGATGCCGGTCAGCACCGGCTGGCCATCGCCGTAGTCGAAGTCGACGTGCTCGAACCCAACCGACAGCGGGCCTGGGGGAGGGGAGTGGGGGTGGGTCGGGTCGACGATCGAGGGTCGCTCGGCCCGCAGCTTGGCCACCCGGACCATGGCCGCACTCGCCTTCTGCACCATCTCGATTCGGTCGACGATGTCCTCCATCGGCCGCCGGATGATCTGGACGTACTGGAACAGCACAAATGCAGCCCCGAGACTGATTGCGTCGATCGACACCAGCCAGCCGCCGAGGATCAGCGCCAGAACCGCACCACCGGCGACCGAACCCTGCAGCCCCCACCACAGGCGCATGAAGGCATGTTCCTCGTCGACGTGATGATGGAGGTTGGCGGTGGCGTCGTCGACGAATCGACGGATGGCGTGAGCGCCGGCGCCGTTGCTGCGCAGGTCTTCGGCGGCGGTCAGACGTTCCTCGATCCCGCCGTAGAGCCGGGCCGACGAACTCATCGTCCGTTCGGTCTCGGCGATCGCCCCGTCACGCAGCAGCGCCAGCATGACGCCGCCGATCGCGGTGTAGACCACCATCATCAGACCGAGCCGCCAGTCGATCACCGACAGCACCACCAGCACCCCGACCACGGTCATGACGGCGGCGGCGATGTTGGCCAGGACCCGCCCGAGAAAGTCCGACACCGAGGTGACGTCGCCGTCGATTCGTTGGATGAGTTCGCCGGGGGTGTGGGTGCGGTGGAACTCGTGGTCGAGTCCGAGCACATGCCTGGTGAGACTGAGTCGTAGATCGTTGGCCGTGCGCCATGCGATCGTGTTGGCGTACCAGGTTGTGCCGACCGAGATCAGCTGGGCCGCAGCGGTCACCGTCAGGTAGGCCAGTCCATACCGCACCACCGTGCCCGAACCGGCGCCACCGGCCACGTCGTCGACGATCCGTCCGATGAGCAGCGGTCCGACGAGGGGCAACAAGGCGGTCACGGTCACCGCCACCGACAGGCCTCCATAGCGCGCCAACTCCGGTCGAATGAGGTCGACCAGAGCGCGCCAGTGGTTGTCGGTGCGGACGGACATGCCTCCAGTCTGCCTCAGTCGGGTGACGGAGACCTGCGAATTACCGGTCGGTGACCCACTGGATTTGGTGTCGACGAAGGCGTTACGCGTTGAGAGGAGGGAAGCTTTCGTGATCGGTGGGGATCGGGTTGGGTGGCACCGATCCCCCCTTACGCCTTGTCTCGGGCGTACTCGATGGCCCGGGCCATCGGGCCGTCGCCCGCCTTGACCACGCTGCCGGCATCGAAGGGCGGTTGGGGGTCGTATTCGATCATCAGCTGCATCGCCCTGGCCGCTTCGGTGTCGACTAGCAGCTCGGCCAGGCGCAGTGCCATGTCGATGCCGGACGACACGCCGGCCGCGGTGATGATCCGGCGGTCGAGGTGCTCGACGACCCGTTCCTCGGTGGCCATCGCTCCCAGGTCGGTCAAGATGTCGTAGGCACTCCAGTGGGTGGCGGCGCGCAACCCGTCGAGCAACCCGGCGGCGGCCAGCACCAGCGAACCGGTGCAGACGGAGGTCGTGTAGCGGGTGGTCGGATGAGCGCCCTTGATCCACGCCACCAGCGGATGGCCGTCCGACTCGATCACGGCTCGGGTTCCGATCCCGCCGGGTACCACGATGACGTCTGGATTGGGAAGGTCGTCGTAGGTCTGGTCGACGGTCAGTCCGAGAAAACCGTTCTCGGTTCTGACCTCGCCGCGTTGCTCGCCGACGAAATGCACCGAGACCCCCGGAAGGCGCTGCAGCACCTCATAGGGTCCGATGCCGTCGAGGGCGGTCAGTCGGTCGAAGAGTGGGATTGCAATTCGCATGATCAGGCTCCAGATCGAGAGAACCTACGGTCGCAGGATCCGAGCTCCCGCCGATGGGGGAGTGGGATAGAGGCGAAGGGGAGCGACGGCCGGCTGGTCGAGCGGGGCGACGTAGCGTTCGATCACCCCGGTGCAGAACGGCTCCACCTCGTCGGTGGCCACCAACGCAATCGCACCCCCGGCGAACCCACCGCCCGTCATCCGCGCACCGTAGCAGCCGGTGCATTCGAGCGCGGCGTCGACAACTGCATCGAGTGCCGGCCCCGATACTTCATAATCATCGCGCAGGCTCCGGTGACTGTCGGTCATCAGACGGCCGAGCTCACCCAGCTCGCCGGACTCCATGGCCTCGACGGCCGCGAGCGTTCTTGCGTTCTCGGTGACGACGTGTCGTACCCGCCGCACGGCCATGTCGGGATCGAGGCCGGGTGTGTCGGCTGCCGCCTCGGCGAGCCGATCGAGATCGTCGAGGGTGGCGTCCCGCAGCGATGCCAGCCCGAGCGCTCGGGCCGCGGCGGCGCAGGTACCCTGGCGGTCGGCGTATTCCGACTCGACCAGCTCACGACGGGTCCCGGTGTCGAGCACGACGATGGTGGCCGACGGTGGGAAGGGAACGACCCGAGTCGAGAGGTTGCGGCAGTCGATCAGCGTTGCATGGCCCGCCCGCCCGCCGGCCGACGCCAGCTGATCGAGCAGCCCGCTGGGCAGTCCCATGATCTCGTTCTCGACCCGCTGACCGATCCGGGCCAGGTCCGGTATCGACAGTTCGACGGTGGACCCGGCCAGATGATGGAACAACATCGTGGCCGCCACCTCGATGGCGGCCGACGACGACAGCGACGCACCGGCTGGAATGTCGGTGGCGATCGCGCCGTCCCACCCCGGCAGATCGACTCTGGTCTCGGGCCCCGCGCCTCCGCGGGTCTCCAGGTGTTGGGTCAACGCCCAGGCCGCGCCATGGATGTAGCGGGCCCAACCCTGGGTCGACCGCGGCTCGGCGTCCAGCCGAAACTCGGTCCGACCGAAGCCTTCAGACTCGACGATCACCCGACCGTCGTCACGGCGTCGCGCCGCAATGGCGGTGTTGAACGGCAGCGCGATCGGAAGGACGAAACCGTCGTTGTAGTCGGTGTGCTCACCGATGACATTGACCCGCCCCGGTGCCTGTACCAGCACCGGGGCGGAATCGTTGAAGGTTCTGAGAAAATGTGTGGCCGCTCGATCCGCAGCCGCGGGGTTCGCCGTCATCGACCTCGATCGTAGTGGTTGCCGGTCGGGCTGATGGCTGTTGTGCGAACAGCCGGGCTACAGGCCGAGTTCCTCCATGAGGGTGGCCTTCGGCTTGGAACCGACGATCGATTTCGTGACTTCGCCGTCCTCGAAGACCAGCATCGTCGGGATACTCATCACCCCGTAGCGCTGGGCGATGGAGGGGTTCTCGTCGACGTTGAGCTTGGTGATCTTGACCCGACCGACCTGCTCGTCGGCGATCTCGTCGAGGATCGGGGCGATGGTCTTGCACGGACCGCACCACTCCGCCCAGAAGTCGACGACCACGGGCTCGGCGGTGCCATTGACGATCTCGTCGAACGTCGATTCGGTCAGGGCGGTTACGTTGTCGGACATTTGCGGTCCTCCGTATTGGGGGGATTTTGGAAGAGATTGGGCCTTACAGCGATGATAGGACCCGAGTTATCGAAACCAGAAGGCCGATGTCGGTATTCCCGTTCGGGCCCTCACCCAAACCCTCCCCGAACTGTGTGCCTTGGCCGACCCGCCCCGGGCGTGGCGGGTCAGGGTCCTTGCCGTTCCTCGGGGCGCCAGTCGGGGTGTTCCACCTCGACGCCGTGTTCCTCGAGCCATCGCTCGGCGTCGATTGCGGCGGTGCAGCCGGAGCCGGCGGCGGTGACGGCCTGGCGGTAGAAGTCGTCCTGCACATCGCCGCAGGCGAAGACGCCTTCGACGCTGGTGCGGCTCGACGGGTGCTCGGTTATCAGGTATCCGCTGTCCTTCATGGCCAGCTGGCCTTTGAAGATGGCGGTGTTGGGACGGTGGCCGATGGCCACGAACATGCCGGTCACGTCGAGGTCGGAGCGTTCACCGGTCTTGGTGTTCTCGACAACCAGTCCTTCGAGTTTGGTGTCGCCCTTGAGTTCGACGACTTTGGAGTCCCAGAGGAACTCGATCTTGGGGTTGGCGAACGCCCGGTCCTGCATGATCTTCGATGCCCGGAGCTCGTCGCGCCGGTGTACGACGGTGACCGACGAGGCGAACTTGGTGAGGAACGTGGCCTCCTCGATGGCCGAGTCGCCACCGCCGATGACGGCGATGTCGTGGTCACGGAAGAAAAAGCCATCGCAGGTGGCGCAGGTCGACACCCCGTGCCCGGTCAGCTCGGTCTCTTTGGGCAGACCGAGCATCAGCGCCTCGGCACCGGTCGACACGATCACGGTCTTGGCCAGGTAGGTCGGTTCGGCTGCCTCAGGATCGCCCACCCAGATCTTGAACGGTCGCTCGCTGAAGTCGACGCGCGACGCCTTCACCGTCTCCATCTTGGCCCCGAACCGCTCGGCCTGGGCCTTGAAGTTCATCATCAACTCGGGCCCCATGATGCCCTCGGGGAACCCCGGGTAGTTCTCCACCTCGGTCGTGAGCATGAGCTGACCGCCGGGTTGGTCACCGGTGGATGACGGCTCGCCCTCCAGCACCAGCGGTTCAAGTGAGGCTCTGGAGGTGTAGATGGCAGCGGTGAGGCCGGCGGGGCCGCTACCGAGGATGACGACGTCGTGAAGCGAAGCGGACATTGATGCACCTGTTTGAGTCCAGGGGATGGTCGTGAGTGGGGCGGGTTGAAAACGGGGACCGGATCGGTCCGGTTACTGATCCTTCTTACGCCAAAAGAAGAGCCCGACACCCAAAAATATTCCCCCCAGCACATAGTGGGCCAACCACGATTCGTCGGGCTCGACGAAGGGCAACAGTTCG
>JBFHEP010000018.1:0-23846 GCA_041584095.1 Acidimicrobiales bacterium | reverse complement strand
GTCTCGCCGAGGCACGGCATCGCGTCGGGCGTCAGGCTGAGCAGGCCGTTGATCGCGTACTTGATCTCGGCGTCACCCAGCATGTCCATCAGCTCGATGGCCTGCTCCATCTGCGGGTCGAAGTCATCGGCGGTGAACGGCATCTCCGTCGGCGACAGCGCGGCCTCGTCGTTGGAGGGGATCTCGTCGGGGTGATGCAGGATCGGGCGGTGGGCGTAGGAGCCGACCTCCATCGACCCGGCCGACTGGCGTTCGTAGCAGAAGGTGTCCATGTCGCGCACGATCGGGTAGCCGATCTCGTTGTTGGTCTCGGCCAGCACATCGATCGGGCCGACATCGGCCATCTGGTGCACGGCGGGAACGAGCGGGATGTAGGTGTCGGCCATGTTGGCCACCTGGTTCGACCACACGCCGCAGGCGATGACCACGTAGTCGGCCTCGATACGGCCCTTGTCGGTGGCCACAGCGGAGATCTTGCGCCGGCCGTTCGAGCCGGCCTCGGTGGTCTCCAGATCGAGCACCTCGGTGTTGGCGAACACCTGGAGGGCGTCGCGCTCCAGGGCCTTTTTGCGCATCTGCGTGCCGGTCTCCAGCGAGTCGACCACCGACACCGACGGGCAGTAGAAGCCACCGAGGATCACGTCGGTGTTGATGAACGGCACCAGCTTCTGCACCCCGTCGGGATCGAGCAACTCGGCCTCGACGCCCCAGGCGGTGGCGGAGGTCATCCGGCGCTGGAGCTCGTTCATCCGCTCTTCGGTGCGGGCCACCTCGATGCCGCCGGAGTCGACGCTCAGACCGAGATCCCGGTACTGGTTGGCGCTCTGCACGCCGAGCAGGGCCATCTCCTTGTTGTGGTCGACCGGGAAGATGAAGTTCGACGCGTGACCGGTGGAGCCGCCCGGGTTGGGCAGCGGGCCTTTGTCGATCAGGACCATGTCGGTCCACCCCAACTCGGCGAGGTGGCCGACAAGACAGTTGCCGACGATGCCCGCTCCGATGACGACGACCTTCGCGCTGGATGGGAAGTCGCTCATATAACTGATCCCTTCTGTAACTCCCGGCCTGCCCGCTCAGCGGCGTGCTCTGAGGAGCCGAGATTGCTCGAGCGGTAATATATCAGTACCATATCGTTATCACTGCTTCGGAACAAGCCTATATCGCCATCAAGAAGATGATCGTCCGGCTCGAGTTGGCGCCGGGTTCGGTTCTCAACGAGTCGGCCCTCATGGTCGAGCTGGGAATCGGCCGCACGCCGATCCGGGAGGCCCTGCAACGCCTCCGCCGCGACGAGCTGGTCACCATCATCCCCCGGCGGGGAATCTTCGTGACCGCACCGGACATCTCCGATCTACCGGCGCTGTTCAACGCCCGTGCCGTCATCGAGCCGCATCTGGCCGAACTGGCCGCCCGGCACGGAACCGACGACCATTGGAACGAACTCGAGGCCGTCCTGACCGAAACCCGAGACCCCTCGATCTCCACCGACACCGAGGCGATGCTCGACGCCGACAACCGCTGCCACGAGATCGTGTGGGCCGCCGCCGGCAACCGTTTCCTCACCCCGACGGCCGACATGCTCTACGCCCAGAGCAGCCGCCTCTGGCACCTCTACCTGGGCGAGATCGCCGACATGGCCCCCGCCATCGACGAACACCGGGAGATCCTGGGCGCGCTGCGTGCCGGCGACGGGGAGCGAGCCGCCCGCCTCACCGAAACCCACATCCGCACGTTCGAGGACGAGATCCGGGAGGCCATGCACCGGCGCATGACATCCGGACGTTCGGCCTCCTAAGCCTCGGGACGCGACGACGTCCGCCAGCTACTCGGCGGCGACGGCTCCCAACACGTTCATTCTCGCCGCCCGCCGAGCCGGTAGTGTCGCCGCGACCACGCCGGCGATGGCGGCGAGAGCGACGGCGATCAGGAGCTGGCCGACCGGGAATCGCAGCTCGCTGAAACCGTCGTCGCGCAGTGCCTCGACGATGGCCCACCCGAAGAACACGCCGATCACCGCACCCAGGGCCGTCCCGAGGAGCGCGATCAGTACCGATTCCCACCGTATGGACGATCGGAGCTGACGCCGGGTCATGCCGATCGCCCGCAGCAATCCCAGCTCATGGGTCCGCTCCAGAACCGAGAGCGCCAGTGTGTTGGCGATGCCGATGAGGGCGATGATGATCGCCAGGAACAACAGCGCGTAGACGAAGCTGAGAATCTGGTTGATCTGGTCGGCTTGACCCTGCTTGTACTCCGTGAGGTCCTGGACCTCTGCGTTGGCGTAGTCGGCGGCGACGGCCTCGACCGCGGACCGGACCTCGGTCGTGGTGAAACCATCCGCACCCAGCACGTAGACCTGAAAGTCGAACACGCTGGGGTAGTTGGCCTCGAACGCCGAGTTGCCGACGAACACGTTGCCTGCCAGCTCATCGCGCTCGTAGACGGCGGCGATGGTCATCTCCTGGGCGCCGGTCTCGGCGAACACCACCTCGACGGTGTCCCCCAGGGACCACCCCTGTTCGGCTGCGTACTCGTCGAAGACGGCCAGATTGTCGACTCCCATCGACTCGATCGATCCCGCCACCACGCCGACATCGAAGATACGACCCGAGGTTTCGGCATCGATGCCGTAGACGGTCTGGGCCTCGCCGTCGATGTCGGCGAACCCGAGCCGGATGCCGGATGCCGCCTCGACCTCGGGCGCCTCGTTGAGGCGGGTGGCGAGTTCGGGGCTGAGCCCGCCGAATCCAAATGCTCCGGAATCGATCACGATGTCGCCGACGATGGCGTCGTCGATGATCTTGTTGATCGATGCCGTGGCCGAAGCGGCGAAGATCGAAATGGTGGCGACCAGACCAACACCGATCATGAGGGCGGCGGCGGTGGTCGCCGTGCGCCGGGGATTTCGCATGGCGTTCTCCCGAGCCAGCTCGCCGGGCACCCCCCGCAACCAGGCGATGGGCCGGCCGACGACATCGGCAAAGGGCGTCGCAACAACAGGAGCCAGCGCAGCCACGCCCAGGAACACGGCGACGGCGCCGATGCCGATGATCAGTGTGGTCGACGACGAATCGCCGAACAGGCCCCAGGCCAACACGGCGATCCCACTGGCGAGCAGGATCAGGCTGCCCACCAGGCGCCTCAGCGACAAACCGGTCCGTTCCACCGCGGCGGAGCGAATGGCCTCCATGGGGGCCACGGCCGCCGATCGGCGTGACGGCGGCAGGGCCGAAACGGCCGTCATGCCGACACCGACAACGAGCGACCACACGACGGTGGCGGGTCGGAAGACCAGGCCGGCGGTTGGCAGCGACAGCCCGATCAGGTCGAGCAGGCCCTGCAGGAGTCTGGCCACACCAACGCCGGCGCCGATTCCGATGAGCGACGCCACGATTCCGACGACGATCGCCTCACCGAGCACCGACAGCAGGATCTGTCGTTTGCGGGCTCCCAGCGACCGCAACAATGCCAGCTCCCGCGTTCGCTGGGCGACCAGGATCGAGAAGGTGTTGTAGATGATGAAGGCGGCCACGAACAGGGCGATCCCGGAGAAGATCAACATGAAGGTGTTGAAGAACGACAGCGCTTCGGCGATGTCGTTCTGCGACTCGGCGATCAATTCCTCGCCGGTGATCACTTCGGTGCCGGCCGGAGCAACGGCGGCCACCCGGTCCCGCAATTCGGACTGGGAGACGCCTTCGGCCGCCACGATGTCGATCATGTCGTATCGTCCGGGTTCCCCCAGGAGTCGTTGAGCCGTCTCCGGTTCGAAGATGGCGATGCTGGCCCCCAGCGGTGAGTCGGCGGCACCAAAGGTGGCGATACCCGAGACGACGAACGTCTGCGGTCCGGCCTGGGTCAGCACGGTGATGTCGTCGCCGACCGAGAACGGACCGTTGCGGGCGCTGGCCCGATCGATGACGACGTCGGTCGGTGCCAGCGGCGCCGTTCCTTCGACCAGATCCATCGGGTTGAGCTCGTCGATGTCGGTCCAGGCGAACCCCAACGTCGGTGCTCCCTGTCCCGGGTTGCCCATGGCCTCACCGTCGGTGTCGACCAGCTGGGCGTAGCCCACGACGACGCCTTCGACGGCCTCGACCCCTTCCACGTCGCTGACCACGTCGACGACCGACGCGTCGATTCGTCCTCTGATGTCGCCGAAACCGGTCTCGATGACCTCACTGCTGCGGACTTCGGCGTCGATGCCCTGGTTGACGTCGCTCAATAGATCGTCGAACGCCCGACCCATGGTGTCGATCAGGAGGAACGATCCGGTGAGAAAGGCGACGCCGATCGTGATCGACAGTGTGGTCGACAGTAGGCGGAACTTGCGGGCCAGCAGCGAGTCGAGGGTGAGCCGGAACATGTCAGGGACCCAGGTCCTTCAACTTCTCCAGGACCCGCTCGGTGGTGGGACCGGACATCTCGTCCACGATCCTGCCGTCGGCCAGGAAGACCACCCGATCGGCAGTCGCGGCCGCACCAGGGTCGTGGGTGACCATGACGACGGTTTGACCGAACTCGTCGACGGCCCGGCGGAGGAAATCGAGGACCTCCTGACCGCTCGCCGAATCGAGGTTGCCGGTGGGCTCGTCGGCGAAGATGATCTCGGGCCGGTTGATGAGCGCGCGAGCCACCGCAACCCGCTGTTGCTGGCCACCGGACAGCTCGGAAGGGCGATGGTGGAGACGATCCCGCAACTCGAGCGAGTCAACGACGGTGTCGAACCACTCGCGATCGATCTTCTCCCGGGCCAACCGGCGTTGCAGTGTGATGTTCTTCTCGGCCGACAGCATCGGGAGCAGGTTGAAGGTCTGGAACACGAAGCCGATCCGATCCCGGCGCAGTTCGGTCAGCTCGCGGTCGTTGAGGTCGCTGAGATCCGTCCCGCTGATGAACGCTCGGCCCGACGTGAGCGGCTCGAGCGCGGCCAGGCAGTGAAGCAACGTCGACTTCCCCGAACCGGACGGACCCATGATGGCCGAGAACCGGCGCGGTTCGAAGGCGACGGAGATCTCGTCGAGGGCCCGCACCTTCGTCGAGCCCTCACCGAATTCCTTGGTCGCCAGCTCGGCGCTCGAAGCGGGCGTCGTCGACGCCGAGGTGGACGGTACGTCAACTGAGGTCATGGCAGCTCCTCCCTCAGCTTCACGCTGCCAGCAGCCGGTGGAAGCCTCAAGAGGCCAAGGTCCCGACCGGGCAACTCGGAGTGAGCTCTGGACCTGGCCGCATCCGTTCTGTATAATGGAATGGTTCTGCATTGTGGAACACGCTCGGGAACACACCGAGCGAAAGTCAAGAGGGGTGAAGCGCTCAGGTGCCTGGGCGCGTCCCGGGATTGCGTCCGTGATGCCCCAACCGACAGTCATGGATGGCAGCGGCCAGCGGATAGTAAAACGGTCATACGTCGACTGATGTCGACCGTTCACCCGAAGGCCAACGAAACCGGAGACCCCAAAAATGGGAGAGAGTGTGTCCTTTCCAACCGATCTCGAGATCGCCAAGGCGGCCAAACTCAAGCCGCTCACCGACATTGCCGAGGGTTCCGGCATCCCCACCGAGCTCCTCGAGCCCTACGGCTCGGGTGCGGCCAAGATCAAGCTCGAAGCCATCGAGGCGATGTCGGATCGCCCGACGGCCAAGTACGTCGTGGTCTCTGCCATCACTCCGACCCCTCTGGGTGAAGGCAAGACCACGACAACTGTCGGGCTGGGACAGGCGTTCCAGCACATTGGCTCGTCGGCCACCATCGCCATCCGGCAACCGTCGATGGGTCCGACATTCGGCATCAAGGGAGGCGCCGCCGGCGGTGGCTACTCCCAGGTTGTACCGATGGAGTTGTTCAACCTCCATCTCACCGGCGACATGCACGCGGTAACCGCCGCCCACAACCTGTGCTCGGCCATGCTTGACGCACACCTCTACCACGGCAACGAGTCCGGCATCGACGTCCACAACATCACCTGGCGCCGGGTGCTCGACGTCAACGACAGGGCACTGCGCAACACGGTGATCGGTCTCGGCGGACGCCTCGACGGCGTACCCCGTGAAACCGGGTTCGACATCACCGCCGCCTCCGAGGTCATGGCCGCGCTCGCGCTGTCAACGTCACTGCAGGACCTGCGGGCCCGGATGGGCCGTATCGTGCTGGGCTACACCCCCGACGGCACCCCGGTCACCGCCGAGGAGGTCGGAGCGGCCGGCGCCATGACCGTCATCCTGAAGGAGGCCATCAAGCCCAACCTGATGCAGACGCTGGAAAACACACCGGCGTTGGTCCACACCGGTCCGTTTGGCAACATCGCCACCGGCAACTCGTCGATCGTGGCCGACCAGGTCGGCATTCACATGAACGAGTTCCTCCTCACCGAAGCCGGCTTCGGGGCCGATATGGGGGCCGAGCGGTTCTTCAACATCAAGTGCCGCTATTCCGGCATCGCCCCCGACGCAGCGGTCCTCGTCGCCACGGTTCGCGGCCTGAAGGCCCACTCCGGCAACCACAACATCGTGGCCGGCAAGCCGCTGCCCGAGGGACTCCTCGCCGAAAATCCCGACGAGGTCCACCAGGGCGGGGCCAACCTGCGCAAGCAGCTGGAGAACATGAAGGTCCATGGCGTCACGCCGGTGGTGGCCATCAACGCCTTCCCGGGCGATCACGACGGCGACATCGCCGCCATCAAGGAGATCGCCACCGAGTACGGGGCCCGGGCGGCCGTCTCCACCCACTTCGCCGACGGCGGCAAGGGCGCGGCCGAACTGGCCACCGCCGTCAAGGAGGCCGCCGAGGAGGAGTCGAACTTCGAGGTCCTCTACCCCGACGAACTGCCGCTTCGTGACAAGATCCGAACCGTGGCCGAGAAGGTCTACGGCGCCGACGGTGTCGAGTTCTCACCGGCGGCGTCCAAGCAGATCGACACCTACGAGGCGGCCGGATTCGGCCATCTCCCGGTCTGCATCGCCAAGACCCACCTGTCGATCTCGTCCGATCCCAAGCTCAAGGGCGCACCGACCGGTTGGACGCTGCCGGTGCGGGAGGTTCGAGCCTCCGTCGGCGCCGGATTCGTCTACCCGATCTGCGGCGACATGCGGACCATGCCCGGCCTCGGCAAGAACCCGGCGGCGATGTCGATCGACATCGACGAGAACGGCGAGATCGTCGGCCTCAGCTAGACCAAACCCAAATCCCCACAAACACCCGAAAATCTGCACCGTACGCGGAACGAGTTGGAAACCCAGGAGCCCGTCAATGCTCAACCGGAGTAGGACCACATCTCACGAGTCGGCGACGGACGCCGAGCACCGCTTGGACCTCATCGCCAACCTCACCTTCGAGTTGGTGCCGCTGAAAAGCGTGGACGCGGCGATCGAGGCCCTGCCACCGGCGTCGAAGGTGTCGGTGACCTGCTCGCCGGTCAAAGGCATCGCCACCACCATGGAGTTGACCGACCGTATTCGTGCCCGCGGTCACGAGGCGATTCCCCACATCGCCGCCCGAATGGTGGAAAGCAAGCCCCACGTGGCCGAGATCGCCCATTGGCTGCGCAGCGAGCAGATCGGCCGCATGTTCCTTGTCGGGGGTGACGCCGATCCGCCCCACGGGCCGTACGCGGCGGCGGTCGACTTCCTCGTCGACCTCCTCGACGCCGGGCCGGAGCTGCACACCGTCGGGGTCACGTCCTACCCGGACGGCCACGTCGCCATCCCCGATGACGCACTCCACCGGGCACTCATGAGGAAACAGCACGTCCTGACTGAGGCGGGCATTCGAGGCTACGCCAGCACCCAGATGTGCTTCGATCCGAAGCGCCTCGTGGCGTGGGTCGAGCGGGAACGAGCGAATGGGATGGCACTGCCGATCCACCTCGGCATTCCCGGCGTGATCGACCGGGCCAAACTCATGACCATGGGCGCCCGTTTGGGCATCGGGGCGTCTCTCGGGTATCTGAAGAAGAACCGCAAGGCGATCACCAAACTCGTGACGATGACCCACTACGATCCCAACGACCTGCTCGAGCCGCTGTCGCCGCATCTTCGCAGGCTGAACGTCGAGGATCTGCACTGCTTCACCTTCAACCAGGTGGAGGCCACCGAGGTGTGGCGTCAGACCCACCTCGACTGACTGGGCCCCTCGGCCCGTTCTGCGAGTCCACGCGTCGTCAGCGACACAGAGCACGCGCAGGTCGGCTGTTCATGCGACAGCAGAGATAGGACTTTCACCTCATGTGGCGCCTGACGGGCCGTCCAGAGCGGTAGCTTTTCGGGGTCGGACACCGTTTCCACCGTGCTCGACATCCCGGGCCGCCCAGGCCCCGTCAGAAAGCACGATCCCTTTGGACTCCGACAACGCGACAGGCACCGCGACCACCGCTCGCGACGACACCGGTGAACTCGGACCACTGCTGCGGGCCTCGAGAACAGCGGCCGCGGCGTGGGCCCTGTTCACCGGCATCGGTCTGATGATGATCGGCAACGGCCTGCAGGGAACACTGGTCGGCATCCGCTCCGAACAGGCCGGTTTCGGAACCAGCACCATCGGCCTGGTGATGAGCGGCTACTTCGTCGGCATCCTCGCCGGAAGCCGGGCCGCCACCAAGGCGCTCAGCTCGGTCGGCCACATCCGGGTGTTCGCCGCCCTGGCCTCGCTTGCATCGACGGCCACACTGGTGTACCTCCTGACCGTCAACCCGGTCGCCTGGGGCTTGATGCGGTTCGCCACCGGCTTCTGCATGGCCGGACTGTACGTGGTGGCCGAGTCGTGGATCAACGATCTCGCCACCAACGCCAACCGGGGCCGGATGCTGGCCTTCTACATGGTGGTCTCGATGGGTGGCTTCGCCGCAGGCCAGCTCCTCCTCAACGTGCCCGACGGCACCGGTATCCGGTTGTTCCTCATCTCGTCGGTGTTGATCTCGCTTGCGCTCGTGCCGATCTCACTCTCGGCTTCGAGTTCGCCACCAACTCTGACCCCGGAGGTCATGTCGATCCGGGATCTGGCCGCCATCGTGCCGACCGGAATCGTGGTGTCGGTGCTGGTCGGCATGGCCACCGGTGCCTTGATCGGCATGGGAGCGGTCTACGCCACCCAGGCCGGACTGGGACCCGGGCAGGTGTCGCTGTTCATGGGAGCCCCGATGGTCGGAGGGGTCGTCGGCCAGTTCCCGGTCGGCCATCTGGCCGACCGAATGCCGCGGCGGCCGATCATGATCACCCTCGGCTTCCTGGCCACGGTCGCAGCGGCGTTGCTCCTCGTCGTCGACTCCGGTTCGGGGGCCGGATACCTGCTCATGTTCACGATCGGGGCCTGCACCTTCCCCCTGTATTCGCTGTCGATCGCCTACACCAACGACTGGCTTCAGCCGGAGCAGATGCTCGGGGCCAGCGCCGCCCTCGTCACCACCAACGCGATCGGAGCCACGGCGGGTCCCTTCCTCGCCACGATCCTGATGAACACGTTCGGGCCGGCCCAGTACTTCGTCTCGCTCATCGTCACCCACGCCGCCGTCGCTCTCTACGTGGTGTATCGAGTGGTGACCAAGCCGGGTTCGATGATCCCCCGGCCCCGTGACTTCCTTCCGTACCCGGCACGGGCCTCCGCGCTGGCCGTCTATCTTCTTCCCCGCCGACGGCGCAACGGAGCCTGAGACGACGCCCGCTTCGGGTCGCCCGGACGGCCGATTCACCCTGGATTTCCGGTTGATTTCATGATACGGTACAGTTCCACATCGTGGCACGCGGGACCCTCGGCGAGCCCGAAGGGCCGCCCGACCCATGGGATCGCGCCGTAGGGCCGACCCGAACACGGTGGTCGTGAGCGTCAGAAACCGACCTCATGAACATCCGCGGTCGAACCAGTACGCTTGACCAGAATCACAGGTAAACGGTTGAACTCGTTTCGGTTTGCAGGGGAGCACGCCAATGTCTGACAATCAGACCGACGACACGGCGATCGCCGACGAAGACGACATCGATCTTGCGTCGCTGAACGACGAAGATCTTTGTGCCCAGATGCACGACGATCTCTATGACGGCCTGGCCGACGAGATCGCCGAGGGCACCAACATCCTGCTCGAGCGGGGCTGGTCGGCCGACAAGGTGCTGAACACCGCCCTGGTCGAGGGCATGCGGATCGTGGGCATCGACTTCCGCGACGGCATCCTGTTCGTCCCCGAGGTGCTGCTGGCGGCCAACGCGATGAAGGCCGGCATGGCCATTCTCCGGCCGCTACTTGCCGAGACCGGCGCCGAGCCGATCGGCAAGATGGTCATCGGGACGGTGAAGGGCGACATCCACGACATCGGCAAGAACCTGGTGGCCATGATGATGGAGGGGGCCGGCTTCGAGGTGATCGATCTCGGCATCAACACCGACGTCGACGGCTTCCTCGATGCGCTCGCCGAACACAAACCGGACATTCTTGGAATGTCGGCCCTGTTGACCACCACCATGCCGTACATGAAGGTCGTGATCGACACCCTCGTCGAGAAGGGCGTTCGCGACGACTACATCGTGCTCGTCGGCGGCGCACCGCTCAACGAGGAATTCGGCGAGGCCATCGGCGCCAACGCCTACTGTCGCGACGCCGCCGTGGCCTCGGAAACCGCCACCAAGCTCGTGTCCGAGCGTCGAGCCGCGGCGTAGCGATCATGGAGCCCGCGACGTTTGCCGAAGGCAAACTCGACCGCGATCTGCAAAGCAGTCGCACACCTGCGACGTTTGCCGAAGGCAAACTCGACCGCGATCTGCAAAGCAGTCGCACACCTGCGACGTTTGCCGAAGGCGAACTCGACCGCGATCTGCAAAGCAGTCGCACGCCGTCGGTGTTGATATTGGCGTGCGGTGCGCTGGCGCGTGAGCTGAAGGCCATCTCCAGCGTCAACGGTCTGTCTAACGTCACCGTCGAGTGCCTGCCCGGTGAGTATCACATGCGTCCCGAGAAGATCGTGCCCGCACTCGAGGCTCGCCTGTCCTCCCACCTGGACGGCGGCAACTGCGACACCGACACCGGTAGCGGCGACGGTGGGAGCCGGTACGACACCATCTTCATCGGTTACGGCGACTGCGGCACCGGGGGTGCCCTCGACCGGTTCTGCGCCACCCACGGTCTGCAACGCCTGCCCGGCGATCACTGCTATCAGTTCTTCGCCGGGCACGAGCGGTTCCTCCAGCTCCACGAGGCCGAACCCGGAACCTTCTACCTGACCGACTATCTGGCCAAACACTTCGATCGCTTCGTTGTCGAAGCCCTCGGGATCGACACGCATCCCGAACTGGCCGAGCTCTACTTCGGCAACTACCGTCGACTCGTCTATCTGTGCCAGGTCGCGGATCCAGCGGTCGACGCGAAGGCGAGGGAGGCGGCACGGCGACTCGGGCTCGAGTTCGAGCTCGTCGTCACCGGCTACGGCGACCTCGAGACCTCGGTCGTCGAGGTGGCGATGAGTGGCCGGAAGGCTTCGGCCGCCGAGGAGTCGGCATGAGCCGCCGTCGAGCACGATCCAATGAGGTGACCGTCATCTACTGGCGGGATATCCCGGCCCAGGTCACCGCCACCGCCGGCGGCCGCAGCCACAAAGAGCTGCTCAACCCCAGGTTTCAGGTGGCGATCGACCGGGCGGCGACCGTCGCCGGGCTCACCGAGACCTCGGCCTACGTCGCCCAGTGGCGACGGGAGTCGACACCGATCGACGCCACATCCAACGGCGACGAAGTGGCCGCCGAGACGGCGACCAGACTCAACATCGAATACGATCGTGACCGCCTCGAGGCTCTCGTGGCCGCCGGCGGAATCGATGACCGATCCAAAACCATCCTCTGATAGAGGTAAGCAGTCAGGTGAGTACATGACCGACACCATTCTCAGCTCGGCAACCAAGGAGGTCGTGATCGGTTTCGGTCGCCCCTTTGTGATGATCGGGGAGAAGATCAATCCGACGGGCCGCAAGATCCTGGCCGAGGAGATGAAGAACGGCGACTTCAGCCGCGTCGAGCGAGACGCCCTCGACCAGGTGGCGGCCGGCGCCCACATGCTCGACGTCAACGCCGGGATTCCGCTGGCCGACGAGCCGGCGCTGCTGGCCAAGGCGGTTGAGCTGGTGCAGTCGATCACCGACGTGCCGATCTCCATCGACTCCTCCATCATCGACGCCCTCGAAGCCGCCATTGCGGTCTACAAGGGCAAGCCGCTCATCAACTCCGTCACCGGTGAGGAGGAGAGCATGGAGCGGGTGCTGCCGTTCGTCGCGAAATACGGCGCCGCGGTCGTCGCCATCTCCAACGACGACACCGGAATCTCCGAAGACCCCGACGTACGTTTCGAAGTGGCCCGCAGGATCGTGAACCGGGCCTCGGACCACGGCATTCCGGCAGCCGATGTCGTGGTCGACCCGCTGGTCATGCCCATCGGGGCGATGGGCACCGCAGGTCGTCAGGTCTTCGCCCTCGTCCACCGTCTTCGCACCGAGCTCGGGGTCAACACGACCTGCGGGGCGAGCAACGTGAGCTTCGGCCTGCCCAACCGGCACGCGGTCACCGGCAGCTTCCTCGCCATGGCCATTTCACACGGTATGACCTCGGCCATCATGAATCCGATGCACGCCGAGGTCAAGGCGTGCGTGCTGGCCGCCGACGTGCTCAACAATCAGGATGCCAACTGCTCGACCTGGATCGCCAACTTCCGGGAACCGGTTGAGGGCGAGGCCGAACGCGGTGCTGGACGGCGCCGCGGCGGTCGCCGTCGGCGGCCAACGGAGTAGCGGTGACCGACCCGGCCGATCAGTCCACACCCGACACACCGCCGCTCGGTGTGTCGCCGCCACCACCGGAGGACGCCACCACCGACCGGCGCCGGATCGTGTTCACCCCGTCCGGTCTCCACGGCACGGTGCCCGCCGGCTGCACCGTGCTCGACGCGGCCCGCCTGCTCGGCGTCGACCTCGACTCGGTCTGCGGCGGACGAGGCATCTGCGGCCGCTGCCAGGTCTCGGTGTCGACCGGTGAGTTCTCCAAGTGGGCGGTGACGGTCCGGCCCGATCACGTCAGCGCCCCCGAGTCGCTCGAACTCGACTATCGCGGCGCCCGCCCGCTTCGCCCCGGGCTCCGTCTCGGCTGCGGCGCCCGGGTCGAGGGCGATCTCGTCATCGACGTACCCCCGCAGAGTCAGATCCACAAACAGGTCGTTCGCAAGGCGGCCAACGTCGACGGTTTGATGGTCGACCCGCTGGTCACGCTGCACTTCATCAAGGTCGACGACAACGCCCAGGGGACGAGCGTCACGTCCCTCGTCGCCGAGCGTCTGGCCGCCGAGTGGGGAATCGCCGACGTTGGCTTCCGGTTCGACGTCCTTTCCGAACTGCATCGGGCGACGGCCGATCCCGGGACCGGCCTGACCCTTGCCGTACGCCGCAGCAGCGCCGATGGGGGCAATGCGCTGGTGACGGCGGTGTGGCCGGGCTTCGTCGATCGGATCGTCGGGGCGGCCATCGACATCGGTTCGACCACCGTGGCCGGCCACCTGTGCGATCTGACGACCGGCGAATTCCTGGCCAGCGCGGGGCGAATGAACCCGCAGATTCGCTTCGGCGAGGATCTGATGAGCCGGGTTTCCTACGTGATGATGAACCCCGGTGGCGACATCGAACTCACAACGGCCGTTCGCAACGCGCTCTCCGAGCTGCTGAACGAGCTGCTGACCGAGGCTGCGCTCGACTGGTCGCGTTTGACCGAAGTCGTCCTGGTCGGCAACCCGATCATGCAGCACCTGGCCCTCGGAATCGACCCCACTCCCCTGGGCCAGGCCCCGTTTCCCCTGGCCACCGACGCGGCGGTCACCGTCGAGGCGACCTCGCTCGATCTACCGGCCGGTCCGACGGTCTATTTCGGACCGTGCATCGCCGGCCACGTCGGGGCCGACACGGCGGCCGCCATCCTCTCGGAGAAACCCCACGAGAGCGATAACGTGCAACTCCTCGTCGACGTCGGGACCAACGCCGAGATCGTGCTCGGCAACCGCTCGGGGCTGCTGGCCGCATCCAGCCCCACCGGGCCGGCGTTCGAGGGAGCACAGATCTCGGCCGGTCAGCGGGCCACCGCCGGCGCCATCGAACGGGTCCGCATCGACCGCGATACGCTCGAGCCCCGATTCAAGGTGATCGGCAACGAGTGTTGGTCGGACGACCCGGCCTTCGACGAGGCCGGGCCGTCGGTCACCGGCATCTGCGGATCGGGCATCATCGAGGTCATCAGCGAGATGTTCCTGGCGGGCATCATCGACGCCCAAGGGGTGATCGTCGCCTCGGGCGCCGAGCGGAGCCGGCGAATCGTGGCCAACGAGCGGACGTTCAGCTACCGCCTCCACGATGACATCGTCATCACCCAGAACGATGTTCGCGCCATCCAGCTGGCCAAAGCCGCCCTGCGAGCCGGGATCGACCTCCTCCTCGAACACGCCGAACTCGACTCGGTCGACGAAATCCGCCTGGCGGGTGCGTTCGGCGCCCACATCGACCCGATCTGTGCCATGGTGCTCGGGCTGATCCCCGACTGCCGGCCCGACGCCGTCCGGGCCGTCGGCAACGCCGCAGGCTCCGGTGCCGTTCGAGCCCTGCTGTCGGCGAGCGAACGATCGGAGATGGAACGGGTGGTGGCCTCGGTCACCAAGGTCGAGACGGCCACCGAACCGCGCTTTCAGGAACTGTTCGTGTCCGCCCTGGCCTTTCCCCATCTCGATGCCCCGACACCCCACCTCTCCACCGCGGTCGACCTGCCGGTCCCGACATCGTCCGCAGGGGATCCGCAGCGGCGCCGACGCCGCCGGGGCGGCGGCCCGACGGTGAATCCGCCAACGACTCACAAGGAACCAGTTCGATGAGCGATCAAGCACGAGGCCGTCGCAGTGGAGGCCGGGCCGGACGCCAAGCGGCTCGTCAGGCCAGTGCCCCGGTCCACCAGCCCTACATCACGAGAGCGATCAAGCCGTTCGAGGTCGTCAGCGAGGAGAGCCTGGCCATCATCGAACACAATGCCGACACCATCCTCGAACAGGTCGGCATCGACTTCGTCGACCATCCGAACGCGCTGACGCTACTGGCCGACGCCGGGGCGGAGGTCGACGGCCAGCGGGTGCGCTTCCCCCGAGGCATGTGTCGAAAGATCGTGGCCGAGAATGCCCCGGCGATCTACACCCAGCACGCCCGCAACCCGGAGCGGTCGGTGCAGGTCGGCGGCGATGCCACCGTGTTCGCTCCCAACTACGGCTCACCGTTCGCTCACGACCTCGACAACGGACGGCGTTACGCCACACTCGAGGACTTCCAGAATCTGGTCAAGCTGACCTACCTGGCACCGGCGCTGCATCACTCGGGCGGCACCGTCTGTGAGCCGGTCGACATTCCGGTCCCTGTCCGCCATCTCGACATGGTGTACGCCCACCTGCGCTACTCCGACAAACCGTTCATGGGTTCGGTCACCGCCGGCGAACGGGCCGAGGACTCAGTGGAGATGGCCCGGATCGCGTTCGGTGGCGATCTGGCCGACCGGACCGTCATGACCAGCCTCATCAACGCGTCGTCGCCGCTGGTGTGGGATGCCACGATGCTCGCCGCGGCCGAGGCCTACGCCCGGGCCAACCAGGCCTGCATCATCACCCCGTTCATTCTGGCCGGGGCGATGTCGCCGGTCACCGCCGCCGGGGTCGCGGCCCAAACCCTGGCCGAGGCGCTGGCCGGCATGACGTTCGTGCAGCTCGTGCGGCCGGGGGCACCGGTGATCATGGGATCGTTCGCCAGCTCCATGTCGATGCAGACCGGGGCCCCGACGTTCGGAACACCGGAGCCGGCCCTGGTGCTGTACGTGGTGGCCGCGCTCGCCCGACGGCTGGGTGTCCCGTTCCGATCCGGCGGTTCACTGTGCGCCTCGAAACTTCCCGATGCCCAGGCCGCCTACGAGAGCCAGGCCACCCTCATCCCGACGATCATGGGCGGTGTCAACTTCGCCCTGCACTCCGCCGGCTGGCTGGAGGGGGGGTTGACCGTCGGCTACGAGAAGTTCGTGCTCGACGCGGATCAGCTCGGCATGATGGAGGTCTTCGCCAGAGGCGTCGACATGAGCGAGAACGGCCAGGCGGTCGAGGCGATTCTCGGCAATTCCCCCGGCCAGCACTTCCTCGGTACCGCCCACACCCTGGCCAACTTCGAAACGGCCTTCTACCGGTCGACGACGGCCGACAACTCGAGTTTCGAGCAGTGGTCCGAGGAAGGGGCGCTCGACGCCGCCCAGCGGGCGAACACCATCTGGAAGCAGCGACTGGCCGACTATGAGGCGCCACCCATCGACGACGCGATCGACGCCGAGCTGCTCGACTTCATGGCCCGCCGCAAAGCGGAGATCGGCTCCGGCGCCTAGTCTCCGGTTGCGCCGGCGCCGCCGCCATTCTCGCCGGTCGGGGGCGGAGCGGTCGGCTGCGTGGGAGGCGGGGTGATCGTGGTCCGTCGCGTTGGCGGCGTGGTTGTCGAGCCCGTGGTCGGGATCGTGATCTCGGTGGTCGGAACGGTGATGACCGTGATCGTCGTCAGCGTCGACGGCGCGGTGGTGGCCGATGAGCTGGTCGACGACGAACTCGTCGCGGAGCTCGAGGTCGACGACGACGGAGGCGTCGAGGAGCTGGTCGACGTCGATCCGGCCGCGGATCGGGTGGCACCGGATGCCGTCACCCGACTCGAGAGATCTGCCGTGGTCACATCGGGTAGGTCGACCGCCCTCGTCCCGGGAATGGTGCTCGATTCCTCGGGAGTGGTCGACGAGGGAAAGATCTCCGTGCGGGTGTCGCCTCCCGGGCTCAACACCTGGCGTACCGCAACCACCGCCAAAACGGCCAACAGCACGAGGGGTAGCACCTTGCTCAGCACCGGCTCAATCCCGAACGCGCCATGAAACCTCTCGACCCTCGAAACCACCCTCGTTGCCGCGCCGGGGAGGCGCAAGCAGGGACGCTCATTGTGCCTGGTTTTGCAAGCGACCAAAACCAGCTATACAGCTCAGCAAGGACAGCCGTTCGACCTGGTCACCCGTGCCGACGCAGCCAGGTGAGCACGGCGACGGCCACGGCGTCAGGCTGTTCGGGCAGCAGGGCATGCCCCGCCCCCGGTATTTCGAGGAGTGAAACCTTTCCGCCCAGCTCATTGGCCAGCAGCCTCGTGCTCTCCGCCGAGACCATACGATCGTGTTCGGGCCGGATGATGAGCGCATCGGCCGTGCCGGCGGTCGACCAGTCGTTTGTCGGCGTCCGCTGTTGCGCTTCGAGCTGGGCGCTGGCGACCAGCGGGTACCAGCCGTCGACCCAGGCCACCGGGTCGTTGCCATCGGCGAAGAAGGCGACGGCCACCGATTCGAGGTGCTCCTCGAGCGTCAACGACGTGATGAACACCCGGCGGTGTGCGGTTGCCGGCTCCGGACGGGGAAGCTCCGGCCCAGGGGTGGCCAGCAGGACGAGGTGGCGGACCCAGCGACCGAACTTGGTGGCCGTGGCCCGGGCGACCTGACCGCCGAAGTCGTGGCCGATGATGGCCGCCGGTCCGCCCCCGTTGGCCTTGATGACAGTCGCGACGTCCTTCGCCAGGTCGACGAGCGTGATGTTGACGACCGACGCCGAGGAGCCGTGGAGGCCGCGAGGTTGCAGGCCGAGGACCCGATAGCCGGCCGCGGCCAACCGGTCGGACAGATCGTCGAAGTCGGCAACGGTGCGCCCGAGCGACGGGAGGACCACCACGGGAGGTCCGTCGCCCTGGATCTCCACCGTCAGATCACACGCCGGGCCTTGGATGATTTCGCTTCGCCGGTAGCCCGAAGATCGTTCGAGTTGGGCTACTTGAGCGTCGAAGGTCTCCATCTCGATCAGGGAGTCGATGGTGTTGTCCTGGTCGTAGGTCTTCCACAGCTGTCGACCGACGAAGCGGAGCGCCTCGGTGACTCGTGGCCCGACGGAAGGGCCAACGTGGTTGCCGCCACGGGTGAGCCGGTACTCGTGGCGCAACCCGACGTCGAAAAGGCAACGATGCAACAGCTCGCAGCCGTACTGCACGTGCATCCGGTCTTCATCGCCGGCCTCGAGGTAGATCGACAGACCGGCTGCCGCGATCGCCGCGCTGTTGGCCACCGCCAACGAGGTCGGATGATTCGCCTTCCAGAACTGATGGTCGAGCGGATTGCCGAACAACCGGTCACGGATCCGGTCCGGCATGTACACCCGATCGCGATTCGGCACCCGGTCCCAAGCCAGGGCGGCTTCGATGGTCGGTTCGATGGCCACAACGGCGCTGAACCGGTCCGGGTGTTTGAACGCCAGACGAAGCGCACCGAGCGCGCCGACCGAGATGCCACCGATCAACACCGGCCCGCTCTCACATCCTGTTTCGGCCCGCACGTGAGGGATGAACTCGTTGAGGAGGAAGGTCTCCCACAATTCGGACCCGTCGTGGTCGTCGAGGTAGAACGACCAGCCGGCGCTCGGGGTGGCCACCGCCATCGACGGCAGAGATCGATCGGCCCAGCAGCTCATGAACTGTGGCCGGCAGCTCTCGAGAAAACGTAAAGAACCGCCCCCGCCGTGGAGCCAGATCAGGATCGGACGATCGCCGCTGTGGACTCCCCCGGGGGACAAAAGGGCATAGTCGACCGGACCGGAGACCAGGTTGGTCTCGAGCTCGGACCGGATCAGACCGCCGTCGGCTCGCTTCTGCTCCCTGCGTGACACTGTTGATTCTGCGAAATTGTCGTACGGCGTGGCCGGCGTTCGCCATGTGCGTGTCGCTGGTTGCCGCTGCTAGCGAGAGTAGCCGGATACCGGCTCGGCCACCCACGATGGAGGCCAAGATTCGGCTCATTCCATGGGCAGTTTCCCCCAAGTCGGCGCGTCGAACCACGGTTGCAACACGCCGAACGATGTTCAGCGACGCGATCCGGGTTGCCCGGCCAGCTGCGGCGGGCCCGCCTACAGGCTGTCGATGAGGGTCTCGGCTTCCACGAAGTCGAGCCCGAGCGACTCGGCAACCGCCAACTCCGTGATCCGCCCCCTGGCCACGTTGAGGCCGTTCCTCAAGTGGGGATCTTCGGCCAAGGCCCGCTTGGCCCCCTTGTCAGCCAGTGCGAGCGTAAACGGCAGTGTCGAATTGTTGAGCGCGTAGGTCGATGTTTTCGGGACCGCTCCAGGCATGTTGGCGACACAGTAGTGGACGACGTCGTCGACCAGGTACGTCGGGTTGCTGTGGGTTGTCGGTCGCGATGTTTCCATGCAGCCGCCCTGATCGATGGCCACATCGACCAGCACCGATCCGGGACGCATCGCCGCCACCATCTCCCTAGTCACCAGCCGAGGGGCCCGGGCCCCCTTGATGAGTACGGCACCCACAACGAGATCGGCGTCGAGAACGAGCTCCTCCACCGCAGCTCCGGTCGAGTACACGGTGCGAAGGGCGGGACCGAATCGTGCGGCCAGTTCATCGAGGACGTCGACGTTGCGGTCGAGCACCGTCACATCGGCCCCCATGCCCACCGCCATCTCGACGGCATTGGATCCGACGACGCCGCCGCCGATGACAACGACCTTGGCCGGCGCAACGCCCGGCACCCCACCCAGCAGGAGGCCGGCGCCGCCCTGCGGGCCCTCGAGGCTGCGGGCACCGGCCTGGATCGACATGCGGCCCGCAACCTTGGACATGGGAGCCAGCAGCGGAAGGTCGCCGTCGGCGTCGGTGACGGTCTCATACGCGATGCAGGTGGCGCCGCTGGCCAGGAGATCCTTCGTCTGCTCGGGATCCGGGGCGAGGTGGAGATACGTGAAGAGGATCTGGTCGGGACGGAGCATGGCCCGCTCGGGGGCCTGGGGTTCTTTGACCTTCACGATCATCTCCGCTTCGGCGAACACCTCGGCCGCAGTCTCGACGATCCGTGCGCCGACCGCGTGGTAGTCGTCGTCGGTGGCACCGATGCCGAGACCGCAACCCGTTTCGACGACGGCCTCGTGGCCGCGATCGATCAGCTCGCGGACGCTGGTGGGGGTCAGCCCCACCCGCGCCTCGGCGTCCTTGACCTCTTTCGGTACCCCTACGAGCATCGTTGCTCCCCTTCCTGATGAGTCACCATGGTGGCACGACGTGCCGGTGTATCGACTGTAACCCAACGGTGGCGAACCCTGATTGCAAAATCCGTGAACTTTGTGTCTCAACGCGGCTGATTTGGTTGTATAGAGTCAGACACGCGCAACGTCATGTTGCACTCATGGCGATCCGAGCCACCATGTGCCGGATTCGACGAAGGAGCAAAGCCTCGTGGACGCACAGCTCGACAGCATCGACCGGCTGATCCTCAACCAACTGCAGAGCGACGGCCGCCAGACCAACGCCGACCTGGCCGGCGCCGTCGGGCTGTCGCCATCGGCCACCCTTCGCCGGGTCCGGTCTCTCGAGGACAAGGGTGTGATCGAGGGCTACGTGACCCTGATCAGTCGCAAGGCGGTCGGCAAAGGCACGACCGTGTTCGTGGAGATCTCACTCGCCGGGCAGTCCGAACAGTCGCTCGACACCTTTGAAGCCGCCATCGTGAAGTGCCCCGAGGTGATGAGCTGTCATCTGATGGCCGGCAACGCCGACTATCTCGTGCAGGTGGCCTGCAA
The DNA here is from genome assembly GCA_041584095.1 of Acidimicrobiales bacterium. GTDB lineage: Bacteria > Actinomycetota > Acidimicrobiia > Acidimicrobiales > SZUA-35 > JAHELU01. The sequence goes on along the minus strand of JBFHEP010000018.1, from coordinate 3,184 downwards.
CGACGTCGAGGACTTCGAGCGGGTACACCGCACCCATCTCGCCCAATTGCCGGGCGTCACCCGCATCCGATCCAGTTTCGCGCTGCGGGCCGTCTGCCAGCGGACGGGCTTCGACCTGTAGTTTCGACGCCTGCTCCGCTCGTCGACCAGGCCGAGACCGTCACACCCCGGTGCTACGTTTCTCCGTATCCACCATCGAGTCCGATCCGAAGCGGACGCTGCCGTCGGCGAGAGGCGTGTGTGGCGATGTTGCATCATGGCCGAGGCCATCGTGAGTCCCAACTCCTGTGGAGTTCACGTATGTCCATCGTTCCTCTACCCCATTCCATCAACTCGTTCCGCGACGCTCTCGGTCTCGCGTTCGAACTCAGCGACGAGTTCGCCTTCGCCCATGCCGCCCTCGTCCTGTGCCCGGATCGGCGATGTATCGACTTCGAGATCTTCACGGCCATCGGCGACAACCTGTCCGAAGTGTTGAGTTGGCTGTCGAGCAGAGTCGAGACTTCTCTCGACCCGGCACTGGTGCTGCTCATCTCGGTCCGCAGTGTCGACGGCTGGTCGATCTACGAACAGGATCTCAGCGACTTCCGCTTTGCCCGTTCCACGATCTCCGGTTACGGCGGTACGTTGCTCGACTGGATCGAAACCGACGGCGAGTTGGTCCGCTCCTACGCCTATCTCGTCAACCCGAACACCGCGTGGAGTGTGGAGGCCGGTGCCGAAGGGGCGCTGGAGGACCTGGGCTGGTGAGTTGAAACGACTAAGGCAGGAGCGGAGATCCGCTCCTGCCTTCTGACAAACGAATTCGCGAGCCGATTGCCACCGAAACGTGGCACACCGGCGTCCCGGTGCGTTCGGCTCAGTTGAGTGAGTTCCCGAGCTGGCTGTAGCTGTCGGCGGTCTGACCGCCGAGAAAGGTGACGGCACTGATGCAAACCACGGCGATCAGTGCGAGCAGCAGTGAGTACTCAACGACGGAGGCGCCGCGCTCCGACCCGGCTCGGGGCGACAACGCTGCCGCCATGTACTGATGGACAAGCATTGGATGGGTCTCCGGTTCTCGTCGTATATTTGATCCCAAAAATGGGCTGACCCTTATTGGGTCGTCGCGAATCTGCACGATCTACATAGGAGTTTCTTCCCAGAGATCGGTGATTTTTCCCAAGTCCTGCCCCGTCCATGATCCGTTCGGCCCAGTGGGCGGGAACAGCCCGGGCCGAACGAACCGGGCCGGACGGATCAGTGCCGTCAGCCCGCTGGACCCCAGGTCCTCAGGCAGCCGGCCGGGCTCGACAGGTCGACCGCCCGTACGAAACCGAATTTGTGAGCCAATCGCTCCGACCATGAGCCGTCGCCGACCTCGACATCGGACAGTCGCCCCGGATCGTCCACCGCCGCCGATCCCGCCAACCATTGGAGCGTTACCTCATCGTCGCTCGCCAGCTCGGCTGGTGAAGCCACAGCCCGACGATCGCGCTGGAACCATCGCAGATTGTCCGCTGGTAGCGCCCGTCCCTCGGTGACATAGTAGGCCAGCGGATGATCCTCGGGAGCGTCGGTGATCAGAACCAGTTCGTGCGACCGGACACCGTCGAGCAGGCCGCTCAGCACATGGTCACCGTCGACCCCCACGGTCTCCAGATTCGAATACATGTTGAACCCCGCTGCCGTGCGTAGCTGCAGATAGGGTGCCGCGGCGTTGACCGCCAGGATCGCCACCACCGGCACCACGATCGCCAGCGGGCCCCGGGCCGCGACACGGTCGCCGGACCAACTCCCCCGCTCCCTCGAGCGGGCGACGATCGACGAGAAGACCCACCAGAGGGCCGTCGTGCCGACGATGAGCCACACCGGATACGCAACGGTCCATACCGGAGCGGACGTCGCCACGATCACGGTGAGGTGAGCGACGATCACCGTCAACGAGCCGAACGCGATCGCTGTTCGACCCAAGCCGCCGGCGAGGCGGTCGATGCGATCGGAGATGGTCTCGCGGACCGTAGCCGGGGCGAAGGCCACGAAGAGCGGGAACAGCGTCGCCGTGAAGTCGTAGACGTGGCCCGCCGGCTCGAGCGCCAGGATGAAGTGGAACACCATCGCCACCAACACACCAACGACGCGCAGTCGCCGAACGACGAGCAGAACCGGAATGCTCAGTTCCACGATGACGGTCGTCCAGATCGCCGCCAGCGACAGCGATCGAAAGTCCGAAACACGAAAGCCCAGCCAACCGGAGAACTCGTCGGCGAATTGCACGGCACAGCTCACCGACGGATCGAAGAAGCTGCGGTTCAGCTTGGAAATCGCAATGCTGGCGTAGGCGATGATCAGTAGCCAGCGCAGGATCGGAAGTGCCGTCGCCGGCCACCGGTGTCCGGAGGCCAGTCCCGACGCCAGCACCACCAGAGCGGTCATGGCCAGGATCATCTCATGGTTGCCGATGAACGGTGCCTTCAGGTAGGTGATGATCGGAAAGACGGTCGCCAGGGTCAATACGTAGGACAGTCGAGGCCGCAGCAGCACCAGGGCGGCCATCACGGCTGCGACCAGCTGCAGTGCGGCGGCCAGCGGGATGTTGGAGATATTGGCCAGCAGGTGGAAGATGATTGCCAGCGGCCAGGCGACCATGAACCACCGGTGTCGCCGATCGACCATTTCGGTCGGCGCGACCGATTTCGGCGCAGCGGTTACGGCGGTACGGTCGCCGTCGGCGTTCTCGTTGCGTGTGTCCGTGTTGGTCATGACGATCGCTCGGTTGGTTCCTGCATCCATCGGCTGCAGGCCCCTGCGGCTTCAGTTATCCGGACGGAGCATCCGACGGAGGGGCGACCGGCGAGGTGCTGTTCTCCCGTTCGAGCCGGCGGTTCTTGCGTTCCGAGAACACGATCGCCGCAACGAGCAGCACGGTGATGATAGCCAAGGAAGCCCAGACGTCGAGGTGATAGCCTCGCCAGGCGCCGACCATCTTGCCGCCGACGAAAATGAGAATGGCTCCGAGACCATGGTTGAGATAGTGGAACCGTTCCTTGGCTCCGGCCAGGAGGAAGTACATCGCCCGCAGGCCGAGGATGGCGAACGCGTTCGAGGAGAAGACCAGAAACCGATCCTGCGACACGGCCAGGATCGCCGGCACGGAGTCGACCGCGAAGATCACATCGGTTACCTCGACCACCACCAGGGCCGC
>JBFHEP010000017.1:0-23895 GCA_041584095.1 Acidimicrobiales bacterium | reverse complement strand
CGGATCTTCCCGGAAGATTCTTCCTGCGTGGAACGCGCGCTATGCGCGGATCTTCCCGAAAGATTCTTCTCGGGGCCGAATCGCGCAAGGTGCGCGGATGTTTCGGGAAGAGTTGGGTGGGGTGGGACCGTTGGGCGAAACCGTTCCATTGGGATTATGATCGCTTGTGCCGAGCTGTTTCGAGGGTGCCCGATGGCGACAGCGACGGCCGCAAGTCACGACTCCGCAAGCCACAACATCGCAATCAGCCACGACACCGCAATCAGCGAGGTAGCACATCATGACGGCAACCAGCACCGCCAGCCCGGCGCTCCAGCGAGCCCGCCGCCTGGCCCGTCCCCGTGAGCGTTTGACCACCCCGTACGTGCGCGACGGCGGCGAGCTGCGCCCCTCCACCTGGGATGAGGCCCTCGACCGCGCCGCGTCGGGCCTGGCCCGGATCACCGGCGAACACGGAGGCACGGCGGTCGGCATGTTCAGCTGCTCGAAGTCGACCAACGAGATGAACTACGCAGCCCAGAAGTTCGCCCGCACCGTCCTCCGCTCCAACAACATCGACTCCTGTAATCGAACTTGACACGCTCCCTCCGTCGTCGGTCTGGCGACAGTGTTCGGAGCCGGTGGAGGCACGTCGTCCTACACCGAAATCGAGGAAACCGACCTGATCGTGCTCTGGGGCTCCAACGCCCGGGAAGCGCACCCGATCTTCTTCCATCATCTGATTAAGGGCCTCGACAACGGGGCCAAGATGTATTCGGTCGACCCGCGGCGCACCTCGTCGGCCAAGTTCGCCGACGTGTGGCTCGGACTCAACGTCGGCACCGACATCGCGCTGTCGAACGGCATCGCCCGCCACATCATCACCAACGGCTGGCACAACGCCGATTTCATCGCCCACGCCACCTCCGGCTTCGATGCCTACGCCGAATCGGTTGAATCCTGGACGCTGGAGCGGACCTCGGAGGTAACCGGGGTGCCGGCCGTCGCCATCGCCGAGCTGGCCGAGGCCTACGCCACGGCCGGAACAGCCCAGATCCTGTGGACGCTCGGCATCACGGAACACCACAATGCCGTCGACAACGTGCTCTCGCTGTGCAACCTCGCACTGCTCACCGGCCATATCGGCCGCTGGGGATCGGGGCTGGTGCCACTGCGGGGTCAGAACAACGTGCAGGGCGGCGGCGACATGGGTGCGCTGCCTGACAAGCTGCCAGGCTTCCAGAACGTGGCCGACGACGAGGTCCGCGGCAAGTTCGAGGCCGTCTACGGCACCGACATCCCCGCCGAGCCAGGGATACACCTCACCCTGATGTTCGAGGCCATGGGCGAGGACATCCGGGCCGTGTACTGCATCGGGGAGAACCCGGCCGACTCCGAGGCCGACGTGGCGCATGCCCGCCACAGGCTCTCTCAACTCGACCTGCTGATCGTGCAGGACATCTTCATGACCCGCACCGCGGAGATGGCCGACGTCGTCTTCCCCGCCTCCATCGGCTGGGCCGAGGCCGAAGGAACCGTCACCTCCAGTGAACGGCGGGTGCAGCGGGTCCGGGCCGCGGTGCCCCCGCCGGGCGAGGCCAAGGACGATATCGAGATCATTGCTTCGCTGGCCAACCGCATGGGCGCCAACTGGGGTTCGCCGACGGCTGAGGAGCTGTGGGACGAGCTGCGGTCCCTGTCGCCGATGCATGGGGGCATGACCTGGGAGCGTCTCGAGGCCGAAGGCGGCCTGCAGTGGCCGTGTCCCGACGTCGACCATCCGGGTAGCCCGTTCCTGCACGGTTGGCTGTGGGAGGACGATCTCGGCGGTCGGGATCCGGCGCCGTTCAGCGTCGTCGTGCACGAGGGGCCCAAGGAACAGCTCACCGACGAATTCCCGATCCGACTCACAACGGGGCGGGCGCTCGACTCCTACAACACCGGTGTGCAGTCCGGCGGGTTGTCGTCGCCCATCCGCTACGGCGATACGATCGATCTCAACCCGGCCGACGCCCAGCGTCTCGGCGTGGTCGACGGTGAGCTGGTCCGTGTGTCCTCGCCCCGTGGATCGGTCGAGATGAGCCTGCGGGTGGTCTCGGATCTGCCGGAAGGGCTGGCCTTCACCACGTTCCACTTCCCCGACCTGGTCGACATCAACCTGTTGACCAACGACGCCTGGGATCCCAAATCGGGAACGTCCGAGTTCAAAGCGGCATCAATTCGTATCGACAAGATCGCCGGCACGCCCGCCGCCTTGGCAACCAACCCTTCGGAGTAGCCGCGTGGCAGATCTGCATTTCGGACCCGACAAACCGACCGTCGACGAGCAAAAGGCGGTCGATCGGGTCGTCGACGCCACCATGGGTCCGGCCGTTGTCGTGGAGGACGAGCGCATGGTGCGTGGCGGTCGGACCCGTCGCAACGAACGGCGGCACCTCCTGCTGCCCGTGCTGCACGCGCTGCAGAAGGAGGCGGGCTGGATCAGCCCCGGCGGGCTCAACTACGCCTCCGAACAGCTCCAGGTTCCGCCGGCGGAGGCCTACGGCGTGGCCACCTTCTACGAGATGTTCCGGGTCGACGATCCGGGCCACACCGACGACGTCGTGCACGTCTGCGTCGACGCCGCCTGTCAGATCGCCGACGCCGATTCCGTGATAGCGGCGCTGGAAGCCCAGGGCCGACATGTACACCGCAGCCCGTGCCTCGGCCAGTGTGAGCGACCGGTGGCGCAGTTCATCCAGGGGCGGGCCAAACCCGACCGGGTCGACGCCGACGACCATGTGGCCTCGGTGGCCGCCGTGCCCCAGGCCGGCGGGGCGGGAACCGCCTCGGGCCTCCTGCTCCTTCGGCGGGCCGGTGTCGTCGATCCCTCCAGCCTGGAGAGTTACATCTCCTTCGGCGGCTACAAGGCACTGGCTGCGGCCTTCCGGCGAGGCCCGACGGGCGTCGTCGAGGAGGTCATGACGTCCGGCCTCATGGGTCGCGGTGGGGCGGCGTTCCCAACCGGCGTGAAGTGGAGGGCGGTGGCCGAAGCGGCAGGTGACGCGAAGCATGTCGTCGTCAACGCCGATGAGTCGGAACCCGGAACCTTCAAGGACCGGGTGCTGATCGAGAACGATCCGTTCGCCGTGATCGAAGCGGCCACCATCGCCGGCTTCGCCACCGGTGCCACCAAGGGCTGGATCTACATTCGCGGCGAGTATCCACTGGCCACCCGTCGCCTCGAGAACGCCATCGAGGCGGCCCGGGCCGGCGGCTACCTCGGGGACAAGATCGCCCGCTCCAGCTTCTCGTTCGATCTCGAAGTGCGACGGGGCGCCGGAGCCTACATCTGCGGCGAGGAGACGGCCCTGTTCAACTCGCTCGAGGGCTATCGAGGTGAGCCACGACAGAAGCCGCCGTTCCCCACGACCAACGGGCTCTTCGACAGCCCCACCGCCATCAACAATCCGGAGACGTTGGTGAACGTCCTCGACATCGTGGTCGACGGGGGCGACGCCTACGCCCGGATCGGCACCGAGCAGTCATCGGGAACGAAGCTCTTCTGCCTGAGCGGCCATGTGGCCAAGCCAGGCGTGTACGAGATCGAGTTCGGGTCAACCCTTGGGCGCCTCATCGAACTCGCCGGCGGCGTCACCGGCGGGGACCTTGCGGCTATCATGCTCGGTGGTGCAGCGGGGAGTTTCGTCGGGCCTGATGCGCTCGACATGCCGCTGTCGTTCGAAGGCGCCCGGGCCGCAGGCGCCTCGCTCGGCTCCGGCGTCGTGATGCTGTTCAACGACACCGTCGACTTCGGCCCCGTGATCACCCGCCTGGCCGAGTTCTTCCGCAATGAATCGTGCGGGCAGTGTGTGCCCTGCCGGGTCGGCACGGTGCGCCAACACGAGGTGTTGGTCCGCAGCGGCGGCCGCCCGACGAAGGGCCAGTCCGAACTTCTGGCCGAGATCGATCTGGCCATGAAAGACGCATCGATCTGCGGCCTCGGCCACACGGCAGCCACCGCCGTCCGCTCTGCCATCGGCATCGGACTCGTCACGGGTGGCCCTGAAGGAGAGGTAGACCGATGACCGTCACCGAAACCACCGTGCAACTCACCGTCGACGGCAGGCCCGTCGAGGTTCCCAAGGGCGCCACGGTCCTCGACGCCTGCAACAGCGCCGGGATCGACACCCCCACGCTGTGTTACGCGGAGAATCTGACACCGGTGAACGCCTGCCGGGTGTGTGTCGTCGAGCAGGAGGGCTCCCGTACCCTGATCCCGTCGTGCAGCCGGGAGGCCGCCGACGGGATGACGATCCAGACCGACACCGAGCGGGTCCGCCACAGCCGGAAGATGGTGCTCGAGTTCCTTGGTTCCGGCGTGGATCTCAGTCAGGCCGACGATCTCGCCCCCTGGATCGACCACTACGGAGCCGATCCCGATCGCTACGGCGACGACCGGCTGAGGGTCACCGAACCGGTCCGTATCCAGGACGACCTGTACATCCGTGACTACGACAAATGCGTGTTGTGCTACAAGTGTGTCGAAGCCTGTGGCGACGACGCCCAGCACACCTTTGCCATCGCCGTGGCCGGTCGGGGGTTCGGGGCTCGCATCAGAACCGAGTTCGACACCGAGCTGCCCGAGTCGGCGTGCGTGTACTGCGGCAACTGTGTGGCCGTCTGCCCCACCAACGCCCTGCAGTTCAAAACCGAATTCGACCTGCGGCAGGCGGGGGAGTGGAAGCCCGACGAGCAGTCGGTGACCCGCACCGTGTGTTCCTACTGCGGCGTCGGCTGCAACCTCGATCTTCACGTGCAGGACGAGACGATCGTCAAGGTCACGTCACCCGATGACCACAGCGTCACGTCCGGACATCTCTGCATCAAGGGCCGCTTCGGCTGGACCTACGTCCACGGGCGCTGAGGGTGATGGCCGCGATTAAAGCGGGCCGACTCAGGGGGCGACAGTCATGGTGATCGCCGATCCGCCGTCGCCGAGCACGTAACTCGACGCCCCGGACGCATACATGCGCAGCTGCTCCGGGGCGACGCCGGCCGTCAGCAGTGCCGATTCCAGCGTGTCGCTCCGATCCTCGCTCAGGGCCTGGTCGGTGGCGGCGTCGGCGGATTCGTATGAACGTACATCGACCACGACGGTGGCCCCACTGGCGGTGAGGATGTCGGCCAGCGCCCGCACAGCGGCCAAGCCTTCGGCGTCGAGGTCGGCCGATCCCGGTTCGAAGGTGATGGCCCCTGGATCGACCGAGGCGACATCGAATGCACCCTGGCTGGCCGGGCCGGTCTGCAGCCAGATGTGATTGCCGTGTTCGGGAGTGGGCACGAACACCGCCGAGCCCGGGATGATCGTGGTGATCTGCCGGGAGTCGATGCCGTAGGCGGTCACCAGGAAGTCGGCCAGTTCAGCGGCCGCGGTATCGGCCTCTGTTCGGATGCCTGCTTGTGAAGGGGGGAGGAACGAGTATCCGGCGGCTCCGACTTCGGCATCCGGGTAGGTCGACAGCGCGTCCGCCGTCTCCCCGATGGCCAGCAGGCCGTCGGGCCGAAGCGGCCAGACGTCGTCGGTCGCCGTGGCTGGAAGACCGAGGGCGAATGGCGATTGACCGGCGAGCGTCTCGTCGAGGCGGCGGTCGCCGAACTGCGGCGTGAGCGCCACGAAGTTCGGCACGGGCTCGGCTTGGCTCAGCGGTGTGGCCCCGAGACCGCGGGACCGGATCTGATCGGGTGCCGCTCCGGCCGCAACGAGTGCGGCGGCGACGGCGTCGGCCTGGTCGGAGCTGAGACCGAAGTTGCCGGCCGGGGTCGATTCGGTGTACGTGCGCACGGAAATCGTCACCGGAACGGCGGGCTGTTCGGCCAGCAGCGCTCCGAGTTCGGTGACGATGACCGCGCTCCGAGCGTCGAGTTCGGTGGTACCCGGCTCGAAGCGGAGTGAGGTGAGATCGAGCCGATTCGAGATCGCCGCCCGGAGCGCGGCGGAGAACTCGTCGGCCAGGAGTGCGGATGTCGGTCGGGTTCCGGTGGCGACCGCCCCGGCAAGATCGATCGGTGCATCCTCGACCACCGTCGACGCTGCGGGGTCCCCGCCGGCGACGGAGCCGCTCACGCCATCGGCGCTGCGCAGAGACAGCACGAAAGCCACGATGAGCCCGGCGAACAACCCGATGCCGATGGTGGCCAGCGCCGCCTTGGCCATCGCTCCACCGCCGTCACCAGTGTCGGCGCCGACCACGACCTGTGTTGCCCTGCGGTCGACGTCGGCCGTCGGGGCCGCTTCGGTATCTGCGACGCCACCGGCGGCATCGGCCCCGTCGAGGTTCTCGATGGTCTCGGCCCTTCCGGCACCGGGCGGGATGGGCGGCGGAGACGCAACCGGCAGGTGCTCCTCGGTTTCGGCGTTCTCGTCCGGGGTCTCGTCGCCGCGCCGGTCGGGATCGGGTTCGACAGCGTCGATTGTGCCGGCGTCGATTGTGTCGACCTCGGTGTCGGGGCCGTCCTGCTCCTCGACCCCGACATCCCCGGGCGGAACACCTTCGACTCCCGGTTCCCCTTCGGGACCGGGTTCGGAGTTCGGGTCGTCGTCCAGATCATCGAACAATCCGAAGAAGACCGAGGGATCCAGAGGGCCCTCATCGCCGTGGAACCCGTCTCCATTGAACGCTTGGTCCACCGCGGATTGCCCAACTTGTGAAAGGTGCTCGTTACTCATGCCAGATCTGGATAGCGGGTCCGCTGCCTGCGGCGATCGCCCACTCTACCGGTCCCGACGCGGGCCACGTCGCCCGTCGGGCCGCGGCTGTAGGGTGGGCCCCATGGACTGGGACAAGCGAGACAAGGCTCTGCGAGACGACATCCGTCGTCTCGGTCGGCAACTGGGGCAGTCCATTGCCCGTCAGGAAAGTGAAGCGTTCCTGGCGATGGTCGAGCGGGTTCGCCGGTTGGCTCGTCGCCTGCGCAAAGACGACCAGCAGGCCGCCGGCGCCGAGTTGACGGAGTTGCTCACCAACGTCGACGATCTCGACGCCATTCGCCTGGTTCGAGCCTTCACGCTGTACTTCCACCTCGCCAACGTTGTCGAACAGGTTCACCGGATCGAGGATCTCAACCGGCGGAAGGCATCCGCCGGTCGTTTGAACGACACGATTCCGCGCCTGGTCGATTCCGGTCACAGCCCGGCTGAGATCGCGCAGGCTGCGTCGCGGCTGCGCCTGCAGCCGGTGTTCACCGCTCATCCGACGGAGGCGTCACGCCGTTCCATGCTCGACAAGCTCGCCGAGGTGAGCCGGCTGACCGAGGAACGAGCGCTGGCCCGAACCTCCCCGGCCGACGCCCGCCGCATCGACCGCCGCATCGACGAACTGATCGACGCCATGTGGCAAACCGACGAGATTCGCCGCGAACGTCCCAAACCGGTGGACGAGGCCCGTACCGCCCTGTACTACATCGAACAGCTCGCCGCCCGAGGCCTCCCGAACCTGTGGGCCGACCTCGACGTTGAGCTGGCCGAGATCTCCGAGACCATCCCCGTCGAAACCGCCCCCGTCCGTTTCGGCAGCTGGGTCGGTGGCGACCGCGATGGCAATCCAAACGTCACGCCCACCACCACGGTCGAGGTCCTCGATTTGCAGCGGTCCCGGGCCCTCCGGCTGCTTCGCAGCGAGCTCGACGGCCTACGGGCGGAACTCTCGGCGTCGGAGCGGATCCGTCCGGTAACCGACGAGTTGCGCTACCAGATCGAGGAGGATCGACGCAGATTTCCCGAGGTGTTCAGCGCGGTGGGCACGATCAACGAAGGCGAGTGGTACCGGCTTCGACTGGCGGTGATGATTCAGCGGGTGGCGGAGACCGCAGCCGCCCGGTCGGATCCCGAACGACCGGTCGATCAGCCCCTGTCCGATCGGCGGGACTACCGGGGCTACCGCAGCGCCGACGAGCTGGCCGAAGACCTTCGGATGCTCGACCGGTCTCTCATCCAGAACGACGGTGAGCTGCTGGCCCGGGGACGGCTCGCCCGGGTGCGGCGAATGGTGGCCACGTTCGGCTTCCACCTGGCCACTCTCGACCTTCGTGAACACGCCGAGGTCCACCACGAAACACTCGGTGCGCTGTTCGCGGCGAACGGCGAGGTCTACCCCGACGATCGAGCAGCCCGCACGGCCCTACTGGCAGGCGAACTCGACTCCCGTCGTCCGCTGGCGCCTCCCCGCCTGAACATCCACGGCCGGTTGGCGTCGGCCGGATCACCAGCGGGAGCTTCTGGGGAGGGGGCCGAGCCGGACGACGGTCCGTCCGATCCTTCCCGAGCCGACGCGCTGGCACTTTTCGCCACCGTCCGAGCCCATCTCGACCTCTACGGTGACGCCCAGATCGAGAGCTACATCGTGTCGATGACCCAGGGCGTCGACGACATCCTGGCACCGGTGCTGCTGGCCCGGGAGGTGGGTCTGGTCGACTTGGCCGCCGGCGTCGCCCGCATCGGGTTCGTCCCGTTGTTCGAGACGATCGACGATCTTCGTGGCCTGGAGGATGTGCTCGACGAACTTCTGTCGATCCCCGCGTATCGCCGCCTCGTCGATATCCGGGGCGGCATGCAGGAGGTGATGGTCGGTTATTCGGACTCCAACAAGGACGGCGGCATCACGACATCCCAATGGGAGATCCACAAGGCGTTGCGGAGTATCCGCGAGGTGGCCCGTCGCCACGGCATTCACATCAGGGTTTTCCACGGACGCGGGGGATCGGTCGGCCGTGGCGGCGGCCCGACCAACGAGGCGATCCTCGCCCAGCCTTCCGGCCTCATCACCGGCGAGGTCAAGATCACCGAGCAGGGCGAGGTTATCGCCGACAAGTACGGTCAGCCTGAAATCGCCCACCGGAACCTCGAGTTGGCGATGGCCGCGGTGCTCGAGGCCTCTGTCGGGCATCTGTCGTCCCGCTACGATCCGGACCGGCTGGCTCGCTGGGACGAGGTCATGGAACAGATGTCGTCGGCCGCCTACCGGGTCTACCGGGAGTTTGTCGAGACTCCGTCGCTGCCCGCCTACTTCGAGACCTCGACCCCGGTGGAGGAGCTGGGCGATCTCAACATCGGCTCACGCCCTGCTCGTCGTCGGGGTGCAGCCAAGGGACTCGACGACCTGCGTGCCATACCGTGGGTTTTCGGGTGGACGCAGGGCCGTCAGATCATTCCCGGGTGGTTCGGCGTCGGCTCCGGTCTGGAGGCCGTGCTCGACGCCGGCTACGGGGACCTGCTCTCGGAGATGGTCGAGAAGTGGACGTTCTTCGCCACCTTCCTCGGCAACGTCGAGATGACGTTGGCCAAGACCGACCTCGGAGTCGCGGCTCGCTATGTCGAGCGGCTGGTGCCCGACGAGCATCGCCATCTTTTCGACCGGGTGACCGAGGAGCACGAGCTGACCGTCACCCACCTGACCAAGGTCACCGGTCGTGGTCTGCTCGAGAATCTGCCGGTGCTGCGGCGTACGCTGGCAACACGGGCCGTCTACATGGACCCGCTGCACGTGCTGCAGATCGATCTGCTGGCCCGCAACCGGGCCGGTGTCGACATCGACAGCCAGGTTCGCCGAGCGCTGTTGCTGAGTGTGAACGGCATCGCCGCCGGCATGCGAAACACCGGTTGACGAGCCGGAGACGCCGTCGCCATGGTTTTTCGGCTGCATGTCGAGTTCCGGCTCGGTTCCTTGACATGCTGTTTCAGCGCCCCGATCAACGGTTAACAGACATTTCACGACGTTCGTTTGCCGATCCACCCATCCGACGAGGACAATTGGCATAGTCATGAGCCCGGCGACTGAATTCTTCAACGAGATGTTCGGCAACGGCGATTCGCCGCGTTCCCCCTACCGTGACTACTGCCAGTGGTTCGAGGGTGAGGACGGTCGCCGGTTGCAGGCAAAGGCCAGCGAGGCCGAGTCGATCTTTCGCACCACCGGGATCACCTTCAACGTGTACGGCGACGACGACGCGGCCGAGCGGCTGATCCCGTTCGATCTCGTGCCGCGAATCATCTCGGGCCGGGAATGGTCTCGGCTGGTGAAGGGGATCGAGCAGCGGGTGCTGGCCATCAACGCTTTTCTCGAGGACATCTACAACCATCGGGAAATCTTGAAGGCCGGCCGTCTCCCGCAACACCTCATCGCGGAGAACTCGGCATTTGTCGGGCAGATGCTCGGCTTCAGGCCGCCTGGTGGCGTCTACACCCACATCGTGGGGGTCGACATCGTCCGCACCGGTCCCGACGAGTTCCACGTACTCGAGGACAACGCCCGCACCCCCTCCGGCGTGTCCTACATGCTGGAGAACCGAGAGACCATGTTGCACATGTTCCCCGAGTTGTTCGGTCAGGTCCAGGTCGAGCGGGTGCGTGACTACCCCCGGTCGCTGCGGATGTCGTTGGAGGCATGTGCTCCCGACGCCTGCACCGACCGGCCCAACGTGGCCGTCCTCACACCCGGTCTGATGAACTCGGCCTATTTCGAGCATTCCTTTCTCGCCGACCAAATGGGGGCGGAGCTGGTCGAGAGCAGCGACCTGCAGGTCGTCGACGGTCGGGTGGCGATGAGGACCACCCAGGGTTACCGGCCGATCGACGTGCTGTACCGCCGGATCGACGACGACTTCGTCGATCCGCTCAGTTTCCGGCCCGACTCGTTGCTCGGCGTGCCGGGCCTCATCGACGTCTACCGGGCCGGCGGGATCACCCTGGCCAATGCCCCGGGGACCGGGATCGCGGATGACAAGGCCGTCTACAGCTACATGCCGGAGATCATCGAGTTCTATTCCGGCGGTCCCCCGCTGCTGGACAACGTGGAGACCTGGCGGTGCGCAGAGCCGGCCCATCTGAGCCACGTACTGGCCAACATCGAGGACATGGTGGTCAAAGAGGTGCACGGGTCAGGCGGCTACGGCATGCTGGTCGGTCCCGCCGCGTCATCGGAGGAGATCGCGGATTTCGTCGACAAGCTGAAGGCGAACCCCGACAACTACATCGCCCAGCCGACGCTCGCCCTTTCCACGGTTCCGATCCTCACCGAGAAAGGGCTGGCTCCACGCCACGTCGATCTCCGGCCGTTCGTGCTGGTGTCGCCGAACCGGGTGCACATCACGCCGGGCGGCCTGACCAGGGTTGCGCTGACGGAGGGATCGCTGGTCGTCAACTCGTCCCAGGGTGGGGGCACGAAAGACACGTGGGTGTTGGCCGATGAGTACTGAACGACGTGACCGCCCGGCGGGCGCAGGCGACCGGGCGGCGGGACGACCGTGTTAGGCAAGACGGCCGGTGGGCTCTTCTGGATGTTCCGCTATCTGGAACGCAGCGACAACCTGGCCCGGCTGATCGACGCCGGCGTGAACATCGCCGCCGGTACCACGTCGGACCCGGCGGACGTCTGGCGTTCCGTGCTGATCTCGGCCGGGGTGTCCGATGACCGGATCAGCCACGAGTCACCGACGGTCCATCAGGTGATCGAGGAACTCCTGTGCGATCCCGACAATCCCTCCAGCGTGCGGGCGATGATCGCCCAGGCCCGCAATGCGGGCCGTATGGTGCGAACGGCGCTGAGCCGCGAAACCTGGGAGTCGGTGAACCGATGCTGGATAACCCTCGACGACCTTCTCGACCACCGATTGAACGAGCGCGACATCCAGAACGCGCTGGTTGAAATCCGACGCCAGAGCGCCCTCGTGCACGGCTCGATGCACGGCACGATGCTGCGCGACGACGATTTCGCCTTCTGCCGGCTGGGAACCTGCATAGAGCGGGCCGACTACACGGCCCGCATCCTCGACGTGAAGTACTACGTGCTCCTCCCGACCGCCTTTCACGTCGGCAGTCCGCTCGACAATGTGCAGTGGGAGACCATCCTGCGGTCGGTGTCGGCCCACCAATCGTACCTCTGGCTGCATCAGGGCGAGATCAGCGCGGCCGGGATCGCCGAGTTCTTGATCCTCGACGATCGGATGCCTCGTTCCATTGCGTTCTCCGTGAAGAAGATGGCATCGAACCTCCGCTATCTCGAACAGATCTACGAGCAGCGGCACCGAAGCCACGATCTGATCGACTCCATGATGGACGAGCTGGCCGAAACGAAGATCGACGACGTCATCAACAACGGCCTACACGAGTTCATCCAGATGCTCGGAGGCCGCAACGCCGAACTCGCCCAACAAATCGAAGCCGACTACCGGTTCTATCACTAGATACGTGGGACGTGATCTTGTGATTTTTTTGTCAAGTTTCCGGGGTTTCGGCCCCCGATAGCCGAAACTCGAAGCGAGGCGCTCCGCGCCGAAGCCACTGAGGAGCATCGAGACGTTGCGGATCCACATCTCCCACCGAACCACCTACCGGTTCGATCAGCCCGTCCACTACGGGCTCCAGCGTCTCCGCCTCACGCCGCGCTCGGGTTCGACCCAAACCGTGGTCGAGTGGGCTCTCGAGCTGTCCGGCTGCGGTCTCCAGCTCACCTACGACGATCACTTCGGCAACCACGTCACCCTTGTGAGGATCGACGGCGACGCACTCGAAGTCGAAATCGAGGCCCGCGGTCTCGTCGAAACCACCGGGTTCGACGGTGTCGTCGGGCAAGATTCGGGCGCCGTCCCCCTGTGGTTCTACCTCCGTCCGACCGAGCTGACGGCACCGGGGGCCGGTATCGGGGAGCTGGCGGCCCAGGTGGCATCCGAGCAAGATCCGGTGACGCGACTGCACGCTCTGTCGGGTCTGATCACCGATCAGGTCGAGTACCGGCTCGGCGGATCCGAACCGTCGACGTCGGCCGAGGAGGCCCTGACGAGCAGCCAAGGCGTGTGTCAGGACCACGCCCACATCTTCGTGGCGGCGGCCCGTGAGCTCGACGTCCCGGCTCGCTACATCAGCGGCTACATGCTGCTCGACGAAAACGAGTCGTCCCCGGCCAGCCATGCCTGGGCCGAGGCGCATGTGAACGGGCTCGGGTGGGTCGGTTTCGATGTGTCCAACGGCATTTCCCCCGACGATCGCTACGTGCGGGTCGCCGTCGGCCGTGACTACCGGGAGGCGGCACCTCTGGTGGGAACCCGCTACGGCTCGGGCGGCGAGAGCCTCGACGTGCGGCTCGAGGTGTCGGCTCAGGCTCAGGCTCAGGCTCAGGCCCAGCAGCAGTAGTAGCCGATGCCCGGGGCGGGCGGCGAGTACTCGACGGGTCAGCTGCCGCTGTTGGCGGCGCCCGGCTTCAGCTCGAGCGACGACCGGACCAGCGTGGCGATCTCGGTCGCGATCACCTCGGGCGATCGACCGTCGGTGACGATCTGGGTGAACCGTCGGTACCCGTCACGGCGTTCGGCCAGCAGTTCGCCGATCTTGGTACGTGGATCGGGCCCGGCGAGAAGTGGGCGTTCGATATCTGCCGCGTCGGCGGTGACCCGGCGATGGATCTCGTCGGGTTCGGCCACCAGGCAGAAGATGCGGCCGCTGCGACCGAGGGATCCCACGTTGTCAGGGTCGAGCATCATGCGTCCACCGGTGGCCACCACCAGCCTCGACCGGTCGGCCAGTTCCGCCGCCAGCTCCCGTTCGATGGCCCGAAACACCGCCTCCCCCTGCTGTGCGAAGATGTCGGCGACCGGGCCGTGGCGGTCCTCGATGATGGCGTCGGTGTCGACGAAGTCGAAACCCAACTCTGCGGCCAGGATGCGTCCGACCGTCGTCTTGCCGGTTCCCATGAAGCCGGTGAGCACGATGTTGGAAGAGGGATCCACGGCGTCAGTGTAGGTTGGAGCCGGCCCGGGGCCGGTGCCTCGTCCCGGTGCCAGGAGCGTTGCCGTCAGGGCGCGTACGCCCGGCCGAGCAGGTGACGGGCGATCACGAGACTGGATATCTGGGCGGTGCCGTCACCGATCTCCAAGCCGATCACGTCGCGCAGGCGCTGTCCGAGCGGACTTTCGGTCGAGTAACCCATGTGGCCGAAGGTGAGCAGGCACTGGTGGATGACGTCCACGCTGAGTCGTGGCGCCCACAGCTTGGCCATTGCGGCCACATCGCCGTGCTCGCGGCCCTGGTCCTTCAACCACAGCGCCTCATAGCAGACATGGCGGGCACCGCGGAGGTGGGTGGCGGCCTCGGCCAGCGGGAACGACACGGCCTGGAACCTCCCGATCGGTTGGCCGAAGGCCTCACGATCCTTGGCCCACTGCAGCGCCTCGTCGAGCGACTGCTGGGCCGCCCCAAGGCAGCCGAGTCCGATGATGGCCCGGGAGTAGTCGAACCCCTGCAT
The DNA here is from genome assembly GCA_041584095.1 of Acidimicrobiales bacterium. GTDB lineage: Bacteria > Actinomycetota > Acidimicrobiia > Acidimicrobiales > SZUA-35 > JAHELU01. Next base: position 9,643 of record JBFHEP010000017.1, on the reverse strand, counting down.
GACCGAAACGAAGCCGTCACCCTCATGGCCGACCATTGCCGTGTCGGGCACCCGGAGCCCGTCGAAGTGGATGGACGCCCGCCCGATCGAGCGGCCGCCGAGGTCGTCGAACCCGAACCGGCTGATCTTGGGGTCGTCGAGCGGCACGTAGAAGGCGGTGACGCCCCGAGCGCCCGGCCCGCCGGTGCGGGCCATCAGCAGTCCGGTTTGCGCGACGGTGCCGAAGGTGATCGAGGTCTTCTCGCCGGTGATGACCCACTCGTCGCCGTCGCGTACTGCTCGGCACTCCATCGACGCCGCATCCGACCCGTGATCCGGCTCGGTCAACAGGAGCGCCGGGACGATCTGGCCGGAGGCGATCGGCGGCAGCCACTCGGCCTGCCGGTCACGATCGGCGTGGCGGACGATGATGTCGGCCACCAGGCAGGTGTTGATGATGACGTACGTGGCGTTGAAGTCGGCTCGGCCCACCTCCTCGGCGGCCAGGCCGGCCGCCACGGCGGACGCCCCCTGCCCTCCGAACTCGGCGGGGATGCGCAGGCCGGTGAGACCGACCGAGGCCATGTCCGACAACAACGTCGGTCGCATGGCCCCGGCTCGATCGTCGGCCTGGTAGTGCGGCGCCAACACCTCGGTGCAGAAGCGTCGCAGCTCCGTCTGGAACGTCTGCTCCGCATCGTCGAACTCGTAGAACATCGATCTGTACCGTCTCCGCTCTAGTGGTGTTCGACGAACCGGGCGAAGTCGGGAGGGCGTTTCTCCGAGAGGCCGATCTGGTGATCGGTATCCGCGTTGAAGGAGTGCTTGAGCACCTTGATCGCGTCGGACATCGGTTCTCCTTCTGTCGGCTGTGAGGATCGGTCCCCGTGTCGTTTCGGTCCGCCCAAACGTTACCTGATGGGCGGAACCGGCATCGAAGCTCGTCCCGGCTCCAGCACCAGCCGGTGGTGGAGGGTGTACCAGTCGTCGAGGGAAGGGTGACCGGGATGGGGTTCGGAGTGATGGACGAATCGACCGAGCACAGCCGCGGTCACGCCGAACTGGGGATCGGTGTCCAGGTGTGGATCGCGGTCGTCGTAGATCTGGGTGATCAACGTCTTGAACCCGGTCTTGTAGGCCAGGGCGTGAATGTGGGCCGGACGGTACGGCTGACGGTCCTGGGCGGCCAGCAGCCGGCCGACGACGCCGTCGGTCGGGATCGGATAGCCGGCCGGGCGGACGGTCCGGAATCGGACCTGTCCGTTGTCGTCGGACAGGAACCGACCTCGCAAATTGTGATCAGCCTGGCGCCGATCCTGGTTCTCGTAGAGGCCGTCGGGGGAGGAGTGCCAGACGTCGACCTGCGCCCCGACCGCCGGCTCCCCGCCGGTGTCCACCAGGTCGAAGATCACGAAAAGCGGCTCACCCGGCGTGTCGGAGCGAATGATCGAGTCGCCGTTGGCCGTGACCGGTTGATCGGCCCGCCAGAACGGTCCGAGGAGGTTGTGGGTGGTCTCGAGTGTCCCGCCTGCTCCGTTGTTGAGCAGACAGACGAGGCTCGACACCCCCAGCGACCCGGCCATCAGCACCGCCTCGTTGTGGCTGTCGGTGCTGGCCTGCCCGATCTGATTCAGCACGGTGGTGGCGGCCTGCAGCTCGTCCTCGGTCAGACCGACGTCACGCACGAATCCGTGCAGGTGCTCGACGAGGCCGACCATGATCTCCCGAAGTCGAGGGTCGGGTGTCCGTTCCATCACGGTCAGGACGGCCTCGGTGACGTCGTCGGGGTTTCGGATCATCGTGTCCACCTCGTCTTCCTGAGAACCGCCGTCAGTGTTCGAGACCATGACCGTGGTGATGGCCGTGGTCGTCGACGACGATCATCTCCTGGGCATGATCGTGGTGGGTATGGTCGCCGAGCAACCGGTCGCCGAAGGTGGCCCGGAGGTTGTCGGGTTGCAAAACCTCCTCCGGTGGGCCCTGGGCCACGATCCGACCGGCGATCAGAACCACCCGGCGGCAATGCCTGGCCTCATCGAGATGGTGGGTGGTTATCATCACGGCCGTGCCCCGCCCGGCCTGATCCTCGATCAGGTCGAGGATCACCTGTTGGCTGGGCAGGTCGAGTCCGGTGATCGGCTCGTCGAGGATCAACACCTCCGGGGCCATGGCCAGTGCCTGGGCGATCCGTACCCGTTGCCGCTGACCCCCGGACAATGTCCCGTAGGCCCGATCCATCAGATCGTCCACACCGAGGCGCGACGCGGCCTCGGTCATGACCGCTCGGTCGGCGGCGGTGAACCGACCGAGCATCCCTCGTTCGCCGTAGCGGCCCATGCGGATCACGTCGTCGACGGTCAGCGGCAGCCAGGCCGGATGGTTGGCGTGCTGGGACACATAGCCGAACGAGGTGTCGACCGGTCGGGTCACGGTTCCGGATGTCGGCTCGATCAGGCCGGCCACCAACCGGAGCATCGTCGTCTTCCCTGACCCGTTCGGGCCCACGACGGCCACCGAGTCACCTGCGTCGAGACGAAAATCGGCGCAATCGACGGCCACCCGGGATCCGAAGGCCACGGTGGCATCGGAGAGCTCGATCGGAGCGGACAGGCGGCGGTCGACGGTCGGAGTGCCGTTCCGCCTCAGTGCTCGACTCACCGCCCGCCGCCGATGTCCATCAGCGCGCCGGTCACGTAGGATGCCTCGGCCGAGAGCAGCCAGGCAATCAGGTTGGCAACCTCGGCGGGGGTGCCGCCCCGCCGCATCGGCACGTTCCCTTCCAGGGCGGCCACCCGCTCGGGTTGGCCGGCGTCGGTATGGATGTCGGTGTCGATCAGGCCGGGACGCACGGCGTTGACCCGGATCCCCTGGGCGGCGACCTCGGTGGCCAGACCCACGGTCATCGTGTCGATCGCCCCCTTCGACGCGGCGTAGTCGATGAACTCGTTGGGGCTGCCGAACGAGGCGGCCCGGGAGGAGACGTTGACAATGGAACCGCCTGGACCCCCGCCCGAGATGGACATCCGTCGCACCGCCTCGCGGGCGCAGAGGAAGGCGCCGGTGATGTTGACCGCCCACGTTCGCTCCAGCCGCTCGGCGTCGAGATCGACGAAGGCACCGATCGGGTGGACGATCCCCGCGTTGTTGACCAGGCCGATCAGCGGTCCGATGTCGTCGGCCGCGGCGAACAGCTTGACGACATCGGCTTCGGAGCCGACGTCGGCCCTGACGGCCGAGGCGTTGACCAGGTCGCCCAAGGCGGTCGCCTCATTGGCAACGGCCTGAGCCGAAACCTCGTTGTTTGCATAGTTCACGATGACGTGCACCGGCCGTACGGCGGCGACGGCGTCGGCGGCCAGCCGGTGTACTGTGGCCGCGCCGATACCGCGGCCACCTCCGGTTACGACGATCACGTTGGGCGACGAGGTCTCGGAGCTCACTCGGCCCACGGTAGCGACTAGTTTTGGCCCATGAGCCTCCAGTACCGAACCGTCGACGTGTTCACTGCCGAGCCCTATTACGGGAATCCGCTGGCGGTCGTGGTCGGCGCCGATGGCCTGTCGACCGAGCAGATGCAAAGGTTCGCCAACTGGACGAACCTTTCCGAGACCACTTTTCTTCTGACGCCGAGCGACCCGGCCGCCGACTACGCAGTGCGCATCTTCACGCCGTCGGTCGAGCTGCCGTTCGCCGGCCACCCCACGTTGGGCACCTGCCGGGTGTGGCTGGACACCGGCGGATCTCCGAAGCGGCCCGGTCGAATCGTCCAGGAGTGCGGAGCCGGGCTCGTTCCGGTCGTCGTCGACGAATCCGGCGGCGCCGAACGGCTCGCGTTTCAGGCTCCCCCGTTGATACGCTCCGGGCCCTTGTCGGCCGACGAGATCGCCCGGTTCGCCACCCAGCTCGGCGTCGATCCGAACACGGTGGTCGACGGAGCCTGGGTCGACAACGGCCCCGGCTGGGCCGCCCTTCTACTGCCCGACGCCGAGGCCGTACTGGCCATCGAGCTGTCGGCGATCGACGGTCAGATCGGCGTCGTCGGCCCGTATCTCGGCGTGGTCGGCCCGCATCCGGTCGACGCGGCCGGCAGGGCCGACGGCCCGGCGTTCGAGGTGCGAGCCTTCTTCTCGACCAACGGCTCTCCCGCGGAGGACCCGGTCACCGGCAGCCTCAATGCCTCGGTGGCCCAATGGCTGGTGGACTCCGGTCGAGTCAACCCGCCCTACGAGGTGGCGCAGGGACGGGCGCTCGGCCGTGCCGGGCGGGTCATGATCAGCGCCGACGACGACGGCGCCATCTGGGTCGGCGGGCAGGTCATCACCTGCGTCTCCGGCACCGTCAAGCTGTAGGCGCGCGTCACGCCGTCGCCACGAGGAATTCCTGGAGAATCCGCGCATTGTGCGCGGATTCTCCAGGAAAACGTGTGGATGATCGAGGTCAGCGCGCGCCTCCTCGGGTACGACTAGATTGAGGTCCATGGCGGTCGAGTCGCTTTCCCCATCCGAGCAGGCCATCGTCGAGGGCACGGTGGGGCTCGTCATCGGTATCGATGACGCCACGCCCCTCGAGTTCTGGGTCGCCGTGGCGCCCGGTCATACGCTCCAGCTCGACGACGTGGTGGCATTGGAGCGGGTGTTGCCCGATGGGCAGGTCGTCCGGATCTACGGTGTGGTCAGTCAGGTCCGCGCTCGCCACGAGGGGGCCCACTTCCAGAGCGACGTGTTCCTCATCAACGATGGGGTGCTACCGGCCGAGGTCAGCGAGGCCGCCTTGATCCAGCCCACCCGATTCGAACCGGAGGTCCTCGTCCCCCCACTGCCCAAGACTCCAGTGCGGCTGGCGGTCGACGTCGAACGTGACATCGCCCTGTCATTCGACACCGTGGCCGACGACCGGCGCCTGCCGGCTGGGCTGTCCCGCAACAACGAGCCCGTCTTCCTCGACTTCGACTTCATCGACGGCACCAAGGGTGCGCACGTCAACATCTCGGGGATTTCCGGGGTGGCGACCAAGACCAGCTATGCCACATTCCTGCTGTACTCCATGTTCGCCTCCGGTGCCCTCGGTGCCGAGGCGGCGAACACGAAGGCTCTCATTTTCAATGTCAAGGGCGAGGACCTCCTGTTTCTCGACCACCCCAACTCGGAGCTCGACGACGAGCAGGCCGCCCGCTACAAACCGCTTGGTCTGCAACCCGGCCCGTTCCGCGACGTCGGCATCCTCGCCCCGCCGCGCAAGGGCGACCCCAACGCCACGCCTGCCACCGGCTCCCGCCACACCGGCGTCTCGCCCTTCTACTGGACGATCGCCGACTTCTGCCGTCAGGAACTCCTGCCCTTCCTCTTCGCCGATGCAGAGGACGAGCGCCAGCAGTACACGATCGTGGTCCAGGCCGTCACCGCCCAGCTGGCCAAACTCGGCGACGCAGGCGAGGGCGCGGTCTCCCTCGACGGTCGCATGATCCGCACCTTCGGTCAGTTGGTCGAGGCCATCGAGGACAAGTTGTTGCCAACGGACCCGGATGAAGGCGCCGACCCCCGGTGGGCCGGCCGAGCCGTCGGGACCGGCACGATCAACGCCTTCGTCCGCCGGCTGGCCTCGGCCCGATCTCACGTCGAACATCTGATACGAGCCGACATCGCCCAGGCGGACCGCCACGCCCTCGATCTCGACGGCCATCAGGTCACGGTGGTCGACATCCACTCGTTGCACGATCGGGCCAAGCGGTTTGTCGTCGGCGTCGTCCTGCGTCAGGCTTTCCGGGCCAAGGAGGCCTCGGGTTCGGCCCGGCCTCTCCAGTTGGTGGTGCTCGACGAGCTCAACAAATACGCGCCGCGGGACTCGTCGAGTCCGATCAAGGAGATCCTCCTCGACGTGGCCGAGCGCGGTCGGTCGCTGGGGATCATCCTCGTCGGGGCTCAGCAGACGGCCAGCGAAGTCGAGCGTCGGGTGGTCGCCAACAGCGCCATCCGGGTCGTGGGGCGCCTCGATCCGGCCGAGGCCCGCCGCGACGAATACGGGTTCCTGCCCGCAGTGGCTCGCCAGCGGGCCACCATCCTCAAACCGGGATCGATGTACGTAGCCCAGCCCCGCCTTCCGGTTCCGCTGCTCGTCGAGTTTCCGTTCCCGTCCTGGGCCACCCGCCCGGCCGAGGCCGGTCGTGGTTCCCGTGGCCGACGCTCCACCGACGGTCCCGGCAGCGGTGTCCGCCCCGGCGAGACGCCGTTCTTCACCGACGACGATGCCGACGATCCCTTCGCCGGGTTGAGCTAGATGACGGGCCGCGGCGCCTCCCATCGGGCGTACTGGGGCGTCCAGTGCTCGATAGCGATCACCCGGTACCCCGGTACGCCGGGATCTCGGTCTACCGGCCCGGCGGAGTCTCGATGAGATGAGGTTGCTGCACACCTCCGACTGGCATGTCGGCAAGTCGATTCGGGGTCACAGCCGGGCGGATGAGCATCGCGCCGTCCTCGGCGAGATCAGCGCCACTGCAGCCGATGAGGCGGTCGATCTCGTCGTCGTGGCCGGTGACCTCTACGAGACGGCGGCACCGTCGGCCGAGAGCGAGACAATCGTCAACCGGGCCCTCCTCGACCTGGCCGAGGTGGCGCCGGTGGTGGCCGTCGCCGGCAACCACGACAATCCCCGCCGCCTGGCCGCCATTGCGCCGCTGCTCCGGCTCGGCCGCATCACGATGGCGACGACGCCCCGAGGCCCGTCCGACGGAGGCGTGGTCACGATCACCGCCGGTGGTGTCGAGGTCGACGTCGCCCTGGTGCCGTTCGTGTCCCAGCGGGGCATCGTGCGCGCTGTCGACCTGATGGACAACGCCGCATTCCAGAACGCCCAGAGTTACGCCGAGCGCCTCCACCGGATCCTGGCCGCACTGAGCGACGGCTTCCGGCCTGATCGGGTGAACCTGATCGTCGGCCACCTCTTCGTGCACGGCGGGTCGACCGGGGGTGGGGAACGGCAGGCTCACCTGGTCGACGAATACGGGATCTCGGCCGTCGACTTTCCAACCTCAGCCGCCTACGTGGCCCTCGGCCACCTGCATCGACCTCAGCAGATTCCCGGCCCGACCGCCATCCACTATTGCGGCTCGCCGCTGCAGCTCGACTTCGGCGAGACCGACCAGGTCAAACAGGTCAACATCGTCGATCTGGAACCGGGTCTGCCGGCCAAGGTCCGGTCCCGCAACCTCACGGCCGGCCGACCGTTGCGGACACTGCGAGGGACGCTGGCCGACGTGAGCGCCCAAATCGAGGGGCTCGGGCCCGAGGAATTGGAGCGCGGCTGGTTCCGGGTTCGGCTCGACGAGTCGTCCCGGGCCGGCCTGGCCGAGGAGGTTCGAGCCATGATCGGACCGACCGTCGTCGACATTCGAGTCGAACACGCCGAGACACCGCAACCACGCACAACCCGGACCGACCGAACGGCCCGGGAGCTGTTCGCCGACTATCTGGCGGGGCGGGGTGTCGATGACCCTCGTGTCGAGCGCCGGTTCGCCGAGCTTCACGACGAACTGATCGAGCGGCACGGATGAGGCCGTTGCGGCTGGAGGTCGAGGGTTTCGCCACTTTCCGATCCCGCACCGTTCTCGACTTCGGGGACCTGGACCTGGTGGCGTTCGTCGGCCCGACCGGCGCCGGCAAGTCGACGATCATCGATGCCCTGACCTTTGCCCTCTACGGGTCGGTGGCCCGCTACGACGACATCAAGGCCGTCGCCCCCGTCATCCACCAGCTGAGCAACGAGGCCAAGGTCCGGTTCGATTTCGAGCTTGCCGGGCAGCACTACGCAGCGGTGCGGGTCGTTCGGCGCCGAGGAACCCGCGCCCGAACTCGGGACGCCACGACCGGGGCCGGCGCCACGGAGGAACGGGGTGATCGCGCTGCCGCCGGCGCCACCACGAAGGAGGCCCGGCTGGAGCGATTCGCCGGCCCGAACTTCGATGACGCCGAGTCCGATGTCCTGGCCGGCAACGTCCGCCAACTCGACGCCGCCGTCGCCGACCTGATCGGACTCGACTTCAGCCAGTTCACCCGCACGGTCGTGCTGCCTCAGGGTGATTTCGCCCGGTTCCTGACCGACAAGCCGGGAGATCGCCAGAAACTGCTGCGGAGCCTTCTCGATCTGGAGATCTACGCACGGATGGGATCGGCCGCCCGTGAGGCGGCCAAGGTCGCGGCCAATCAGGCCGAGGCGCTGGAGGGCGAACTGGCGCTCCGGGACACGATCGACGAGGTTCGCATCGCCGAGCTGACCGATGCGGTGACGGCCCTCGACGCCATCGGCTCCGAGGTCGCCGTTCATCTCGAGCAGCTCGACGCCATTGATGAGACCCTCGGTCCGATACGCGACCGGGTGGTCGAAGCCGACGGTGAGCGCGAGCTGTTGAACGGCGTCGTCGTTCCGGATGATCTCGGTCGATCGGATGCGGCGCTGTCGGACGCCGATGCGGCCATCGCCGCCGCGACCGACGAGGTCGCCGCGGCTCGGGTCGTCCGCGACGAGATCCAGGCCGCCATCTCGGCCATCGGCGATCGGGCCCGGTTGACCGCCACGCTGGCCCGATTCGACCGCCGCGCCGAAGCCGCTGCCGGTCGCGTCGAGGCCGAGGGGCGGCTGGAGGCCCTGGCCGGGGAGTTGACCGAGGCCGACTCCGCGGTTGCGGCGGCGCGGGCACGTCTCGATCGGGCCCAGGCCGCCCTGTCGGCAGCCCGGCGGTCGGCCGATGCCGCAGTCTGGGTCGCCCGTCTGGCGAAGGGCGAACCATGTCCGGTCTGCCTCCAGACCGTGACCGACATCCCCGACCATCCCCACGACGCCGACGCCGGCGCGTTCGAGACGGCCGCGGCGGAGGCGGAGACGGTTGTGGCCGAGGCCACCGCCCGCCGGTCGAGACTGGCAGGAACGATCGAGGCCACCGAGGTCCGGCTGAGCGAGCTGGGAACGGTGATCGCCGAACTCGACGGAGAGCTCGAAGGGGAGGATCGGTCTCTGCTCGTCCAACAACGTGACCGGCTGGCCGAGCTCGACGAACGGGGGAGGGAGGCAGCAGATGCATTGCGATCGGCGGAGAAGAAGCTCGAGACGCTCACCGAGCAGCGGAGCAGGCTGGCGGCCGTCGTCGACCGATGGTCGACGCAGTTCACCGAACAGCGGGACGCCATCTCGCATCTGAAGCCGCCGCCGGTCGAACGCCGGTCGCTGTCGGCCGATTGGGCTGCACTGGCCTCATGGGCCGCACAACGACAGGCGCAGTTGGCGCTCGAGCGCGACGAGCTGGCGGGCAGGGGCAAGGACCTGGCCCATCAGCGAGCCGAGATCCTGGCCCGGCTTGCCGATCTGGTGACGCCGTACGGACTCGCCGCCGAACCGTCCGCGGTAGTGGCCTCCGTGGCCGTGGCCCGAGCCGAAGCCGAGGCCCGTCTGGTGGCCGCCCGGGAACTCCGGGCCGATCAGGAGCGGCTACGGAATCGTATCGACGAACTGTCCGCCGACCGGGAGGTCAACACCGCTCTCGGCCGTCACCTTGCCGCCGGCGGCTTCGAGGGCTGGCTGCTCAACGAGGCGCTCGACGACATCGTCGTCCGAGCCACGGGTTGGCTCCGGGAGTTGTCCGGTGGAGCCTACTCGCTGGTCGTGGCCAACCGGG
>JBFHEP010000016.1:0-24618 GCA_041584095.1 Acidimicrobiales bacterium | reverse complement strand
TCGGCACGAGTGACGACGCCCGATTTCGCCGAATCGGAACCGGGTCGCTTCCCCATCCAGCGAACGAGCCACGGCCTCGCGGGCTTCTCGTCCGGTGTGGAGATGCGGTATCCGCCGGGCCACGATCACACTCCCGGCCCGACCATCGCCTGGATGCGAGCGATTCCGGTGCTGCCCGGCGAACAGTCGAGCGGATTTCAGCGAATCTGCGCGCTGGCCGATTCCGGCAACGCCATCGCCCGCAACGCAGAGCCCGACGACGTCGCCTTCGTCAACCCCGATCTCACGATCGCGCTCCATCGAGAGCCCGACGGCGAGTGGTTCGGCACCGATGTCGTCTCTCACTGGGAGCCGAACGGCATCGGCGTGGCCGACGCCCTGCTGTTCGATCACCGGGGCCCGGTCGGTCGCGCCGTTCAGACGATCCTGCTACGGAAGCAGGCCTGAGGCCGTGCCTCGCATCGCCTGCGGCCACTGCGGAGGAGTCCACCGGTCGGTGGCCGAGGTACGCAGCTGCTCCACCGACGGCGCAGCCGTTCGGCCGCCCAGCCGGTCGAACGTTCCGGAATCCGGCGTCGCGGGCCCGACCGCCACAACGTCGTCACCGGGCTCCTCACCGGCGACTGCGCCGCCGACCTTCCTACCGGACGGCATCGACCTCAGAGCTCTCGCCGGCCCCCGTTGCCTCGGGCGAAGTGTGATCGTCGCCCCCGACCAGCCCGTGCCCGAACCGTGGGCGTCGTGCCGGGAGATTCCAGCCGACGCCGGCAGCGACCGGGCCACGGTCGATGCATTGCTGGCGGCGTGGCGGAACCGGGAGCCGGTTGTCATCCGCTGGCGGGGCGAGGGTCCGCCACCGCAGCCGAGCTCCCTCGACAAGCCGTTCCACGAACTGGAACCCGATACCGACGTGCCCGGCGAACGGTTGTTCTTCGCGACAAACGCCAATGCCGTGGATCTGTTGGGCCCGAAGCCCAGGTTCGATCCGCTCGGCCGAGCCATCGCCGCCGGTGCGGCCCTCGACGATGCGCTCTCGGCCGACGGCGGTCCGCTCGACCTCGATCTCGCCGCCGACGTCGAACTTGGCGACGGCGGCTACATACCCCGTTGCCATCTGCTCGTCGGCTCGACCCGGCCTCTGGTTCCGCCCGGCGCCGACATGGAGGCCGCCATCGGCCTCGCCCCCGACCAGCGGGCCGCAGTCGCTCATCCTGGGGGACCGGCCCGCATCCTCGCCCCGGCCGGTTCGGGGAAGACCCGGGTATTGACAGAACGGGTCCGCCATCTCGTCGACCGGCGCGGCGTCGATCCGGCCGCGCTGGCGCTCGTGGCCTACAACCGCCGGGCCCGCACCGAGATGTGGGAACGGCTGGGGAACATGGACCGGGCCCGACCCGAGTCGATTCGCACCCTCAACAGCCTGGCCCTGGCCATCACCACCGGACGCTCGGGGTTCGTCGGGGGCGAGCCGGCCACCACCATCGACGAGCGGGACGTTCGCCGAATCCTCGGTCGGCTCGTGCCGTCCCGCCGCCGCCGGCAGCTCAACGACCCCCTGGAGTCGTGGGTCGATGCGCTGGCCATCTGCCGGCTCGGCCTGCTGGCCCCCGAAGACGTCGCCGATCGGTTCGGCGGCGACATCGACGGATTCGACGAGGTTCTCCCCCGCTATCGTCAGCATCTTCGAGATCGGGGCCTGCTCGACTTCGATGAGCAGGTCCTTCGGGCCGTCGAGATCCTGTCAGTCGACCACATCGCCCGGGAGACGGCGCGCCGCCTCATGCCGGTGATCCTGATCGACGAGTTCCAGGACCTCACGCCCGCCCACCTGCTGTTGATCCGCCTGCTCGCCGGACCCGCCTCCGAGGTGTTCGCGGTCGGCGACGACGATCAGACGATCTACGGTTATTCCGGGGCGTCTCCCCGTTGGCTGGTCGACTTCGACCGTTTCTTCGGCCACGGCGCGGAACGGTCGCCAACCGACTACTTCCTGACCACCAACTACCGGTGCCCGGTGCCGGTGGTCGACGCCGCCGTGAACCTGCTGTCGCACAACCGCCACCGGGTGGCCAAGACCATCACGGCCGCGCCGGACCGGACCGATGACGAGTCGTCGTTCATCATCCATCGCACCGGCGATCCGCAGAAGAACCTGGCCGAACACGTGGCCGGGCTCCTCGATGGTGGCGTCGAACCGTCCGACATCGCCGTACTGGCCCGGGTGCACGCCGCCCTGCTGCCGGCCTTCATCCACCTCGACCACATCGGGGTGCCGGTGCGCCGCACACGCGGAATCGACCCCTCGATGCTCGAACGGTCCGGCTCCGGAGCCGCCCTCGCCTGGCTTCGCCTTGCCACGGCGCCGGAAAGCGGTCTGGCCGACGACGACCTGCGACTGGCCCTTCGTCGACCGCCCCGGTCGCTGCATCCCCGGATCGTCGATTGGGTGTGTGAGCAGTCGTCGGTGGCCCAGCTCCACCGGCTGGCCGAGCGGTTGAACACCGAGCGTGACGCCACCTCGGTCAAAAGCCTCGCCGACGACGTCGCCGAGCTGCGATCCAGAGCCGCCGCTGCGTCATCGGCCGAAGGGACGACGGAGTCGCTCCTCGACCACATCTTGAACGACATCGGGCTGATGGGCGCCGCCACGGCGCTCGACGGCTCCCAGCGGACCGCTCGGCGGGCCGCCCACGGCGACGAACTCCTGGCCCTGCTGGCGGTGGCTCGACTGCATACGGATCCGTCCACGTTCGAGAGCTGGCTGCGGGAGCGGCTTTCCTCCGCCCTGGTCGAAAGCACCGGCGAAACGGGCGAGGCGGCGAGCGCCGTCTCGGCCGTCACCCTGGCCACCATCCACGCCACCAAGGGCTTGGAGTGGCGCCACGTCGTCGTCCACGACGTGCGCGACGGGCTGTATCCGCATCGTCTCGCCGATGACCCCGAGGAGGAGCGGCGCATCTTTCACGTCGCCGTCACCCGCGGTCGGGAGTCCGTGGCCGTCACCTGCTCGGGCCCACGATCGCCGTTCGTCGACGAGCTGGCCGAGGCCCGCACCGGTCCGTGGCCGGTCGTCGACGGGCCATCATCGCCGGCTGCTGTGTCGGCGGCCGCCACCGGGGCGAAACCGGCGAGCAGAACCGGCCGAAGCGAACCGGCATCGGAAGCCGAGGCCGAGCTACGGGAGTCCCTCACCCGCTGGCGGAGGGAACGAGCACGGAACGACGCCGTCCCGGCATATGTCGTGTTGAACAACCGTACGCTCGACGCCATCGCCGAAGCGGAGCCCCGGACGCTGGGCGAGCTGAGCTCGGTCCCCGGAATCGGGCCGTCGCGGCTGGAGCAGTACGGTGACGAGATCCTCGGCATCGTGGCCGCAGCGGCCGGAGGCTGAGAGGCCGAGCCGTCCAACCGATCGACGAGATTGACGGCGGGGGTCGCGATGGTGGACGATGAGCGGAGAGGGGTCGACGGCATGTTGACGATCGACGTGCCGTGCGCAACCGAATCTCCGCCCACGAGGTGTTCTCCGTGAATCTTGCCGATGCTCTGACGATGACCCCGATTTCGAGCCTCGACCTGAGCCGCTACGTGACCGTGCCAACGTCGGCCACCGTGGCCGAAACCGTCGAGGCGATGCGTCGCAGCGAACGCTCCTGCGCCTGCGTCCTCGACGACGGCACCCTGACCGGTGTCTTCACCCAGCGCGATGTGCTCCACCGGGCCATCGGTCGGCCAGGCAACTGGTCGACGCCGATTGTCGATCAGATGAGCGGTCCTCTGAAGACGATCGACAACGGACAGAGCGTGGCCGATGCCATCGAGGTCATGAATCGCTGGTGGATCCGCAACCTCCCGGTCGTGGCAGGCGACGGACGGTTTGTCGGCAACGTTTCCTACTGGGTTGTCATGCAGACGATCACGAACCTGCTGGCCTCCCGCATCGACGACTCGCATCGAACAGCGGCGGTGCGGGACGGCCTCGATTTCGTGGACTTCACCGGTCTCAACCTGTACCCGCCGGTCGCCATCGAGCAGCACGAATCGCTGGAGGTCGCGGTTCACCACCTGCGGAATCGCGGGATCTCCCAGGTTCTGGTGGTCGACGGTCGCGGCCACCTCGTCGGCACCCTGTCCGAGTTCGACCTCCAGATGAGGGTCGGCTGCGACGTCACGGACCTCGACTCGGTGATGCTGGCCGACGTGATGACGGCACCGCCGAACGCCATTGCGATACGATCGCCGATCTCGCATGCCATCGCCGCCCTGGTCGACAACGGCGACTCCAACGTGGCCCTCTTGGCCGAAACCCAGCGACCGGCCGGCGTTGCATCGTTCCGGGACATCACCGCCTACCTGGAGTCGAGCATCGAGGCGCTGACGGCCACCACCTGACCCATCTCCGGATTCTGCCGTTCCTGGACGTCGCCGAGCGACGCCGAAGGAACGGCAGTTCGGCCTCACCGGATAGTGTGGGGCCCATGGTTGAGTTCCAGTTCACCGACCTCCTCCCGCTCGGAGAAGACACCACACCGTACCGGCTGGTCACCACCGAGGGCGTCGAATCGGTCAACCTCGGCGGCACCTCGTTCCTGCGGGTCGGCGACGACGCGCTGAGGTTCCTGGCGGCCGAGGCCATCCGTGACATCTCCCACCTTTTGCGCCCCGGACATCTTCGGCAGCTGCGCAACATCATCGACGATCCCGAGGCTTCGGCCAACGACCGGTTCGTGGCCACCGAGCTGCTGCAGAACGCCAACATCGCAGCCGGCTTCGTGCTGCCCGGCTGCCAGGACACCGGCACCGTGATCATCAAGGGCAAGAAGGGCCAGTACGTGCTCACGGAGGGCAACGACAAGGAGCCGCTGGCCCACGGGGCCTTCGACACGTACCAAAACTCGAATCTTCGTTACTCCCAGATGGCTCCGCTGTCGATGTGGGACGAAAAGAACACCGGCACCAATCTTCCGGGCGAGATCAAGATCGAAGCCGTGCCGGGCGACGCCTACAAGTTCATGTTCATGACCAAAGGTGGCGGCTCGGCCAACAAGAGCTATCTGTTCCAGGAGACCAAAGCGCTGCTCAATCCCACGAGTCTTCGGGCCTTCCTCAACGAAAAACTTCGACTGCTCGGAACCTCGGCCTGTCCCCCCTACCACCTGGGTGTGGTCATCGGCGGCACGTCGGCGGAGTTGGCCGTCGAAACGGCCAAACTGGCCTCCACTCGGTACCTCGACTCGCTGCCCACCGCCGGTTCGCCGATCGGCCACGGCTACCGCGACATGGAGATGGAGGCCGAGATCCTGAAGCTCACCCAGGAGTTCGGCATCGGCGCCCAGTTCGGCGGCAAGTATTTCTGCCACGACGTCCGCGTCATCCGCCTGCCCCGCCACGGGGCGTCACTGCCCGTCGGTATCGCTGTTTCGTGTTCGGCCGACCGTCAGGCGCTGGCCAAGATCACCGCCGAGGGTGTCTTCCTCGAGGAGCTGGAGCGCGATCCGGCGAAATACCTTCCCGAAGTGACCGACGAAGATCTGTCGTCGGATGTCGTACACATCGACCTGAACCAGCCCATGGATCAGATTCGCGCGCAGCTCACGCAGTATCCGGTCAAGACGCGGCTCTCGCTCACCGGCACGCTCGTGGTCGGCCGCGACATCGCCCACGCCAAGATCAAGGAGCGGCTGGACGCGGGCGAGCCCATGCCCGACTACCTCCGGGACAACCCGATCTACTACGCCGGACCGGCCAAGACCCCCGAGGGCTACGCCTCCGGCTCGTTCGGCCCGACCACGGCCGGACGTATGGACTCCTACGTCGAGCAATTCCAGGCCGCGGGCGGATCGCTGGTGATGCTGGCCAAAGGCAACCGCAGCCAGCAGGTCACCGACGCCTGCAAGCGCCACGGCGGCTTCTATCTCGGGTCGATCGGCGGCCCGGCCGCCCGGCTGGCCAAGGACTCGATCCGCCATGTCGAGGTGCTCGAGTATCCGGAGTTGGGTATGGAGGCGGTCTGGAAGATCGAGGTCGAGGAGTTCCCGGCATTCATCGTCATCGACGACAAGGGCAACGACTTCTACGCCGAGACCGCCCGCCCCGTCGACCTCAAGCTCTAGCCCCGAATCAAACCGAACGCCGTGTGGAGGCGTCGAGGATCTGGGCCAGTGCCCGGGTCAGCGTCTCGGCGTAGGCCACGTCGATGAACTCGTTGGGACCGTGGGCGTTGGAGCCGGGACCGAGCACCCCGGTGATCACGAACTGGGCGGCCGGGAACTTCTCCCCCAGCATTCCCATGAACGGGATGGTGCCGCCCTCACCGTAGAGCTGCAGCTCCTGACCGAAGTGGGTTCGACAGGCCTCACCGAGTGCCGTGCGTAGCCAAGGCGCCAGATCAGGTGCGTTCCAGCCCGGCGCTCCCCCGGCGCTGTTCAGGGCCACGTGAGCCCCGTAGGGAGGATCAGCGGTCAGGGACTCGACGAGTTCAGCCTCGACCGCGACGGGGTCGGCTGTCGGCGGGATGCGAAGCGACAGTTTGAGCGTGGTGGACGGCCGGAGAACATTTCCCGCCACCGCCGAGGGCGGGATGGCGTCGGCCCCGACGTAGGAGAGGCTGGGCTGCCAGGTCTTGGCGAGGAGCGCCTGGGTCACATCCTCGACGGCAAGCCTGGCACCCTCCACGAGGGGCGGACTCTCCAGCATGGCCTCGCCGAGCAGGTCGGCGGTGGAACGGGCCTCCTCGATCCGGTGAGCCGGGATCTCCACGTTGGCGCTTTCCAACAGGATGCGCCCGTCGGCCGCATCCTCGATGCGGTCGAGGAGCTGGCGCATGATCCGAAACGACGACGGCACCACCCCGCCGTAGCTGCCACTGTGCAGACCCTGAGTCACGATGTCGACCGTGAGGCGGCCGCCGACCATGCCCCGCAACGAGGTGGTCAGCCACATCGTGTCGTAGGTGGCGCAACCGGAGTCGAGGCAAATGACCAGGTCGACGTCACCGAGCCGATCGCCCAGCGCGTCGATGTGAGCCGGAAGATCGGGGCTGCCCGACTCCTCCGACGCCTCGATCAGCACCAGCAGCCGGCCATGGCTTCCACCGGCGGCCTGAACCGCCCCGATCGCGGCCAGACTGGCAAAGGCGGCGTAGCCGTCATCCGCCCCGCCCCTGCCGTAGAGGCGGGTGCCCTCCATCACGGGCTTCCAGGGACCGAGATCGGGCCGCCAACCCTCCATCTCCGGCTGTTTGTCGAGGTGGCCGTAGAGCACCGTGGTCGAGCCGACGGCTCGGCCGTTCAGACCGAACGGATCGACCTCGGCCACCACCAGGGGCGTGCGACCGGGCAGGTGCTCGACCGACACGGTCATACCATCGACCGGTTGAGCCTCGATCCAGCCCTTGATCAGCGCAACCGCATCGGCGATGTGTCCGGATTGCTGCCAGGCGCCGTCGAACGACGGTGACAGCGCCGGAATTTCGATGTAGCGATGCAGCTGAGGCACGATCTCATCGGCCCACAGCTCCTGGATTCGTGTGTTGCTCAGTGACAGATCCAACATGGTGTCCTCCAGCTTCTCGTCGTCGGTGTCCGCTTCACCCGACCGCCCCGCAGCTCTCCATGGCGGCGAAGAACTTGGCGTAGAACTCGTCGGTTATCTCGCCGGACAGCAGCACATCGATGTCGGTGTCGGTCAGCTGGCCGATCAACTCGCCCGACACGCAGGGGGCGTCGTCGGGCGAGACCCCGTTGGCCACCAACTGTTCGGTGATCTGCTCGCCGACGTCACCCTCGATCCCGCAGACGAACATGGCCCGGAACTGGTCCTCCTCGAACTCGGGGGCGATCTCCTCGGCGGTCAACTCCGACTCGATCACCGCGAGCTCGCGTTCGGAAAGCAACCGATCGACCACACACTCGGCCTGGGCCGTGGTGGCGTCGGGATTCGCAGCCGTGAAGTCGGCCACCAGCGACTCCCTGGTGATGCTTTGACCGCACGCCGCAGACAAGAGTGTTGCCGCGACGACGAGCGTCAGGTGCCTAGTTGACCATCTTCTCCCGACCCTCCCAGTAGGGGGCACGCAGCTTGTACTTCTGGAGTTTTCCAGTCGCTGTACGGGCAAGTTCATCGCGGAACTCTACCGAAGTCGGGCACTTGTAGTGGGCCATCTGATCGCGACAGAAGTCGATCAGGTCTTTCTCGGTCACCTCGGTGCCGTCTGCCACGACCACCAGGGCCTTCACCGTTTCACCCCACTTCTCGTGAGGAACACCGATGACCGCCACCTCGTTCACGTCGGGATGGGAGAACAGCACGTCCTCCACCTCGATCGACGAGACGTTCTCGCCGCCGGAGATGATCACGTCCTTCTTGCGATCGGTGATCGAGAAGTAGCCGGTGTCATCCTCGTAGCCGCCGTCGCCGGTGTGGAACCAGCCACCCTCCAGCGCCTCGGCCGTCGCCTCCGGATTCTCCCAGTAGCCCTTGAGAATGTGGTTGCCGCGGGCCAGCAGTTCGCCGGACGGTGCGACCTTCATCTCGATACCTATCGCCGGAGCCCCGGCTCGACCCAGCAGTTTGGCCCGGTCGCCCGGAGGCAGGTCATCCCACTCGGAGCGGGTCCGGCTCATCGTGAGCAGCGGTGATGTCTCGGTCAGCCCGTAGATCTGGATGAACTCCCAGCCGAGCTCGGTCTCGATGGCTTCGATGGTGGCCGTGGGAGGGGGTGCACCGGCCACGATGATGCGGACCTTGTCGCGTCCGGGAATCTCGCCGTCCCACGTTCTGGCGGCATCGAGGATGGCCGCGCACACGGCCGGAGCGCCGCACATCAGCGTGACCCCGTGGTCGCGAACCCGGCGCAGGATCTCGGCCCCGTCGATCTTGCGTAGAACCACGTGCTTCACCCCCATCGCGGTGACCGAGTAGAGCATGCCCCACCCGTCGCAGTGGAACATCGGGAGGGTGTGCAGGTACACGTCGCGGTCGGAGACACCGGCCTGCCAGCCGAAGGTCACCGCATTGGTCCAGCGGGCCCGGTGGGTCTGTTCCACACCCTTCGGCCGAGCGGTGGTGCCGGAGGTGTAGTTGATCGACGAGGTCGCCAGCTCGTCGGCCTCCCACGGCTGTGGGTCACCCTCGCGGCCGTACCAGACGGCGTCGGAGTCATCACCGATGATCCACCTGTGCTTGCACTCGACCCCCTTGAGCGTCTCCTCGAGTTCGGGGTCGATCAGCAGCGCCTCCGCTCCGCAATGTTCGACGATGTAGCGGACCTCGTCGGAGCTCAGCCGGAAGTTGATCGGCACGAAGATGCGGCCGTTGCCGCCGACTCCCCAGAAGGAGGTGAGCAGGCGGGCCGAGTTGTGCGACACCATCGCCACCCGACCACCCATTGGTATGCCGAGCTCGTCCATGGCCACACCCATCTGACGTCGAATGTCGCCGAGTTGCCGGAAGGTGATGTCACCGAGAGGCGGGGCGGGCTGATCGGGCTCGTCGACGATAGCGACCCGATCGGGGTAGACCTTCACCGCCCGGTCGAGAAAGTCGTTGATCGTCAATGGAACTTGCATGGCTCCCCTTTTTCAAGGCCGATCGAGCGGTTCTCATCCGCCGATCGGTGGTTCGAAAGATCGAGTCGATTGCGCGCAACGTTTGCGCAAGACGCTCTCAAATGTAGTCGCCTCGCGCCTTGCCGTTCCAGATCCGGCTGTCATCCCGGCTGCTGGGCTGATTCCGTGGGCACCCGGCGACGGGAGCGTCATGGTGTCCCGTTCGTCGGTGGCGTTAATTCCGCCGGGATCGGGCCGATCCAAGGAGCCATGGCTCCAATCGCGCCCCCGATCGAAGGGGAACTGTGGTTCAACACCGATCCCCTCACCCCGGAACACCTTCGAGGAAGGGTTGTCGTTCTGTTGTTCTGGTCTGCCGGCTGCGAGGCGTCATTGCACCGGCTCCAGCAGGTCGACGCCCTCATGCGTAGCGGTCGCCACGGCGGCGACGACGGCTCCGAGGTGATCGCCGTCGCCGTCCATACTCCGCGCCTCGCCTGCGACGACGACTTCGAGCGCCTCCACCACCTTCTGCGCCGCCACCGCATCGCCGTACCGGTTGTCCACGATCCCCACTACCGCACCTGGTCCCGCTACGAAGCACCGGGCTGGCCGTCCACCGCGGTCATCGACCGACGGGGTCGGATCACCGGCATTGCGGCCGGTTGTCACGACTTCGACCTCATCGAGGCCGCTCTCGCCGACGCTTTGAGCCGGCCCGCCGGTCGACGGCAGGAGGACAACGAACCGCAACCGCTTCCCCCCGGAGCCGGCGCCGTCGACGAATCGATGCACGAGGCGTCGGCCGACCCGAACGAACCGGTCCTCCACTACCCGGAGGGTTTGGCCGCCGTCACCCGGCGAGCGTCGATCCGCCTCGCAGTCGCCGAACAGGATCGGCTGATCATCGGTCGGGCCGAACCCGATCTGCGAATCCTTCGGGTCGATCTCGTGCTCACCGGTCTCGCGCAGCCTCGCACCGTCGCCTTCACCGACCCCGTCACCCTGGCCGTGGTCGAACGGGGAACCAACACCGTGTCGATGGTCGATGTGTCCACCGGTCAACGATCGATCGTCACGTCGGAGCTCGTCCGTCCCGCCGGCCTGACGCTCGATATCGACGGTTCGCTGGTCATCGCCGACGCCGGCGACGACCGCCTGTACCGGGCCACCGCCATCAGCGACGGCTCGGCGTATCTGGTGCTCCCCATCGCCGGCTCCGGGCGAACCGGTGTGAGACCCGGACGGGCCGGCGACGCCGAACTGGCTCAACCGGTGGATGCGGTCAGAACCGGCGCTGGGCTGGTTTTCGCCGATGCCGCATCGAGCAACCTTCGTCTCCTGACCGACCGGGGCGAGGTCGTCAACATCACCGACTCCGACCTGTTCGACTGGGGGCTGATCGACGGACCGGCCCACCGGGCCCGACTCCAGCGACCGTCCGCCCTCAGTGCCCTTCCCGATGGTTCGATCATCGTGGTCGACAGCGGCAACAACCGACTGCGTCGCCTCCACCACCGCCGAGTCGAGACGATCGGATTGCAGGGGCTCAGCGGACCGACGGCGACCGTTGCGATCGACGAGAACCGGATCGTCGTGGCCGATACCGACAATCACCGCCTGATCGCCGTCGACCCGATCCGCCAGGACGCATGGCCCATCACCATCGACGGTCTCGATGACGCCCGATCGGTTGGCGTCTGGTCGGACGCCGGGGAGGCCGCGATCGATCAGGTCTCGAGTGGAAGCGCCACCTCGGCCACCTGATCGAGCTCGTTCCCCCAATCTTCCGGCTCCTGCACCGGTACCAGCACGAACTTCGTGAATCCCACCTCGACGAAAGCCGAGATCGTGTCGGCCAGTCGATCCAGACGAGGCACGACCACCTCCGGGTCGGCGTCCGGGCTGCGACGGGCCAGGAGGGCCCGGTAGAAGTCGGAGATCTCCACGCCGGGCCCGCGATACGGGACCAAGGCCCCGAAGTGCCCCGGGTCGATGGTGCGGCCGTGCTCGGCAGCGGTGGCATCGACCGTCTCTCGGTCCCGGGCGACCTGCTCCGGTGTGCAGAACGACGACAGCCAGCCGTCGCTCAACCGGCCAACCCGCTTCAGCTCAGACGGTGCGGCCCCACCCAACCACACCTCGAAGTCGTCCTGACGGGGCTTGACGGCCAGGGTCACGTCGGCGAGGCGGAAGCGTGGCCCGGAATGGCTGACGTGATCCTCGGTCCAAAGCCGGCGCATGAGCGGGAGCGCCTCGTCGAACCAACCGGCCCGGTCGCGACGTTCGACTCCGAATGCCTGATGTTCGGCCGAGTCGGCAACACCGAGACCGAAGGCAGGAAGTAGCCGACCTTGCGACAGCTGGTCGAGACTGGCCAGCGACTTGGCCAGGATCACCGGATTGCGGCCCGGGAGCACCATCACTGCGGTCCCGACCTTGAGCCGGGTCGTCCGAGCGGCGGCAAAGCTCATGGCCACCAACGGGTCGGGACAGTCGGTACCCAGACGCTCCGACAGCCAGAGTGAGTCGAAGCCCCGCTCCTCGAGACCGTCGACCAGGGCCGAGAACCGCCGATGATCGTTGGACCCGGTTCGGGTCCCCAGGCCGTAGCCGATTCGGACTTTGAGCTCGGTCACCCGTTCAGGGTGCCACGTCGTCGTCGAACATGTCACACCGATGCACCGAGCCGAGACGCCGAGGTTCCACCACACTCTCCATACAATTCCTCCAGCTCTGGCTACCATCAGAGCTTGTCCGGCCCTCCGGTTCCCGCTGGAACGAAAGAAGACATTCATGGCCACCGACAATCTCAGCGAACTGGCGGAGCGCATCCGCCGCCTGGCCCGCGTACCCAACCTGCTCGTTGCCTGCGACTACGACGGCACCGTCGCCCCCCTGGTTGACGATCCGTCGCAGGCCGCCCCGCTTCGCGATTCGGTGGCGGCCTTGCGATCGCTGGCCGAACAGCCCAACACCCACGTCACGGTGGTGTCCGGCCGAAGCCTGCGGGATCTGGCGAACCTGTCGCGGCTGCCGGAGGACATCCGGCTGGTCGGCAGTCACGGGAGTGAGTTCGATCTCGGCTTCGCTTCGCAACTCGAACCGGACCTCGTTGAACGTCGAGCTCAGATCACCGCCGAAGTTCGGGCTCTGGGTGAGCGCTACGACGCCCTCATCGAGGAGAAGCCGACCGGCGTCACATTTCACCTCCGGGGAATGGGCGACGACGTCAAGGAGGCGGCCCGTCACGATCTGGTCACCGGCCCGGCCGGCCACGACTGGATCCACACCCGCAACGGCCACGACATCCTCGAGTTCTCCGTCATCGACACCAACAAGGGAACGGCGATCGATACGATCCGCCATCAGGTCGGGGCGTCGGCCGTGGTGTTTTTCGGCGACGACGTCACCGACGAGGATGGCTTCCGCTCGCTCAGCGGGCCCGACGTCGGGGTGAAGGTCGGCGACGGGGTCACCCTGGCCGAATTCCGGGTGCCGGGAACCGAGACCGTCTCACAGATCCTGGCCCTGCTGGCCGAGCTCCGGTCCAAGTGGCTCGGCGGGGAAGGATTGATACCGATCCAGAACCACTCCCTGCTGTCGGATCTGCGGACCGCGGCGATCATCAACCCGGAGGCGTCGATCAGCTGGATGTGCGCCCCCCGGATCGACTCCGCCGCCGTCTTCGCGGAACTCCTGGGTGGTCCGTCGGCCGGTCGGTTCCTGATCGCCGATGGTGCCGAGAAGCTCCCGCCGACCTCACAGCAGTATCTGACCGACACCATGGTTCTGGAATCGCGCTTCAGGACGTTCACGGTCACCGATTTTCTCGACTCCTCGAGCGGACGCACCCGGCGTCTGGCCGGCCGCACCGATCTGTTCCGTATCCTGGAAGGCTCCGGGGAGGTGCACATCGAGTTCTCGCCGCGGCTCAACTTCGGGCGGGTGCCGACCCAGCTCGAGGCCAAGCCCGAAGGTGTTGTCGTGCTCGGCACGGCGGATCTGATGGTGTTGCGAGCACCCGAGGTCGACTGGGAGATCGTCGACGACGGCCGCCACCAGACAGCGGTCGGTCGGGTCGTGCTGAGCCCCGACGTACCGGTGGCGCTCGAGTTGCGCTGTGGCACCGGCACGGTCCGCCCCGACGCCCGCAGCGAGCAGGAACGGCTGAGCGATACCGCCCACTTCTGGTCGAACTGGGTATCGAAGCTGCAACTCCCCTCGTCGGAGCAGGAACTGGTCGTTCGCAGCGCCCTGGTCCTGAAGTCGCTGTGTCACGGGCCGACGGGCGCAATTCTGGCCGCCGCCACCACAAGCCTCCCGGTCGAGATCGGCGGTGTTCGCAATTGGGACTACCGCTACTGCTGGCTGCGCGATGCGGCGATGGTGGCCAAGTGTCTCGTGCGGCTCGGCTCCCGGGCCGAGGCCATGGCGTTCCTCGACTGGGTGCTGCAGCTTCTCGAGACCCGCAACGACCCCGATCGGCTGTCGCCGGTCTACAACGTCACCGGCCGCCACCTGGGGCCCGAAGCCGAGATCGCCCAGCTGCCGGGCTATGGCGGCAGCCGGCCCGTGCGAGTGGGCAATGCGGCCGACGACCAGGTACAGCTCGACGTGTTCGGCTCGGTCGTCGATCTGGTCCACGAACTGTTGGAGCACGGCGAGGCCCTGTCTGCCGAACACTGGCGACTGGTGGAGGCCATGGTCCTGGCCGTCTCCCGCCGGTGGCACGAACCCGATCACAGTATCTGGGGGATTCGCAAGCCGCCCCGCCAGCACGTCTACTCGAAGGTCATGTGCTGGGTCACGGTCGACCGGGCCATCTCGATCGCCGATCAGTTCCTCGACCGATCCCCGTCGGCCTGGGTCGAGTTGCGGGAGCGTATCGCGGAGGACGTACTGAGCAATGGATGGAACGAGTCGGTCGGTGCGTTCACTGCGGCCTACGGATCGTCGGATCTCGACGCCTCCGCCCTGGCACTGGTTTTGACCGGGCTGGTGGAGGCCGACGACCCTCGCCTCCTGGCAACCATCGATTGGGTGGAGCGCGAACTCCTGATCGGGTCGGCGGTGAGTCGCTATGCGGTCGACGACGGTCTGCCCGGCAGGGAGGGCGGCTTCAACCTGATGACCTCGTGGCTGATCGACGCGCTATGTCTGACCGGTCGCCGCGATCGAGCGGCAGGCCTGTTCACCGATGTCTGCGAGCGGGTCGGCGACACCGGTTTGCTGAGCGAACAGCACGATCCCGAGCACGACCGGGCCACCGGCAACATTCCGCAGGCCATCGCCCACGTCGGCCTGATCAACAACGTGCTCTCACTCGACGGCGACTATTGACGGGTCAGGAGGGCTGGGCTCTCGTCAGCTCGGCGTCGGCCTGCTCCCACTCGACCAGTAGGCGCTCGGCTCGCCGCTTCGCCGTCTCGTAGTCACCGACCAGGTCGTTCATCCTGGCGATGTCGCCGAAGACCTCGGGATCGGCCAGCTGCGTCTCCAGAGCCTTCACCACCGCGTCGGCCTCGGTGGCCTGGCGCTCCAGGCGGTTCACTTTCTTGCGGAGCGCGCGAACGTCGTGTGAGGAACCTCGGTCGGTCTTGTTCCCCTTCCCACCGCTCGACCGGCTCGGCGCAGCCGCAGCAGCGGCCGCCTGTTTGGCTCCGCCCCCGGTCGACAAGGCCCGCGTGCCGTTGCGGCCCGACGACGAGCCCGGAGCCGGTCCCGCCCCGTCGAACGACGGTGAGAGCACGGCCTCATCGACCTCCAGATGGTGGACGACCTTGGCGTTGCGCACCTCGACCAACTGCTCCGCAGTATTGCGGATCAGATGACGGTCGTGGCTGACGATGAGAACCGTCCCCGGGTACACCCGAAGGGCGTCCTCCAGAACATCGCAGCTCGGGAGATCGAGGTGGTTGGTCGGCTCGTCGAGGACCAGCAGGTTCACCGGATTGCACATGATCTCGGCCAGGGCCAGACGGGTCCGCTCGCCGCCCGACAGATCGCCGACCCTGCGGTCGACCGCGTCGCCGGAGAAGCCGAATGAGCCCAGCACGGTGCGCATGTTGCGGTTCTTCGGCTGTTCCCCGACCGCGTGGCGGAACTCCTGCTCCACCGTCTTCGACAGGTCGAGGGCGTCGACCTGGTGCTGGGCGAAGTAGGCGATGTCGACGTTCGATCCGAGCGTTGCGGTGCCGGCCATCGGCTCCAGACGACCCATGATGACCTTCAGCAGCGTCGACTTGCCGGCGCCGTTGGGGCCGACGAGCGCCAGCTTCTGACCTCGTTCGACCACGAGATCAACGTCCTCGAGGACCGGCACGCCGTCGTAGCCGATCGTGGCGTCGCTCAACTCGACGACGACCCGCGACGACCGGGGCGGCTCGGGGAAACCGAACGCCACCTTCAGATCCTCGTCCCGGGGCACCTCGATGCGTTCCAACCGCTCCAGGGTCTTGATCCTGGACTGGACCTGGCGGGCTTTGGTCGCCTTGTATCGAAACCGTTCGATGAACCGCTCCACCCTCTCGATCTCCTTCGCCTGCCGGCCGGCCGCGGCCTGCAGCGACGCCAGACGCTCCTCGCGGGCGACGACGAACTCGGCGAAGCCGCCGACGTATTCCAGCGCGCTCCCCCAGGCGACTTCCACGACCCGTTCGGCCACGGCGTCGATGAAGTCCCGGTCATGGGACACGAACAGGATGGCACCCGGCCAGTTGACCAGCTGATTCTCCAGCCACGCCACCGAATCGACGTCGAGGTGGTTGGTCGGCTCGTCGAGGAGGAGCGCGTCGGGCTTCTGCAGGAGGAGCCGAGCCAGGGCGACCCGCATCTGCCAGCCGCCCGACATCTCCTCGAGCGGGCGGTCCATATCATCCGTGGTGAAGCCCAGCCCACCGAGGATGGCCCGGGCTTCGGCTTCGAGCTGGTAGCCGCCGAGGGTCTCGAAGCGGTCCTGGAGGCGGCCGTAGCGTTCCACAACCGCCTGGTGCTCGGCGCTGTGCTCGGTCCCGGTCGTCGCCGCCATCTCCTGTTCGAGGCGCCGCATCTCGGTTTCGAGGTCGACGATGTCGCCGACGCCTCGCAGCACCTCTTCGAGCACTGTGCCCCGCCAGGATTCGAGCAATTCCTGGGGCAGGTAGCCGATGCGGTAGTCGTTGGGGCGCGAAACCTCGCCGCCGTCGGCGTCCTGCAGGCCCATGATGATCTCGAGAATCGTGGTCTTGCCTACGCCGTTCCCGCCGATCAGCGCGATGCGACGGCCGGGAGACAGCCGAAACGTGACATCACGAAACAGGGTGCGCATCCCGTGTGATTTGGTCAGTCCGGAAACCGTGAGCACCCGAACAAGGCTAACGGTGCGGTCCTCGTCGGCGACCTACCGATCGTCGGCGGCCGCGGCCTTCGGATCCGGGGGACCGAGATCGCCGCCGACGACCCGGTCGAGAACCAGTGTGACCACGCCTACCACCCGATCGGCGTCGACCGGACCCCACGCCCGGCTGTCCGTACCGGCCGCCGGGTTGTCGCTCGACAGTGTCAGCCGAGCGTCCGGTCCACGCTCCGTCAGCCGCTTGATGACCAGCAGTCCAGCGTCGTGGGGATGGCGGACCACCACAACGTCGCCCGGCGAAGGCGTCCGGCGCTCGTCGACCAGGACGAACTCGCCCGCGGTCAGAGTTGGCGCCATCGACGACCCGGTCACCCGGATACGGCGGCGCCGACCGAGAATCCAGGCCCAGCCCTCCCCCACCGCCCGGATCACCGGGCGACTCACGATCATCGGGTCCGGCCGCCTACGACCTCGTGCGCACTAGCTGGCGGTGTACCAGGGAATGTCGCGTCCCTTGGTGGCCCAGAACATGTTGTGGATGTTCTCGATCATCGACATCAGTTCGTTGGCGGCATCGAGGTTTACCTCCTGCTTACAGGTCGAGGCCTGCTTGGCGGCATTCCAGAAGGTGGTGTGGAGGTCGGGGTACTCGTCGAGGTGGTCGGGCTTGAAATAGTCGTGCCACAGGATGTTGAGCTCCCTTTTGGCCAGCTCGGCCTGCTCCTCTTTGATGTTGACGAATCGGATGTAGGTGTTGTGGGCACCATCGGCCGACATGTCGAGGTCGAGCAGTTTCTTGGTCATCGACAGAACGGCTTCCCCGGCGATCCGGGCGCTGGCCGGATCGTAGACGCCGCACGGTCCGTCGCAGTGGGCCGAGGCTATGGGCGCCGGGTGGACGGCGTCCAAACCACGAAGCAAGCGGGCTGTGATGTTCATGAATCCTCCTGATCGTTCCAGCCGGGCGCTGGGACCCATGGGTCGTACCCATCCGGGGCCGGTTCTAACGTCGATTGTTGGGGTGATGCGCAGCGTACCCGACTCGTCGGGCACGCCCCCCAACTCTAACGGTCCAACGCCATGGTGAGCGGCTACTCCGGCTAGCGTGTTGGCGATGACGGTTCCCGCTGGTGACGCCGCACGGTCGATGTACGCGGACGACGCCGCGTCGAAGGGGCTGGGCATGGAGATCACCGAGATCGACTACGGGCGGGCAGTGGTCACGATGACCGTTCGCGACGACATGGTCAACGGGCTCGACATCTGTCATGGGGGCCTCATTTTCGCCCTGGCCGACTCGGCCATGGCCTTCGCCACGAACTCCTACAACCACTACGCCGTGGCCACCAACGCCGAGATCGACTGGGTGGCGCCGGCCCGTCGGGGTGACGTGTTGACGGCAATCGCCACCGAACGACACCGGGCCGGACGCAACGCCATCACCGACGTGGTCGTGGCCAACGCCGAGGGAGACGTCGTCGCCCACTTCCGCGGCCGAACCCGTCAGGTCAACGGTCAGCACCTCCCCGACCCGGCTGAGGCGCCCGGGTCCGGAGGTCGTTTCGCTGCCGACGACGATCAGTAGCCGGCGTCCACATCGATTCGACCCTCCAGCTCCTGGCCGGCGGCGAAACGAGCGACGTTGGAGCGGATGTGGCGCGCCAGGAGAGGGATACCCATCTCCGGCGTGTTGGCGACGTGCGGGGTGATGATGACCCGGGGGTGCGACCACAGCGGGTGGCCGTCGGGTAACGGTTCCGGATCGGTCACGTCGAGACAGGCACCGCCGAGTTGACCAGCGTCGAGGGCGGCGAGTAGTGCGTCGTGGTCGACGTGTCCACCGCGGGCCACGTTGACCAACCAGGCGTGCGGCTCCATGGTTGCGAACTCGTCGGGGCCCATCACTCCCTCGGTTTCGGGTGTGAGGGCCAGGGCCAGGACGACCAGGTCGGCGCCGGCGATCGCGTCGAGGCGCTGTTCGAACGCGAGCGTGCGGTGGGCTCCGGCCATCGGCTCGGCCCGCCGACGTACCACGGTGATCTCGCAGTCGAACCCGTCGAGCAGTTCGATGAGCTGTTCGGTGATCCCGCCGGCTCCCAGCACGGTGATCCTGCCGTCGACCAGATTACGGCCCTCCGGGGCGGCCCATGAGTCGGCCCGGGCATACGTGGCAAGGCCTCGCAGCCCGGCCAGGCCGAGCGTCAAAACGTGTTCGGCCACCGGTCGGGCGTAGACGCCGCGGGCACAGGTCCAGACGCGATCGTGGTCGAGATAGGGAACGTAGGGTTCGATGCCGGCGAAGGGCAGCGCCACCCACGACACGCCCTTGCTCTCACGCAGCACCTCCGGCAGATCGTGGGGGGCGGACGGGTCGGCCCAGACCAGTGCATCGGCGTCGGCCATCGGTACGACGTCTCCCCCGCCTTCCCGCACGGCCTCCTCCAACGACTCGTAGCGCCCTGTTTTCGGTTCGACCGCGATCTTCGGATTCACCATCCGGACACCCTAGGAGAAGCCGGCGGTGATCGGTCCACGCCGCCGGCGAGAACTCGAAGATTCGGCCGCTACGGGATTCGGTCCAGCGCCTGGGCCAGGTCGGCCACCAGATCCTCGACGTCCTCGATACCGACCGACAGTCGGACCAGGTCCTCCGGCACCTCGAGCGGCGACCCGGCGGCCGAGGCGTGGGTCATCGCCCCTGGATGCTCGATGAGCGACTCGACGGCACCGAGCGATTCGGCCAGCGTGAACAGGCCGGTCGATTCCGCGACCAGCATGGCGGACTCCCGGCTGCCTGTCGTGAAGCTGACCATCCCGCCATAGCCGGACATCTGCCGTTTGGCTGCGGCGTGACCGGGATGCGATTCGAGACCGGGCCACAGCACCCGCTCCACTTTGGGGTGATCGATGAGCAGGTCGACGATACGGGCCGCATTGGCATTGTGGCGGTCCATCCGCACGGCGAGGGTCTTCGTGCCCCGCAGGGTGAGGTAGCAGTCCCAGGGTGCCGGCACGGCACCGACGGCATTCTGGACGAAGGCGAGATGGTCGTGAACCTCCGCATCATCGGTGGCGACGAATCCACCGACGACGTCGGAGTGGCCGCCCAGGTACTTGGTGGTGGAGTGGACGACGATGTGGGCCCCGTGAGCCAATGGTTGCTGGAGGTACGGGGTGGCGAAGGTGTTGTCGACCACCAGGCGGGCCTCGGGGCGCCGTGCCACGACCGAGGCGACGGCGGCGATGTCGACCACCGTGAGCAGCGGATTGGTCGGCGTCTCGACCCAGACCAGCTTGGTGTTGTCGGGCCAGGCCGTGTCGAGCGCCGACGGGTCGGTCAGGTCGTGAGCGGACCAGGTGATCCCGACCCGGCCGAACACCTTGGAGATCAGACGGAAGGTTCCCCCGTAGGCGTCGTTGCCCATGACGACGTGGTCGCCCGGCTCCAGGAGGCGAAGGATTGCGTCCTCGGCGGCGAGCCCGCTGGCGAACGAGACCCCGAACCTCGCCTCCTCCAGGGCGGCGAGAGCCGCCTGGAGCGCGGTTCGGGTCGGGTTCCCGGTGCGGGCGTATTCGTAGCCGCTGTGTTTGCCGACGGCGTCCTGGGCGAATGTGGAGGTCTGGAACACCGGTACCGTCACGGCACCCGTCGTCGCCTCGGGGTCCTGACCGACGTGGATGGCCTTGGTGGAGAACCCCCACCCGGCGGAGGTTTCGGCATCCGCGGACCGGGAGTTGGGGTCTTCGGTGGTCATGACGGGTTTCCTCCGTTGGATTGGCTGACGGCCGTTGCCGGGCGGGTCGACAGGAACGAGAGAACGTCGGCCCGGGCCACGACCGTGCGGGGTCGGCCGCCGTCGAGCACCAACAGAGCTGGAGCGAGATCCAACAGCTGGACCGCCAGTTCGACGGTCTGGCCGATCCCGATGGTGGGGAGGCGGGGGCTCATCACGTCCTCCACCGCCCGATCGAGCACACTCTGATCGCCGAACGCCGACTCCATCAGACGCAGCTCATCGATCGAGCCCATGACCTCCGCGGCGGCCAGCGGCATCTCACCCTTGGCCACCGGTAGCTGGGAAACGTCGTGATGGCGCATCAGGCTGACGGCGTCGAGGACGAGATCGTCGGGCTGGACGTACACCAGCGGCGGACGATCACCCCCCTTGGCCGCAACGACGTCGGCGACCGTCGGCGCCTCGGAAATGAGGAAGCCGTACCCTGCCATCCACTCGTCGTTGAAGACCCGGCTCAGATAACCCCGGCCCGAGTCCGGGATCAGCACGACGACCATGTCGTCGGCCGTCAGGTCGGCCGCCAACCGAAGGGCGGCCGCCACCGCGGTACCGCCCGAGCCGCCGATCAGCAGACCCTCGCGCTGACTGACCTCACGAGCGGTGAGGAACGAGTCCTGGTCGGAGACGGCGATGACCCGGTCGATCAGATCGGGATCGTAGGTGGCCGGCCAGAAGTCCTCGCCAACCCCCTCGACCAGGTAGGGGCGACCGGATCCCCCGGAGTACACCGAGCCCTCCGGATCGGCTGCCACGATCTGGACCCGGGGGTTTTGTTCCTTCAGGTACTGGCCGACGCCGGTGAGGGTCCCCCCGGTGCCGGCTCCTGCCACGAAGTGGGTGACGCGGCCGTCGGTCTGACGCCAGATCTCCGGCCCGGTCGTCTCGTAGTGAGCGGCAGGATTGGCGGGATTGGCGTATTGGTTAGGCCGGAAGGCGTTCGGCGTCTCGGCCACCAGCCGCTCGGCCGTGGAGTAGTAGGAGTTCGGATCCTCCGGCGGAACCGCAACCGGGCACACCACGACCTCCGCGCCGTAGGCCTTCAACAGGTCGACCTTCTCCGGGGCGACCTTGTCGGTGACGACGAAGATGCAGTTGTAGCCTCGCTGTGCCGCCACGATGGCCAAGCCGACGCCGGTGTTGCCCGATGTCGGTTCGACGATCGTACCGCCCGGTTTGAGCAGGCCGTCGCGTTCGGCCTGCTCGATCATCGTCAGCGCCGGCCGATCCTTCGAGCTGCCGCCGGGGTTGCTGGTTTCGACCTTGGCCACGACGGGACACGCCAGCGCCGATCCGACCTGCCGGAGGCGGACCATCGGGGTGTTTCCAATCAATTCGAGTACCGAGTCGGCGATCTCCATGTCTGCTCCCTTGAGGCGGTCGAGGTCGACGTCGGTCGCCCGGCCGCTGCTACGGCTCCGCGTTCGAACCGCGATTCGGCAACCCTGGCAGCGAAGCGGGCATTCCACGTCGCGCAGGCGCCGTAACCTGCACTCTATCCAGGAGCGGCCGGTAGATCGTGAATGGCCGCTCGACCGTGGCGCGCCCCGGTCAGCCGCTGACCGTTGCGACCTCCGGGAACGACGTCTTGTCGGGGTCCTTCTCGACGTCCAGCGGAACCGACCCCATGTCGATCGATTCGGCGATCCGAACCGCTCCGCTGTCGAGTCCGACCAGCCACATCATGGTGGAGCGGCGCTGAGCCCGGCGGACACCGTGGACCGTTCCATCCTGGTCGACGAGATGGCGTTCGGGATGGTCGACGGTGACCGAGACCATGATGGACGGGCCTTCACGGAACGTTTCCACCCGTTTGATCTGCGGGGCTCGACCGCTGACCCGCAGCCCGGACCCGGCGAGGCTGCGGTGCTGATCGGATGCCTGGGTGTACAGCGGTGTGCCGTCGAGGAACACGTCGCCGACCCGGGTGGAGGCTGGATCGGTCTGGAGACCGAACTCCGCCATCAACAGGTCGGAGACCAGGCGGCGCCACGCCGGGTCGTCGACCGAGATCGGCTTCTGGCGCTGCCGCCGCTGCCCCGTGTGCAGGGTTGAGCGAAGAGGACGAGCGACCGAGTGATACGCGGCCTCCTCGCCGAGGAGGGCCGGACGCAACACGAGGAACCCGACTGCGACTTCGATGATCAGCGCCACCGCCAGCCCGAACCCGAACCGACCGACGGTGGGTCCACCGCCCACGAAGCGCGTGAGGGAAATCCAGAGGGCGGCACCGAGCAGGCCGACGACGGCCAACAGGCCGGCCCGCCCCGGCACACCGTCCGGGTCCGGGTCGGGCGAGGGGCGGTCGGCCGGCAACACGTCGGCGTCGGTGGGGTCCGAAGGCCGATCGACCTCACCGCCTCGATCGCCGTTCGACCCGTTGACCGTGGCCGGCCCGTGTGAATCGGAACGGGTGATGGTGACCAGGCCCGCCGAGGCCGACCACCGGTCCCCGAAACGGGCCCGATCGTGGAGATACTCCAGTTCGAACAGGCTGACGGCTGCGGCCACCATCGTCAGCGCGGCAATCGTCTCGGCCGCCGACGCCTCCGCGCTCACCAGGCGATACAGGCCGACGGTCGCCCCGCCACCGAGGAGGCGGAGCACGAGGCTGGTCAGCGTGTAGCCGGTGTTGTCGGTGGCCACGAAAACAGCGCCGGCACCGGCCAGGGCGACGAGTGCGACGGCGCCGATGATCAGGATCGTCGAACCCCGTCGCAGCGATCCGGCCGCGCTGTGGATCTCCACCCGTTCATCGGACAGGCGGACGACCTCATCGATCAGCCGGGCGCCGTCGGCGCTCCGGATCGGTACGGCCGGCACGATGACCGCCAACTCGACGGATTCGAAGCCAAGTTGCTCGTCGGACGCCAATGATTGCGCCGGATCGACCGTCCGTGCACCGGCACCGGTGAACCGGGCGCTCGCCGTGTCGACCCAGGCGACGTTGCTGAGCGTGGCGACAGCCTGGGCCCAGGTGTCGGTTGCGTCCGTCGACGACGCTTCGACCACGGACACGAGGGCCTCGGTGGGATCGCCGGGGCCCGAACCGAGCCGCTCGCCGACAACCCGCGTCGAGTCGTTCCCGGGCAGCGCCCGGTAGTCGATGAGATCACGACCGGGAGTCCGGAAGGCGAACGCCGACAGAACGAGCAGCAGCCCGATCAATCCGAGCACGGTCACAACCATCAACTGACCGCCCGGCGGCACAGGGAAGGGCAGGAGTCCGGCCTGGCGGCTATCATCGGATCCCAGCGCGGCAAAGGATGGGGCGGCGATCGCGCCGGTGAACGCAGCACCGACCAGGCCGCCGATGACGACGGCCACGACGCCCCGGCTTGACCCGGCGGCGATCCACAGCGCACCGATGACCGCAATCAGGCCGCCGAGCACGAGAACGATGTCGCTGATGACCTCGGCCAGACTCCGCTGAATGGCCTCGGCGCCGTCGGTCGAGATCGGATTCTCATACCACTTGACCAGACGGAGCCCGACGACGAGGGCGAAGAGAAGCCCGGCGGCCGCCCCTACCAGCGGTCCGGTCGCCAACGTGCCGTCGAAGGGCCCGACGACCAGACCCGTTATTCGGCCGGCCAGGAGCACCGAGCCGCCCCAGGCCACGGCCATCACTGCGCCCCGTGCGGGCCCGAGACGCCACCCGATGTAGCCCGCCATGATCAAACCCAGGAGGGCACGCCATCGCACGGTGGTCCCGAACCGGCCGACGATCGAAGCGCCAGACCTTCGGGAGCCACTCCTCCATCTCTGGCGAGATTTCCGGCGAGACCAGGTGGACGTTCGCGCCCGCATGGATCAGGGGCACGATCTTCTCGGCCGCGACCGGGCCGCCACCGGCCAGGAGGACCCGTTTGCCCTCCAGCCCCACGAGTTGGATCGGATATCCCATATCTACAAAGGCTCCCAGGAGCCCACAGTCATC
>JBFHEP010000015.1:0-24919 GCA_041584095.1 Acidimicrobiales bacterium | reverse complement strand
TGACTTCCAGCGGGCCGATCTGACGGCCTCGCTGGAGCCCGCCGATCTCGAGCGATTTGCCACAGCGGCCTACCTGACCGGCCACGACTCCGAAAGCGCCGACGCCTGGACGCGGGCCCACCAGGGGTGGCAGGACGTTGGTGATGCGCAGCAGGCGGTTCGCTGCGCGTTCTGGCTCGGCTTCGCCCTGGTACAGCGGGGGGACATGGCCCAGGGCGGCGGCTGGCTGGCCCGGGCCGGCCGGATGATCGAGGAGCACGAGTTGGACACCGTTGAGCGCGGCTATCTGCTGGTGCCGGAGGGCCTGATGGCGATCGGCGCCGGGGAGCCCGAAACCGCCCTCGACCGTTTCGCCCAAGCCGGTTCGCTCGCTCGACGCTTCGGCGACCGCGACCTGGCCACGCTCGGCACGCTCGGGCAGGGCGAGGCGCTGCTGCGGATCGGTCGGCCGGCGGAGGGACTGCGCCTGTTCGACGAGGCGATGGTGGCCGTGACCGCCGGCGAGACCTCGTCGATGATCTCCGGACTCGTCTATTGCGCCGTCATCGACCGCTGTCGACAGGTGTTCGACCTGCGTCGCGCCTGCGAATGGACGGCTGCCCTCGACCGGTGGTGCGGCCGGCAACCCGGGCTCGTACCGTATCGGGGTCAGTGCCTGGTGCACCGGTCCCAGGTGCTGCAACTCCAGGGCGAGTGGGCCGGAGCGGTTGCCGAAGCCGAGAAGGCCCGGCGCCGTTTGAGCGACCCACCCCACCCGGCCGTGGGGATGGCGCACTACCAGCTCGGGGAGCTGCACCGACTTCGAGGTGAGACCTCGCTGGCGGAGGACGCCTACCGTCAGGCCCACGCCAGCGGTCGGGAGCCCCAACCGGGTCTGGCGCTGCTCCGCCTGTCCGAGGGACGGGCCGATAGCGCAGCCGCTGCCATCGAGTCGGCGCTCGAAGGCGCAAGCGACCAGATGTCCCGAGCCCAGCTCCTACCGGCTTACATCGAGATCATGTTGGCCGCCGGCCGTGCGGACGACGCCCGGGCCGCAGCCGACGAGCTCGACGAGCTGGCCGAACGCGGCGGCGCCACGATGCTGACTGCGATCGCCGGCCAGAGTCGAGGGGCCCTTCTTCTGGCCGGCGGCGACCCCCGGGCCGCGCTGGGACCGCTGCGGGTCGCGCTCGACGCCTGGCAGGAGCTGGACGCGCCCTACGAGGCGGCGCAGGTCCGAGTGGTGCTGGCCGGTGTCTGCCGGCAGCTCGACGACCGCGATCGAGCCGAGCTGGAGTGCGACGTGGCACGCGAGATCTTCGAGCAACTCGGCGCGACGCCTGCGCTGGCCCAACTCGACCGGCTGCTGGCCGACGAGACCGCCGACGGGTCCGTGCTCTCCGGGTCGAGTGGCGGCCCGATTGTCACCCCCCGGGAGCTGCAGGTACTTCGGCTGGTTGCAGCCGGACGCACCAATCAGGCAATCGCGGACGACCTGTCGATCAGCGAGAAAACCGTTGAGCGCCACCTGAGCAACATCTTCACCAAGTTGGGTGTGTCGAACCGCACGGCCGCCACTGCCCACGCCTACGACCACGGCTTGCTGTAGCGCGGTCGCCACTCCGCGACTGGGCGACATGTGGGGGTTCTCCCCCATGGCGACCCGTCGAAGTTGGCGGATCCTCCCGAAGCCGGCCGGGTGGCCCAAGCGGTACGTTTCTCCCATCGCCCAAACGAGGAGGAACCGATGACCAGCCAACCAACCACGTCGCTCTACCAGAAGTACGCCGCCGACAGCGCCGAGAACTATGAGCGATACTTCGTTCCCGCCATCGGTGATCCGATCGCCCGCCGCCTCGTCGCCACCGCCCGTCCCGCCCCGGGGGAACGGGTGCTCGACGTCGCCTGCGGCACGGGCGTCGTTGCCCGCCTCGCCGCCGAAGCCGTCGGCCCCCAGGGCACCGTCGCCGGTCTCGACGCCAACCCCGGCATGCTCGAGGTGGCCCGAAGGGTCAGCAACGAGGGGATCCAATGGCATGAGGCACCGGCCGAGCACCTGCCCCTGCCCGACGCCGCCTTCGACCTGGCGCTGTGTTCAATGGGCCTCCAATTCTTCCCCGACAAGGAGCAGGCGCTGCGCGAGACACACAGAGTGCTGACGCCAGGCGGTCGCGTCGTCTGGTGCACACCGGGGCCCACTCCGCCGTTGTTCGAAGCCATTGACGAAGCCCTCACCACCCACGTCGGACCGGGAGCATCGATGTTCGTCCACGCCGTGTTCTCACTGCACGACGCCGACCAGGCGCGGGCCTTGACCGAGGCGGCCGGATTCGACCGGGTAACCGTCGAGACCTCCAAGGTGCCGTTGCGAGTCGCACCGCCGGCCGACTTCTTCTGGCAGTACGTCCGGAGCACACCTCTGGCCGCCGTTGCGGCGGAGCTCGACGAGCAGACTCGGGCGGCGCTGGAGGCCGAGGTCGTCGAGCGCTGCGCTCGATTCGTGGACGGCGACGCCTCGCTGATGGAACCCGGTCTGCTGACCGTGATCGGGCACCGGTAGCCGACAATCGACGCGAACCAGGTGTTCAACTCCGGCCCGCTCGAATTGTCGACGCCCAAGGGGCGCTCCTTGCGGCGAGCGACAGGTCGCCCAGAACGCGTCCGATAGACCGTCTGATGTCGAGCCGACGATCAACCTTCTACCACCGGTTGTACGATGGGCACGCAACCCATGATTGCGAAGGGCTTGATACATGATCGTTGGATACATGATTGTTGGATACCTGGACGCCGGTACCGGCAGCCTCATCCTGCAGACCGTTCTCGGTGGGGCGGCTGGGTTGGCCGTTTTCTTCAAAACGGCGGGCCGCAGGTTCCTGCCGTCGAGAGCGAAGTCGGAGCAGGCCACGCCCGCGTCGGAACGTCCCGTGGAAGAAGTCACCGAGTCCTGACCAGTGGTCTCCGCGGCGCCTCTCGGGGGATCCTACGATCCCGCATCGTTTCGCGATCCGGCGAGCCGAGTCTTCCATGCCGACGGCGACGTTTACCGCACGCTGTCGACGGAAGGGCTCGACAGCTGGCGGGCGCTTCGTGACTCTCCCTGCTTGAGCCACTGGATGTCCGACGGGCGGCTGGTGGCTACCGAGGAGCTGATCGATGACGGCTCGACCTATCTCAAACATCAGCGGATTCCGTTCTGGACCCACCCGTACGAGTGGTCGTTCTCCATGCTGCGTGACGCCGCGCTGCTTCACCTTGATCTCCTGGAGGAGTCACTTCGGTCGGGTCTGACCATGAAGGACGCGACCCCGTACAACATCCAGTTCGTCGACTTGTCGCCGATCTTCGTCGACGTCGGATCGTTCAGCCGCTACGAGACGGGCGAACCGTGGCTCGGCTACCGCCAGTTCTGTCAACAGTTCCTCTATCCGCTGTTGCTGCGGGCACATGCCGACGTGCCGTTTCAGCCGCTCCTCCGAGGGTCGCTCGACGGAATCACGCCGTCCACGGCACGCGCCTTCCTACGCTCCGCCCGTGCCGTCAAACCAGGGGTGATGATCGACGTCGTGCTTCAAGCTCGCGCCGATCGTTCCACGGCGGACGGCGACGAACGAGACGTTCGCTCCGAACTCTCCGCCGCCGGCTTCAATGCAGCCATGATCATTCGCAACGTCCGTCGTCTGCGCAAGGTGATCGAGAAGACCCGGTGGTCTCCGGGCTCATCCACGTGGAGTGACTATGCCTCCTGTGATCACGTGACCGATCAGCGTGCGATCAAGGAGGCCTTCGTTCGCCAGGTTGCCGGGCAACGCCACCGTCGGCTGGTGTGGGATCTGGGAGCGAACGACGCCCACTTCTCGGCGGTGGCGGCCGACACGGCCGAGGTCGTGATCGCCATGGATGCCGATGAGGTCACGGTCGACAACACCTATCGCAGGCTCAAGAGCGACGGGCCCCGGAATGTGTTGCCGCTGGTGATGAACCTGGCCGATCCGTCACCGGGGCTGGGTTGGCGAGGCACCGAGCGGGCGCCGTTGGAGGACCGGGGAACGCCCGACCTCGTCCTGATGCTGGCCGTGATCCACCACCTCGTCATCGGCTCGAACCTGCCGCTGGCCTCGGTCATCGACTGGTTGGCGACGTTGGGAGCCGACGTCATCCTGGAATGGGTCCCCCTCGACGATCCGATGTCGAAGCGACTGACCGCCAACAAACGCCGCCACGAGGTCCACGCCGACTACTCCGAGCAGGATTTACGCCGCTACTGCAGCCGATACTTCTCCATCGCAACGGAACAGCCGTGCGAGACGCGACGGTTGTTCCACCTGACGCCCCTGCGATGAGCGAGGAGGCCGTGGTCGTCTCGCGGCGCGACCGGTTTGCCGTGCTCGTGGCGTCCACCGCCCTTGGTGTGTCGTGGCCCGTGCTCGAGCTGCTGAGCCGCAACGTCGAGTTCTTTGTCGTGCGTCGCACCCCTCGGTGGGAGATCGTGGGCCTGGGCCTGCTGCTGGCCATCGGTATCCCGCTATTGGTGGCTTTGGTGGGGAGCTTTCGGGGCAGAGCCGGTTCGATGGTGGGCTCGGCCCTCATCGTTGCCACCTCGTCTTCCGTGGCGTGGTTGTACGTTCGCCGAACGCCGCTGCACTGGTTGGCCGCCGCCGTCGTGGCGTTGCTCGTCGGCCTCGGCGTGCTCTGGGCGTTTCGACGGTGGGACGGCGCCCGCCTGCTCGCCCGGTTCCTCAGCCCCGCCCCGCTGATCATGTTGGTGATCTTCCTCTTCGCCACTCCGGTTGGTGGGCTTCTGTCGGGCTCGGGCGCCGGCGTCGCCAGCCGTCTGCTACCGGCGAACAGCACCCCGGTGATGATGATCGTGTTCGACGAGCTTCCCGCCGCAGCCCTCATGGACTCCTCGGGCGATCTGCGACGGGATCGGTACCCGAACTTCGCCCGTCTGGCCGACGACGGCATCTGGTTTCCGAACGCGGTGACGGTCAGCGACGCCACGGAATTTGCGGTTCCGGCGATGCTCACCGGTCTCGATCCCGATGACTCGAAGGCACCGTACACCTCCGACTACCCGGAGAACCTGTTCGTGGCGCTCTCGGAGGGCCGTGATCTCCACGTTCACGAGACGATCACCCAGCTGTGCCCCGACTCATTGTGCGAGTCCACCGCCAGCATCAGCACACCGCTTCTGACCGACGTCGGCATACTGGCCGGTCACGCGCTGCTGCCGGAGCCGCTGACCGGGTCGTTGCCGTCGATCGACAACGCCTGGGCCGACTTCGGCGCCACCAACGAGGAGTTCGACAGCATCGCGGCGTTTCGTGAGGCGGCCGGATCCGATCCGACACGCCCGATCGACGAACTGATCGATGACATCGCCACACCCCGGTCCGGTCAGCCTCCGTTCTACTTCATGCACGTGTTGATGCCCCACCACCCCTGGGAGTTTCTGCCCGACGGCCATCGCTATCCGCTCCCGGTCAAGAAGGCGCCGGGCCGCTCCGGAAACGGCTGGGGTGACGACGACTTCCTCCTGGCCCAAGCCGCTCAGCGGATGCTCCTGCAGGTGGAGTACACCGACACGGCCCTGGGTGAGATCCTCGATGCCCTGGACCGGGCGGGAACCTACGATGAGACCGCCATCGTGGTGGTCTCCGATCACGGCATCGCCATCAAGGAGAACGTGGCCCATCAGCGCCGGATAACCGACGACACCGTCGGTGACATCGCCGCGGTGGCCCTGTTCGTCAAGGCTCCCGGCGGACCGGCCGGGGTGATCGACGATCGACGGGCCCACACCACCGACATCGCCCCCACGGTGGCCGAGATCCTGGGCACCACGCTGCCCTGGGAGACCGATGGTGCATCGCTGCTTGGCCCCGACCCGAAGCGCACCGAGAGCACCACCACGGGCCCGAAAGGGTCCGCGACCTACGGTGCCGACGGGCATGAACGCCTCGAGGTCTCGGCGCGGCTCGAGCGATGGTTCCCGACGGGCGACCCCTGGCCCCTTCGTCCAGCACCCAGCCCCGATCTGTTGGGAGACGAGATCGATGTGACCGCGCTCGAAACCTCGCCCTACTCGGCCCGGCTCGAACAGGCGGAGCTCTACAAGGCGATCGACCTGGACGATGGTGTGCTCCCGGCCCGCGTCACCGGCGAACTCGTCGGCGATGTCGACGGAACCGAGGTGCTGGCCATTGCGGTGAACGGCAGAGTCGGTTCGCTCACCCGCAGCTTCCGGGAGGACGACGGCGATCGGGTTCTCTTCCAGGCCATGATCCCCGTCGACTACTGGGCGGACGGGGTGAACGATGTGGCGATCGTCGAGATCCGGCCCGACGATGAATCGCGGCTTGTGCAACGGCGACGCTGACTGATCCCGCCAGGTAGCTCACTCGGCGCTCTGATCAGGTGACGTGAAGCTGGCGGCCCACCACAATGTCGGGTTGCCAACCGAGCTGTTGAGCTGGCGGATGCCGTCATCGCCGGAAAGCCTCCTGCCGTGCGGGGCGATGGCGATGTGGATCTCCGCTCCTTCGGGGTCGTCGAGGGGCGCCCCGGTGGTCGGCGACTGGCCGAGTCGGACGTTGCCCTCGAGATGCAGCCGGTCGCCGTCACCGACACGACCATCGACCTGGTAGACGCCACCGCGTGCCGCGGCGCCCGGCGCAAAGTCGTCCGTGTCGCATTGCCCTTCGGAGCAGAGCGACGGTTCGTTGAACGCGAAGAGCCAGAGCGTGAACACCTCTGGCGCATCACTTGCGCCCGGACTGATCGATGGATGTGGCTCGGCGCCCGGTGGGACCATGTCGCCCGTCGGATACTCGTAGCTCCCCGGCTCCGGGGTCGGAACCGTCACGTCGATGGAGAGCCCGTCGCTCCGCCGCAGGAGGCGGGCACCGTGATCGGCCAGCGAGCGCTCGATGTCGCCCTGCTCGCCGATGTCACTCGTCTGCCAGGCGCCGTCATCGCCGCCCCGGGTCAGGATCACCCCGAACCCGGCAAGCACGATGACCAGCATTGCCGCAGCGGCTAAGACGATCCATCGTCGACGGCCCGGTCGCCCCTCGGGTACGGCGGTCGTCCGAGGAGACGACCTCAGGTCGGGTTCGGTGAACGGGTTCGTCATGTGGGCCTCACGATCATGGTGAAGTAGTCGGTGGCCGACGCGGCCGGCGCGCCGTGGATGCAGTTGACGACGACGGGAGCTCCGGTGACCAACGCCGCGGTGCCTGTTCGGGCCCCCAGCTGGGCCGTCGTGATCCCGAGGATCGCCTGGAGTGACTCCGGAATGCCGTTCTCGGCTGCACTCTCGGTCTCCAGGTCCTCGATCGTCACGCCGACCGGGATTGTTCGAACGGCCAGCCCGGCGATGTCAGAGCTCGCATTGGTCAGGTCGAACGCCACGATGGCGCCCCGCTCGACCTCGAGCAGCGAAGGGTCAGCGGTGATCGAGTCGCCTCCGGCGTCAGCGGATCTGATGGCGTCGACCGAGCACCCGGAATCGGTCAAGGTGAGGTCGACGAACACATCCGCTTCGAGCTGCCAGCTCGGCGGGCGCTCGGCATGGGGCGACACGAGGATGTGCTCGAACTCGACGTCGCCTTCGAGGTTCTTGAGCAGGCCGTCGATGTCGACCAGGTGGTCACCGGATCGCGACAGCCCGACGGCGCCGTCGGCGAATCCGATCGTCGTCTCGCCCGATTCGAGGTTGCCGTCGAGATACCGGGCGATCACGGTGTCGGTGACCGCGTCGAACCGCTTGACGGTCGAGGTGAGGACGACGTCTCGATCGGCGGCCGGCAAGGTGAGGAACTCGTCGACATC
Organism: Acidimicrobiales bacterium; assembly: GCA_041584095.1. Lineage (GTDB taxonomy): Bacteria > Actinomycetota > Acidimicrobiia > Acidimicrobiales > SZUA-35 > JAHELU01. The sequence continues at coordinate 17,104 of JBFHEP010000015.1, read as the reverse complement.
GGACCCGATGGTCCAGACGTGGGCGTGCTCGTCGGACCGCTCGTTGGCGGCGCGGGTCACGCCGGCGCCGGAGGCACCGGCGTCGTGGAAGATGACGTCGACGCCGTCATCGTAGAGCGACTGCGCCAGCTGCCAGGCCGCATCGTTGCTCAACTCCGCTCGTGCTATCGGGTCCGCGAACGGCCCCAGGAACGTCGACACCACTTCGATGGACGGGTCGATCCACCGGACTCCCTGCTCGAAACCGCTGCGAGAACGTTCCGTACGGAATGTCTGGTAGCCGCCGATGAACGCAACCCGGCCGGCGTCGGTGGTCAGGGCCGCTGCCGCCCCGGCCACGAAGGCGCTGTCCTCGACCTCGAAGTGCATCTCGGCGATGTTGGGCCCCTCGATGTGGACCGCCGCCGGGTCGATGGCGACCCATTGCACGTCGGGGTACGCCGGCGCCACCGCCTCGACTGCAAGATCAAATTCGCGGCTGACGATCACCAGGTCGGTTCCGGCATCGGCCAAACGTCGAAGATAGTCCTCAGCCGAGACGAGCGGCTGGCCCCGGTCGATCTCGATGTCGTGCTGACGCTCGGCGTCGAGGGCTCCGGCGATCATGAGATCGGCGATACCGAGATCACCGGTGACACCGTGGACGAGGGCGATGGTTGGTTGCCGGCTGCCGACGAGCACGATGGCGACCGCGATGATGCCGGCGGCCACGACGACCGCGACCACGCCGAGTTCCCATGAACGTCGTCGTGCGGTCCGGCCGAGCCGGATTTCGCGGGCCCGGCGTTGCTCCTCGGCGAGGCGTTGCGACTCCCGGTGTGCGATCGACTCGTGGAGGAACTTCTGCTCGGCCGTGCTCGGCCGGAGTGAGCTGACCGCGGCCCACTCCTCGTAGTCGGCCAGACGCCGGCCCGAAAGCAGATAGTCGGGTTGACGACCGGAGTCGACCCACTCATCCAGTGCGATCACCAGTCTCGCATGCGTGGCGACATCGTCCTGTCCCTCTTCGATCCAGCGGCGCAGTCGTGGCCACTGATGCAGGAGCGCCTCGTGGGCCACCTCGACGGTGGGTGAGCCGCCGACCGGGTCGCGGTCGAGGGTGAGGAGCCGGTGGGTGGCGAAACGGTCGATCACCTCCTGCAGCGGGATGAGGTCGGTCGCAATGGTCACGATCTCCTGGCCGGAGACCCGGCGCCGGGCCCACGCCCCCTGATCGACGATCGTGACGAGACGGAGGAAGAGCTGTCTCGCCGCATCACGTTCGGCGGGGCCGAGGGCGAGGAACAGATCCTCGGCCCGGCGGGCGACGGCCCCGCTGATTCCGCCGAGCGCCTCGTAGGCGTCGAGCGTGAGCACAGCACCGTCTCGCCGGTCGAACAGCTCGGTGAGGGCGTACTGGAAGAGCGGAAGCCCGCCCGACTGGCCGGCAACATCGTGTAGGAGCTGCACGAGCAACGGTGGCTCGAGCCGGGTGGCGGCCCGCGCCGCGGGGGCTTCGGCAGCCGTCTCGAGCTCGTTGGGAGTCAACGGCACGACGTTGACGACGCCCTCGGAGAGCAGCCGGGCGAAGACCGGATACTCCAGCGGCTGACCGTAGAAGTCGGCCCGAAGGGCGAGTGCGACGACCACGCGACCATGCGGATCGTCGGCCAGCACCTCCAGGTTCCGGATGAAGCGATCGCGTTCGGAAGGCGGCGCCCCGAGCGTGAACAACTCCTCGAACTGATCGATGACGAGCAGCAGTCGGGCCTCGTTGTCGGGCAGCACCCGTAGGCACGCCCGCAGCAGGCCATCCTCCGGGTCGGTCAGCAACTCGGTGAGGCTGTCCGGTGAGTCGAGTGTCGAACGCAGCAGCGCTGCCTCGGCCTCCCGGAATGGTTTCGACCCGGGGACCATCTGGGCGATCACCCAGTCGGTGCTGTCGTCGACGACACCCTTTCGCACCGCCGGCACGAGCCCGGCGTGCAGGGCGCTCGACTTTCCGGAACCGCTGGCGCCGACCAGCGCCAACAACCGTCCGCCCGCCGCCATCCGACGCACCAGCTCGGCCACCAGTCGTTCGCGGCCGAAGAATCGTTCGGCGTCGGATTCGGTGAACGCCTGCAGACCGTTGAACGGGTTCGCGGCCGGCGGCGGCGGCCCGCGGCCTGGTTGCGGTCTCGGCGCCAGCACCGGATCGTGGAGCAGGACCTGCTCCTCCACCCGTCGTAGCTCCGGCGACGGCTCGATGCCGAGTTCCTCGCCGACGGTCCGGCGATGACGATTGAAGGCCCGTAGCGCATCAGCCTGACGACCCGACCGGTAGAGCGCCGTCATGAGCTGGCCGACCGGCCGCTCGCGATGTGGATGGGCGGCGATGAGCTGCTCGAGTTCCCCGATCACCTCGCGGTGGTGACCGCAGCGAAGGTCGGCGTCGATTCGATCCTCGACGACCGACAGGCGCAGTTCGTCGAGCCGGTCGATGTCGAGGCGAACGAAGTCGACATCGGTGAACTCCTCGAGCGCTGAGCCGCGCCACAACGACAGGGCTTCCCGCAGGGTGTCGCCGGCCGCGGCGGGATCGTCGCGGAGCAACGCACGGCCCCGGGCAGCCACCTCCTCGAAACGATGAGCGTCGATGGCATGGCGGTCGATTTCGAGCGAGTAGCCGTGGTCATGGGTCACCAGCACCGTGTTGTGGCCGCGCGCCTCGCGATCGGGCTCCAGCACGGCCCGAAGTCGCGAGACATAGACCCACAGCGTGCGTTCCTTGCCGATCGGGTCGCGGGGCCACAGATCCTCGAGGATCCGCTCGGTCGACACCACCCGATTGGCGTTCAGGACGAGAAGGGCCAGCAGGGCGCGCTGCTGGCGCGAACCGATGTCGATCGGCGCCCCGTCATCGACCACTTCGAGCGGACCGAGGATCCTGTACTCCATCGAGCCTCCTCACGGACCGGCACCCCCCGGTGGTCACGCGGCCCGAACTAACGGCTAGGAAACAGTATCCACCTTAATACTCACTGAACGCGGGGAATTCCCGCCATTCCGGCCTGCGAGGGGTGACGGTGGCCGCCGCCGTCGGTTGCTTCCGCCAGTCGTTTCGCCGCTCGTTACGTCGCCGTTCAGCCGGGCCCGGGACCCTTGGAGTGAGGCGTCACACCGGTGGCGCTCATCACTGAAAGGAATCACCATGCGACGTTCACTCCTTCTTGTCGTCAGCTCCGTCGCGCTGCTGTTGGCGTCTCAGGTCGCCGCATCGGCACAACCGCCGGAGTCGGCGGACATCATGGACCAGGGCGGTATGGCGGTGCTGGCGCCGGACGGCGCGCAGCTCGTCCGCCAGCCGAACGGCCTTCGGGTCAGCGTGCAGATGCCGACGCCGGCACCGGGGACATACCGGTACCCCGATGGAATCATGCCCGGCCACCCGGAGGTGTTCACGCTCTGGGCGTTCGTGTTCAACCATCCGGAGAACTGCACGGTCCCGTGCGACTTCGACGACACGACCAACCCCGCCGTCGAATTCGGCGTGTACAACCTGGCCGGCCACGCAACAGCCGGCAGCATGCTCACGTTGAGCGGTCGGGCGGGCGTCGGGGAACCCGCCGGCGGACCGCCGACGATCGTTCCCCACCCCTTGTCGAACCCGGCCGGCGCCGAAATCCACGTGGCGGTGACGTCCCATGGAGGTCTCGATGCCGCCACGCTCCCGGACGAGTTCCGGAGGCCGACGGGGTCGCCGATGTGTGGATGTTGGTGGGTCGCCGTCTTCGATTGAGGTCGTCGGCCCGTAGCCAGGAGAGTTCACGCTTGCCGATCCTGACCATGGCAGCATTGAGCGTGCCCGCCGGGCGGTTGGTACGATTGCTGAACCCGGCGTTTTAGACGCCACAGTCACAGGCAGGATTTCGTGGCAGACCCAGCAGTTTGGACCAGGGAGCCGCTCGAGCGGGCCCTCGAGGCGGGTGGCGTCGGCACCTGGTCGTGGGAACGTTCGAGCGGGCTCGTTGTCTGGAATGCCGTGATGGCCGAACTCTTCGGCGTTGACCGGGACAGGTTCGATGGATCGTTCGATGCCTGGGTCGAATTGATCCATCCCGACGACCGAGCCCGATCGATCGAAACCGTGGTGAACGCAGTCGAGACGGGTGGTTCCTATGCGGTCGAGCATCGTGTCATCTGGCCCGACGGCTCGGTTCATTGGGTGCGGGGTCGGGGTCATGTCGTCGAGAACGACAACCGAGAAATCATCGGGACGACCGGATGCGCGTGGGATGTGACCGAAGAGTTGACCATGACGTCCGAGCGGGAGCAGGCCATCAAGGAGCTGGAACGGGCCGCCCAGCGCGATCGGGTGGCGCGGGAGCGCCTGGAGTTCCTGGCTCGGGTCACCGAGGTCCTGGCCACGGCCGACAGCCAAGACGACATCGTGCGGGGGGCGGCCTTCGCTGCGGTTCCCCGGCTCGGGGATTGGTGCGCCCTGGCCGTGCTGCCCGAGGACGGTTCGCCCATTCCCGAGATCGAGGTGGCCCACGCCGATCCTGAGATGGTGGCCTACGCTCGGAAGTTGCAGCAGCGCTTTCCCTACGATCCGGATGCTGCGAGCGGGATGCCGCACGTCATTCGCACCGGCGAGGTCGAGTTCATTCCGATGATCGACGATGAGGTTCTCGAAAGTCTGGACACCACTGAGGAGGCTCGGGAGGAGGCTCGTCGGCTGCAACTGCGGAGTCTGATCATCGTTCCGTTGCGGAAGCGTCGCCGCATCATGGGCGCCATGCAATTCGTGAACTCGTCGCTCCATCGGTCCTACAACGAGGACGATGTGCTCCTGGCCAAGGCGGTGGCCAGCCGCATTGCTTCCTCGCTCGAGAACCGCCGCTTGAACGAGCAGCTTCATCGAGACGAGTTCCGAGCGGCTCTCGATGCGATGCTCGACAACGTCGCGATCGCCCAGGCGGTCAGGAACGATGACGGCGAGATCGTGGACTTCGTGATCCAGTTCATGAACACGGCGAGCAGAGACGGAGCCGATCGTGGGCCCGATCAGCTGATCGGGTCGAGGCTTCTCGACGCCTACCCGGGGCTGGTCGACAGCGGCCTGTTCGAGCAGTACGTGCGGGTGGTCGAGGCTCGTGAGCCTCTTATCGTCGATCGCGTTCGCTACGACGACGTGACCACCGATGGCGAGGCGATCTCCGGGTGGTGGAGCCTTCGGGTTGTTCCGTTCGGCGACGGCTATCTGGCGTCGTCGAGGGACGAGACCGCCACGGTCACCGCCGGGCTGGAACTTCAGGAGGCGCGCGAGGCAGAAGCCCGAAACCGTATCGCACTCGAGGTCCTCCAGGCGGCAGCGCTGCCCGGCGTACTCCCGAAGGTCGAAGTCCTTGACCTCGGGGTGCGGTACGAGCCGGCGGCACCGGGATTGCCCGTCGGTGGCGACTGGTACGACATCTTCGAGATCCCCAACCAGAATGCCGTCGGCCTCGTCGTCGCCGACGTTGCCGGTCACGGTTCCGAGCCGGCCGCAGTGATGGTGCAGGTTCGTAACTCCCTGCGAGCCTACGCCATGGAGGGTTATGATCCGGGCGACGTGCTCCGGCATCTGAACCGGACCCTCGGCTTCGGTGGTGCCTCGTCGACATTCGTCACCTGCACCTACCTGATGGTCGAGCTCGGCGCCCTCCGCGCCCGATGGTCGTGCGCCGGGCACTTCCCACCCCTCCTGGCGAGGTCGGGGCGTGCCGCCCTGCTCGAGTCCACCATCGGCCCACCCCTGGGAGTCGACGAAGGTGCACTCTATGTGAGTTCGGCCGCCAATCTTCTGCCGGCTGACGAGATTCTGCTGTTCACCGATGGACTGATCGAGCGACGGGGCGAGCTGATCGATCAGGGACTCGATCGACTGGCTCGGGTGCTCCTGTCGGCTCCGAACGGTTCCGCTCAGACGCTGGTGGACCATGTCGTCGACGAGCTGATCAGCAACGGTCAACGCCGCGACGACGTCGCAGTTGTGGGAGCCCGGATCAAGGCCCCGGATCCGAACGCCTGAGCGCTGCGCCGGCTGGTGGCCGCCGTACCGCTGGGTAAATCGACACACGTCACGGCACTCAGATGTTCTTCGCCACTCCATAAACTTGAAGGTCGAAGGAACACTCTGGGCGGGATGATGAACTCGGATCTCCGTTGGGCGAAATTTGTGGGGGCTGGAGCGCTGGCAGCGCTGCCGTTTGCTCTGGTCGTTCTGCTACCCGACGGCACCACTCGAGCTCTGGTCAGTGAGGACTCGATCGTCGAGTGGGTCGGAGCATTGGCGTGGCTCGCGTCGTCAGGTCTTTTCGCCGCGGTGTTGATCGCACAACGCCGAAGGGGGACGCGCGCGATCGTGGGCACGATCGCGCTGGTGGGACTCCTGTTGATGTGCTTCGTGGCGGCCGGCGAGGAGATCAGCTGGGGTCAACGGCTCTTCGGCTACGACACACCGGAGGCCATCGCCCGCGCCAACCTGCAGAGCGAGATGAACCTGCACAACCATGAGTTGCTCGACGTTCGAACTTCGATCGGCGGCACCGAGAAGACCGGGCTCGCACGATGGCTGACATTCAACCGGCTCAGCTCCCTCATCTGGTTGGGCTATCTGGTCGCCTGCCCTCTTGCGGTTCGGTTCTCGTCCCTCGCTCGATCGCTGGCCACCAGCTGGGCGCTTCCGATCCCACCGTTGCCGGTCGCCGTTGCCGCAGCCGCCAACTACGCCGCGTTCTACGCGCTGCTGTCCTCGCTCACGGCACCCGACACCACGCAGAAGACCCTCAACGTCGCGGCCAACGAGATCAAGGAATCGGCGATCGCCGTGCTGTTTGCCGCCACCGCCTACGCCCACATTCGTTGGAGCCAATCAGCTGGATGCGAGACGAATTCAGAGACGCCTTCCCACCCTGTCCCGCTCGACGTTCAGCCGGCCTGAGCGAACGTCGGCCAGCTGCAGGTTTCGGCGCGACCCACTTGGATCAAGGTTCGGCGGCACCGGGGCGTCAGAGTACCCCGGTTTTGAGACTTCTCTCATCCGCCAGACGGGTAGGTTCGAGGTCGACCAGTCGGCAACCGGGTCTCGGCCGGCCGCCCAGTCAGATGGCGGGTCCGGGGCGGGCTCGGGAGCGTCGTTTGGTATCTCCTGCTCCGCCCGTTCCTGATTCGTCGAGGCCTTTGAATACACCCACGTCAGCCAGCCGACCAACAATCCAAGGGTGAAGCCGGCAAGGACCAGTAGGCTGATCGGCAAGAAGACGCTGAACATGGATCCCCTGTCTCAGCTTCCCTGTTTCTTGACGAGGAAGTCGACCCGACGGTTCTCGGCCCGGCCGATCTCGGTGTTGTTGTCGGCCACCGGCTCGCTCTCACCTCGGCCAATGGCCGTCAGGCGTCCGGACTCGACACCGACGCCGACCAGGTAGTCGACCACCGTCTGCGCCCGTTTCTCACTGAGAGGTTGATTGATGGCCTCGGACCCGGTCGAGTCGGTGTGACCGATGACGTCGGCCACCGGCAACGGATAGCGGCGAAAGGCGACGGCTACCCGATCGAGTGTGTTCCTGGCTCCTGAGCTGAGTTCCTCGACGCTCACGCCGAAGTTCGGATACTGACCCTCGATCTCCCGGGCCAGTTCGAAGATCTGGTCGATCTCCTTCTGCAATTCCACGATCTGTACCGATTCCGGTAGTACCCGGATCGTCGTTTGATCGTCGACAGCAAGCCCGGCCGTGATCGCCGTGGAGATTGCGGTCTGGATCTCTTCGGCCTCCACCGGATCCAGAGCTTCGCCGGTGATGGTCACGGTGCCGTCGAGCAGCGCCAGCTCGCCGTCATCGGTGCCGTCGAGCAGCGGTCCCAGGAGGGCGGCGACCACTCGGGGATCGGAGTCTTCAACGTTGGGCGACACCGTGAGCTGGTCCTCGACCTCGAGACCCGAGTTGGTGACGGCTGCAATGAGCGCATCCCGTTCCGATTGGGTTTTCACCGTGCCGTTGAGGCGCACCGTGTTGCCTTCCCGGTCGATGCGGACCGACGACGGCTCCGTTTCCGGCGCAAGTGGAATGGTGGTTGTTTCCACGGGGATCGGTGCCTGGACTGCGGCCGGCTCGGTTTGCATGGCCGCCCACCAGTAGGCCACCGCCAAGAGTAGGGCGAGACCACCCAGCCCGACAATCGCTGCCTGAGTGCGTTTCCTGTCTTGGTCCCCTTCGGCGCGGGAGAATGCCGTTGTACTCATGCCAACCTGACGGATGAAGGTGGGCCGATGTCGCGAAATAACCTGCTTACCGCTCCAGCCGGGTGTGTTCGGCAGTCTAGGTGGTAAGGGTTTCGTTGATCCAGTCGTCCACTTGTCGCCAGTGATCGAGCAGCCACTGGGTCCGGCCGGCCCGGTCGGGTGGCAGGTCTGCCAGCGAGACCGTCCAGCCGTGGGCGACGACTGTCCGGTTGAGCGGCATCAGTCGCCAGAGCGCACCGAAGCTGTGAATATCGTCCAACCCGGCGTGACCGAGGAAGACAACTGTTGCCTGCGGAGCCCCTTCAATGGCGGCCATGACGCCGCCGGTCTTCGGCAGCAGGGTGTGTTTCAAGGATTCGGCCAGCTCGGCCCGATGTTCCCGGCCGCGTGAGCGTTCGAGGGCTATCCGTCGTTCCCGCCGTTTCGGTGTGAAGTTGCCTCCCTCGGGACAGAGGATCAATGTTTCGCCGTCGCCCATACCAGCGGTGAGCCTCCTGATGTGGTCGAGTTCGACGGCGGTCTCGGCGGGGTTCTGATTGAGGTAGTGGAACCCGAGGCGCTCACCGGCGATGTCGAGAAACGGGTCCCACTGAAGTTTGGCCGCCCCCACGGCGTGACAGCGACGATCCATGTCGCGAAACACGATCTTCATGAGGCGAAGCGCATCTCCCGGGCCGACATGTCGGGCGAAGAGGAGCTGGGCCCCTCGGGGCAGGGTGTCGAAGGTGAGCGAGAGCTCGAAGCCGACGAAGAAGTTGATGGCCCGGGTCACCAACTCCATGTATTGGCCGGCAAGGAGGTTGTTGGCCTTGACCCAGAACGGCCGGTCCATGAACAGTCCGAAACCGCTTCCCACCCACACGGTGAAGAGGGCGAAGAGTCCGAAGACTTCGGCCACACAGAAGGCGAGGCCGATACCGACCAGTCGACTCAGACGCATCCGCCCACGGTCGAAAATGAGGTCGAGGATTGCGGCCACCAAATGGATGAGCGGGGAGGCCAAGGCGAGGATCACGGCGATCACGAACACGATGGGGGTGATGACCAAGCGGCGGATCAAACGCGGGGGTACCTGTTCCATGACCGACGAGCACATCCATTCGGGCCGTCCAGATCGCTGTACGATTGTAGGCTCCCCAGCGCCGGTAGGCTGAAACCATGCCCCAGCGCGAGCGCAAGACGGCGTGGGTTCTCGGCGGGGGCGGGCTCCGGGGTGCCACCGAAGTCGGCATGGCCAAGGCGCTGGTCACCAGAGGCGTGAGCCCCGACCTCATCGTGGGAACATCGATCGGTGCCCTCAACGGCGTGGTCCTGGCCTCGGCGCCGGTCGAGGAGTCGGTTCAGCGCCTGACCCGGATGTGGGAACAGATGGAGGCCTCCTCGCTGTTCGGCGAATCGATGTTCAGGCGCATCCGACACCTGCTCGACCACTGGACGCACTTCCACACCAACGAACCTCTGAAGAAGCTCATCGAGCAGTGGGTCCCGTACTCCAAGCTCGAAGAGGCGCACATCGAAATGCAGACCTGTGCCGCCTGTATCGAAACCTCGACCGAACACTGGTTCACCGAAGGTTCCGTCGTCGACGCCGTGTTGGCCTCGTGCGCCCTTCCCGGGGTTCTGCCACCGGTCGAGATCGAGGGCAGTCACTACATCGACGGTGGCGTGGTCAATTCCATTCCCGTCTCCCGAGCCATCGAACTCGGTGCGACCGACATCTACGTGCTGCATGTCGGCCACATCGACGACCCGTTGAAGGCGCCCCGCCACCCTTGGGATGTGGCCATGGTTTCGTTCGAGATCGCCCGCCGGCACCGCTTCCACAGCGAACTCGAAGCCGCCGCCGACGCCGTGGACGTCCACGTGCTCCCAACCGGCAAACCGCCAGGCCGCTACAACGACCTTGCCAAACTCCGGTACAACTACGACAAGGCCATCCGGGCCCACATCGATGCGGCTGAGAAGGCCACTCTGGAGTTTCTCGGGTAGCCGGTGAACCCGGCGGTGGCACGAGGATGGACCCCGGTGCCGGACGGCGGTCCGACTCCGGTCTCCGCGGGCAATTGGGTCTCGACGTGCACGGAAGAGAGGAGTACGATCAAGAGGCTCAAGAGTCTGTCGCGGTTCAAATCCGGCCGGCCCGGACCCGCGTCGGGACCGCGCCGCTCGTCCCCCTGCCCGTCCGTTCTCCCCCCGGCAATCCGCGCTTCCAACGCAGAGCTGCGGCCGACGGCACACCCAAAGGAGACGAGATGGCAGACAATGAAGCGGTCGTCCGCAGCTGGTTCGACGACTTCGCGAATGGCCGGAAGCTGGACATGGCGTCCGAGTTGATGACCTCCGACTACACATATCACGACCCTCATGCACCCTCCGATCCCGGCCCGGACGGCATGGTCGAGACGATTCGCCCTTACCAGGATGCCCTCAACGGCCGGTGGGAGATCCATGACGTCGTGGCCAGCGGGGACAAGGTCGCTGTGCGGTGGAGCGGGCACGGTACCCACTCCGGCGAGGTCATGGGCATCGCCCCGACCGGCAACGAGGTCGAAGTGGAGGCCCTGTCCCTCTTCAGACTCCAGAACGGCAAGATCGCCGAGCACTGGGCCGTCTGGGACACACTGACCATGCTGCAGCAGTTGGGCGTCGTCCCTGCAGAGTGACGCCCAAGCGGTTCCCGGGATCAGGCTTCAGCGTGCGATGAGCTGCGCCAGATGTCGGGATCGGCCAGGCCGGCGACGCCTGCCGACTCCAGGTCCGCAACCTTGGCCTCGAGCGCGGCGCTCCGGGCCCGGGCATCGACATACTTGCGATAGGCCTTGGCCGCCGCGGCCTCGATCTCCTCGAGCCGGTGGGTTTGCTCGGCGCGGACCGGGGGCTCGAGATCGTCGTCGTCGAGTCGCAATCGCAGCGCCTCCGCCTCGACGAGAAGGCGGGCCGCCTCCCGGTCGAGTTCGGCCACCCATTTGGCCGACTCTTTCGCCCGGTCGGCGGCCCGTGCGAGCTCGGCGAGCTGACCTTCGTCGGGCTCGGCGTCGAGGTCGAGCGTCTCCGTGGCCAGGATCATGACGGCCAGGGGAAGACTCTCCATCAGCATGCCAAGGGGTGTCTCGAAGGGGCCGATGGCGTTCCCGTGGCGCACCCGAAGCGGCGCCAACGCCAGCGTGGCACCACCAAGTGCGGACGCGAACGCCGCCGGGGTCGGGTCGACGGCGACCACCTCGGCATCGATCCGGGCGTCCTCCAGCAGCCTGGCGACACGGGATGTCTCCTCCGGATCATCGCTGGCAGGCACGTACACGACGATGGAGGCCTCATTCCATTCGTCGTGACGCCGGCAGAGCCAGCCGAGCAGCGTGATCAACTGGCCAACTTGATCATCGGACCACCACAGGGCGATCGACCGCTTCGCCTTGGGCGTGGCGACGAAGACTTCCCAGGCGTCGTCGCGCACGTTTATGACCGCGACGTTGGTGCCGAAGCGCACACAGTTCTGCAGCATTGAGCCGTACGCCTGGCGGTCGGCCTCGCTGCCCCGCAGGTTGCGAACGCCGAAAACCGTGAGGTTCGCCCTCACGTTCCCTATTCCGTGGGCCTGCACCAGCGTCTGGACGCCGACCTCGTCGTCACCCACCAGCAATACCCGCGCAAACGTGCCATCGGCGATCGCATCGACTTCGGCGGTCAGGTCCTCCTCGATTTCCCTGGCCTGGCGGCGTCCCAGAGGTCCCGAACCTTCGAGTAACCGGACCGCAGTGAGGAATCCCGAATCCCCCTCCAACCAGGAGGCCAGTGTGATCATCCGGCGCCGATTGGTCGGGTCACGGGGCACGAAGGCGAGGATGCAGGGGCGCCAGTCGCGAGATCCCATCGGTTCGTCGGCCAGGGAACGAAGATGCTGACGGACTCTCGTGAAGTGGTGCGACCCTGCGCTGTCGACCCATCGATCGGGAACGTCGCGCTGCCGGAGATAGCTGTAGAGGCCGAGCAGGACCAGGGCCGCAAACGTGCCGGCCAACGGATTGATGGCGATGATGGCGCCCCCGCAGGCGATGGTGCCGGCCAGGCTCGCCCGATGGTCGCCCCACCGAAACCGGGGCCGAAAGGAGGTGCTCCCGGCACGGAACTCGTAGTAGGTGGCGTAGTTGATCATCCCGTAGCTGGCCAGGAAGAACATCGAGATCACGGGGGCGACGGTATTGAGATCGCCGGCGGCGATGGTGATGAGGGCGATGACCGAGCAGAGGCCGAGGGCCCGGCGCGGGTTGTTGGTGAGGCCGGCGCCGACGGCGAAGAATTCGAGCCGGGGGAGCACGCGATCTTCGCCCAGGCGCTGCAGCACCCGAGGCCCGCCCAGCGTCGAGGCCAGTGCCGATGACAGTGTGGCCGCAAGCACCCCGGTGAGAATGGACCACCCGGCCAGCGACAGATCGCCCATGATCGATGTGGTCTCCTCCACCAGGACCGACGCGCTGGCGCTACCGGCCAGAACGACGATGGCGGCGAGGTAGACCGCAGTCGAGAATCCGACGGCGGCGAATGTTCCCCGGGCGATCGACCGGCCGGGCGACTTCAGATCGCCGCTCATGGCCACACCCTGACTGAAGCCGGTCACCGCCGGGAAGAAGATGGCGAATGCCTCCCAGAATCCGATTCCGGAGTCGGGTTTGCCCAGATTGTCGGACAGCTGTTCGGCGCTGAAGTCGCCGATCGCTCCGACGAAGAACGAAACGAGGGCCATGGCGAGCAGTCCCATGACGAGATACTGCAGTCTCGTGGCCAGGTCGGCGCCCACGTAGCTGATCGCCGTGATCGCGAGCACAAGCCCGGCGGCGATCAGCTGGATGAGGCGCGGATTGTCGCGCCCGAGGGCGTCGACGATCGCCTCGGAGAAACCGATGGCATAGAAGGCGATCGAGACCGAAATCGCCAGGTACAACACGACCCCGACGGCGCCGCCGAATTCGATGCCGAGCGTTCGGGAGATGAGGAAGTACTCGCCCCCTCCGCGGACCTTCAGATTGGTGGCCACCACCGCCAGTGAGATGCTGGTGAGCACGGAGACCATCGTCGAAAGGGCCAAGATGGCCAGGGTCTGGGTGAGCCCGACCGACCCGACGACGTAGGCGACGCGCAAGAAGAGGACGAGCCCGAGAATGGTGAGGACACTCGGCGTGAACACGCCGCCGAAGGTTCCGAGCGTGCCGTTCGGCTCGGTGGACGAGCGGTCGGAGGCGGTCACCGGATGTACCCGACAACAAGCCGACTATTCAACGCTCTCCGAGCCCTGTGCTGTCACTGCGGACGAGAATAGTCGGCCGCAACAGCATTTCTCCACAACCTCTTCAGACTGCCCTCACGACTGTCGATGCCCGATCGCCGACGATGAGTCCATGGACACGTAGCGTTGCGTTACCGAAGTTCCCTCGTTCGGGCAGCCCACGGATCTTCGACCGCATCGTGGGCGAAGCAGTAGGCCCACTCGGCCCCCTCTTCGAGACTGGCCACGACCGGATGCCCGGTCGACTCCCAGTGCCGCCGGGCGTGATGACCGCCGCTGTCGTCGCAACACCCGACGTAGCCGCATTCCTGGCATTGCCGAAGCTCGACCCACCGGTGATTCTCGGCGATGCAGATCTCACAGGCGACCGCCGACGGGGTCGGTAGCGGTGCCGTCTCCGCCAGATGGGGGCACGTCTCACCGGCGCGGTCCAGATCGGCGCGGACGCGTCCGGCGGTGACCAGATCGCCCTTGACGGCGACGACGACCTCGGCAGCTATCTGGCCGATTACCAGGGAGGCGATACCTGCGACCACCAGGAGCGCCGGTTGTCGTGCCAGTGCCGGCACTGCGAGCACCCCGACCGCCGCCGCGATCGGCAACCCGATGCGAAGGCCGGTCCGCACTGCGTGATGGGGACTCACGGTGACCAGATCGAGAGCGGCCGTGGCCAGCAACGTCACGGCGATCGACCCGGCGAAGAGCCAGAGGTACGAGGTGGTGATCACGTCGTCGAAGGAGCCGATGACGACGATCTTCTTGCTGCCGACCCCGAAGGCGGTGAGGGCGGCGGCCAGCGGAAGGTGGGCGTACGCCCATGCGAGGCCGAGCAGCGGGTTGCCCCGCCGAACGGGCGAGTCGGCGACGTCGTCGAAGTAGGTCCACCACAAACCGATGGCGGCCAGGAAGACGACACCGCCGAACACCTGCGACTGCAGCGACACCCCCTCCTCGGCCAGCTCGGTCAGGGTTTTCACGAACGTCTCGCCGAACACGATGATGGTGAAGATGGCATAACGTTCCCGGATGTGGTGCTCGTGGGTGGGCGGTCCGTCCAGTCGCCCCACGACGAAGACGGGGCCGAGGAACTCGATGACGATTGCGAGACCCCAGATGAGAAACCGGAACGGCTCGGTCACCAGGATCGAGACCGCCCACAGTGCGGCGCCGGTGGCGAAGGCCACCAGGTAGGCCCGAGCCAGCGTTGCGGTGGCTCCACCGGTTGGCAGCACCCGGGCATACATGATCAGCAGCGGTATGCGGGCCCCCACGTAGGCGACGGCCATCCACGCCCACCGATTGTCATTGGGACCGACGGCGAACAGGGCCACGTTGGCCACCGCAAACATCTGCAGGAAAACCAGTATCCGGTGGACGATGTCATCGACGGCGAACCGGTTGACGTAGGCGGTGGTGCCGGTCCACGTCCACCACAGCACGGCGAACACGCCGACAAATCGGCCGACACCGGCCCAGTTCACGTCCGAGGACAGTTCGTCGCCCAGCTGGATGAGGGCCGCAACGTACACGAGGTCGAAGAACAGCTCGAGCCAGGTCACCCGGCCTTGTTCCGATTCCAGGTCGTGACGATGGGTGGGGCGCAACCATTTCGTCAAAGCCATCCCGCCATTGTGGCAGCCCCACGGCGTTCCCCGCCCTTCCCACGGGTCCGCGGTCCGCCGTCATCCGTCCGCCGAGGTTCTCGAGCGTTCCGTCACCGACACGGCGGTCGGATCCGGACCGGGTTGTCACGTGGCCGTGATATCACCCCGCGCCGGCTTCAGCACCCGGGCTGTACTCGACGTCACCGACGGCGTCGGGATCGGGTTGACGCCCGATCGAATTGATGTACCGAACGCCGACGGCGATTGCTCCGAGGGTGAGCAGGAAGGCCAGGAAGCTGAGAATGCCTCCAATTACCGGCAGGGCGGTCAGCGCCGTGTAGATCATCACTCCGCCGGCGAGGGCCAGGAGTCGGACCCACAGCCCGGCGTCACGTCCGGTGACGAACTCGGTTGCGGCCAACGCCGTGACGATCGGCGCTCCGAACACCCCGACGAGGAAGAGAAGCGCGGCCATCACGACGATCGTCGTGATGAAGACGAACCAGTACGTCCCGATCAGCAGGTTGAGACCAACGACGGCGAAGAGAATGGACAACACGATGCCGATCACTATGGCGGCGACAACGCCGACGAGCAGTGCGGCCAGTGCCAGTAGGCCGAACAGCAGGCAGCGTAGGGGTCGGCTCCGCACTCGGTCGAGAACTTGGTTGAGCGGCCTACCCACCAGGAGCAGGGCAAAGGCTCCGACGACGAAGACGGAGATCGTCCGAAGCAGGACGTCGACAATTCGATCGCCCACCGTCGGCTCGTCGTCCGGCGTCGGGAGGGTCACCCGCTCCTCTCCGCCGATCGAGCCCGAGCGTTGGTAGTCCCCGCCCGCCCCATACACGTCTCCGTCGACATCACCGGTCAGCGTCATCTGGCCGACGCCAAAGAGAAGATCGGAGCCGACCGCCCCGTCGATGTCGCCGGCCCCGCCGACCATTGCGATGTCTCCACCCACGTCACCGGGCACCGTGAGTTGGCCACCGACGAATCGAATGTCGCCGTTCACATCGCCCGAAACGGTCACCTGGCCGGCAAAGACGAGGAGATCTCCGGTGATCGTCCCATCGACGTCGATCTGGCCACCGCTGGCGACGACGTCACCGTCGATTGTGCCCTCGATGCTGATCTGACCGGCAAAAGCGTAGAGGTTTCCGTCGAACGTCTCATCGACTGGGACCGTGACGTCGTCTCCGGTCCGGAGGGTCCCCCCAAGTTCGATCTCCTCGGCCGCCAGGGACGCGAGGGCCGCGGCGGGCATTGTTGCCACGAGTGCGACGACCAGCACACCCACCAGCAGTCGCCAAATGCGATGCAATCGGGATCGGTCAGTCGTCTTCGTCAAGTACCCCACGGTCTGCTCCTCTGGGTCGTCGGTCACGCCCAGCGCCTCTGCTTGTACCCTTCCGTTCAGGCTTGTCGATCAACGTCCGCTGTTCCAGGGCCCAAGGTCCCAGATACGGCCATCGATGGCGCGATGTCGTCGACGACATGCTGGGTGTGAACCGCCTGAAACTGCAGAGCTCGGAGCAGGATTTCGTCGTATGCGCAGTCCTACGGAACTCGAAGTGCTCACTTCGAGTGCCGACCGCCGCCGACAGTAGCCGACGAGCTGACGGCAACACCTATGCTTGGCTCATCGATGCGATGAGGGTGTTCCACGATCCGATCCATGTCGTCCACCAGCCCGACTTCTTCCTCGTGCGCGGTATCCCGACGCTCAGTGCCGACCAGCCGGAACGAGTCGATCGCCTGCTCGCCGGCGTGAGGCGGATCGGTCTCGAGGTCGAGAAGCCGACCGATTTCGGGCTCGAACCGGTGGCCGCTGCGCACACCCGCCGCTACCTGGACTTCCTGCGCGACGCCCACAAGCACTGGACGGCGCTCCCCGGCTCGAAAGCAACGGAGGTCGTCGCCAACATTCATCCGTCGAGGGATCCGGTGGGCTATCCGAATGGCGTCGTC
>JBFHEP010000014.1:0-25852 GCA_041584095.1 Acidimicrobiales bacterium | reverse complement strand
TCGGAAACGTCGAGCAGCACCAGGCCGGCATCCCAGTATGACACGTAGGCAATGCCGTCCTGAACCCATATGTCGTGCGCGAAGATGGCCGGTCCCTCGATCTCCGAGAAGTCGAGCGTGGGCCAATCAGGTGCGCCCACCCGGGTGATCTCCTTGGGGCTGGCCGGGTTGGTGATGTCAACGATGATGACGTCACGCGCATCGACGTCGTCGATCCCGATCAGATAGGCCTTGCCGCCGTCTTCCCAAATGTACGTGTTGTGAATCCCGTTGGCCTTGGGCAGGAAGTTCTGCTTCAGCGCGTGGGGTTTGGTCGGGTCGGACACGTCGTAGATGTTGATGCCACCCTGGCCGCTGCGGGCTTTCTGGGCGTTGCCATCGGCGTTGAGGCGAGGCAGCGTGCTGCCGCAACCCTCATTGGTGGTCACCAGGATGTCACCAGTCCAGTGGCTCGTGTCGATCGAGAACGCCTTGACGTCGTTGGTGCGCGTCCCCTGCTTGTCCTTGATGAAGGCCGCCAGCGTGGGATTGCTCGGATCACTGATGTCGACGATTCGAGTTCCGGTGATGTCGAACGAACAGACCGGCGAGCTGAAACTACCGAGGTAGGCATAGTTGCCCAACGCCCAGACGTCGCTAGTCAGGCCGTCATACGGCACGTCGAACTGGCCGACCAGATCGAGCACAGCCGATGGCTCTGCCTCACCTTGATCGTCGTGTGTCGCGCTGGCGGGTACTGCGGACAGCACCCCGAGCGCAAAGACCAGTGCCAGCAGCACGGCCCAGCGTGGATTCTTTAAGTAGTTCACGAACAGCCTCCTCGGCCCCTCAACTGGGGATAGTGGATATTGCGGCGTGACCCCCGCCACATCTGCGATCAGGAGGCCCCCTTTTGCCACCGCAGGTCCACTGTAAGGGGAATTCGATGCCGCTGCGAAATTCGCTCCGGCAGCGCCACGCCCTTCGCTACCGGAAAGCCAGGCAGCGATCAGGGGTGCCAGTCGTTCGGGACGCTCGCTGACGATAACCGACCTTCGAGGAGATCGGAGTCGGCATCCACGCGGCGGAACGTCGTAAGAACTCATCGGGGCAACTAGCTACCGTCCTGTCAGCCAGAGTCAACGTGAAGTGCAGTGGAACCTGCGGTGGCACCACAGATGGAGCACCTGAGCGGAATCAGGGGAGCCAGGCGGGCGCCCGCCTCGCCGCTGACTCACAGCCGTCGAGTCCCGATGGCGAGCCTTGGAGTTGCCAAGTTGAGGACCTGAGATGTGACGCTTCGCACGTTATTCGAGCCGGATGGTAATTAAACGTAAGTAAATGCTAAAGCGTCAGTAAGTGTCTGTTGCGCTACGAAACCGGTAGTACCTAGGATGCCTCGCAAGCGCACAAGTGTTCACTACTCGACTCGTAGAAGTGGGGAAGAACCATTGTCTGGCGGTAGTACTATTCAACAAGCCATTGGGCTGGAGCTCGATGCGGCCAGTCTGGCCTATGCCAGCGGGCCGATCTTCTTCAAGGTGCTGATTCTCTGGGCGGTCACCAGCGTCGCCAGTTGGCTGGTCAGGCGAACCATACGCCGGATCGAGAATGACCGCACCCGTCGACAGCTCGACTTCTTCGCGCCCCACATGATCCGGATCATGGTGGTCGTCGCGGGCCTCGAGGTCTTCGGCATCGACATCACCGGTATGGCTGCCGTGTTGACCACGATCGGTTTCACGGGCGCCGTGGTGTTCACCCCTATCGGGCAGAACATGGTTGCCGGTCTCGTCACCACCCTCGACGACATGTACAACGTCGGTGACGTGATCGCGATCCAAGACGTTGTCGGCAAGGTCAAATCTCGATCGTTGCTGAAGACCGAACTCGCACTTCCCGATGGCACGATGGCATGGATCCCGAACGCCATGGTCTCCGAGCACCAAACGCTCAATTTCTCACGGCTTGGGGCATACCGGATCTCGGTGGAGATACCGCTCGACCACGATCCTGATCGGGCGCTGGCCTGCAGTATCATGGAGGCCGAGCTGGCCAAGTTGGACTGGCCGGTGCCGGATCAGCGGTCCTTCATCTGCTTCGATCACGTCGCGGGCGAAGCGGTGGTCTATCGAGCCTACGCCTGGATCGAGAACCGCATGCTCGAGCCGCTGTATCAGTCGCTCCTGCTCACGGCGTTGGTCAACGCGCTCGAGGATGCCGGCATCTCGGTGGGATATACCACGAATCTGTCGATGTACGGCGATTCGCAAACCGAATCCTCTTCGTCATAGTCCGCGCCGCTCAATCCCGGCCTGGGCCGGCGCCGTGGACTGCGCCGTATTCAACTCGTCCCCCGAATATTCGCCCTGCTCGTTGGTCGGTGCTGCCGCCGGCTTTCGATCGGCCAGCCGCTGGTAGTACACGATTGCCACCCAACTGGCAGCAGCCAGATACAGCTCGCTGCCGATCGTGGCCACCACCGCCCCCCGCCAACCACCGCCTGGTATGAGGGCGACGTAGAGTGTCACCGAGACAACGGCGGACGACAGGAAGATCGCGGCCCGTTCTTTGGCTCGACCGAGGCCGAGAAGGCCGTTCATCGGCGTACCGCTCAGAGCGATGAGCGGGAGGAACGGCAACAGCCACGGCACGATGTCGCGTGCCTCGGCGAATTCGTCGGACAGCAGGAGGTCGAGAACCGGCAGGGCGACGTAGATGGAGAGCGCCGTCAGCACGCCAACGCCGAACATGAAGGCGGTGAGCCGGGCCGACTTGCGCAGATGGTGGGATGAGCCAACGGCGTCGTCGGGCAGGAAGCGATGAAACGCTGCGGCGCCGATGACCCGAAGCGGCATGCCCCCGAGGTGCACGATGCGGTAGGCGGCACCATACAAACCGGCCTCCGCTCCGTAGTCGAAGGCGTTGAGGGCGAACTTGTCACCGTCCTGCTGAAGGCTGGATGCGGCGAGAGGAACGGCGAAAACAGCGCTCGATCGGGCCGTGCTCTGCGTCGGCCATTCCAGACCAACCCGATAGCCGGCGGCGGGAAGTCGCCTGGTCAACAACCAGACAACGTAGGCGCTGTACATGACGAGGTAGGAGCCGGCAAGGTTCCGGATCGTCAACGCGTCGAACGCAAACAGTCCGACGACGGCAATCAATCGGATGACAATCACGACGAGCCGGACGCGGACCATTGCCGGATAGCCGAGAACGGCGTGAACCAGACGAGCGCACACCACGATCGTCGCATTGGCGAACAACTCGGCTGCGACAACCAAGGCGATTTCCACAACCGAAAGTTTGATGAAGACCACCGCCACACCGATGGCCAGCGCCGAGGTTCCGAGCCCCAAGGCCAACGTCATCGACAGGAAGGAGCGAAGGATCTCATCTGGGTCCTGCCCGTATCTCATCCGGCGCTGGAGGAGGGCGAGCCCGGGCCCGGCGAAGGTCAGAGATCCGAGCGGACCGACCAATCCGTAGAGGCCGAAAAATGCGCCGTAGCCGGCCTGGCTCAGCGACTGCTGCAACAGCACGAACGAGGTCATCGAGGCGATGAGTGCGAAGACATCGTGCACGCCGCCCCAGACGGTGTCGCCGGCGAGACCGTCAAACGCGCCCCACAGCCTCGACCAGACGGCCCTCATGTACGGCCCGATCCAATGAGCGCTCCTTCACCGAGAAAGTGGGAATCGGCGACGTCACAGAGAGAAAAGGTGTCCACCATTCACCTAGGAGGTTAACGTTCATCCTACTTTTGTAGGTGCCAGCCGCCTGAACGAGGCGAACACCGCAATGCCATCCAGAACTCGGCGGAAAGGAAAGAGTCGTTGTCCGTTGTTCTTGCACCACGTGGTGGCGGCGGCTCGAACCGGTCGAGCGACCTGATCGAGCATTCGTTGCGTATGGTTGTATTCCCATGACGGATGTTAGTATTCGGGCCGACGATCTCTTGAGCGCTCTCCGGCAGGCCAGCGGCGACCTCGCCATGAGCCTGGCGGAGGGTCCACGGCCACTCAACCCTCAGGGCACGGCCCACGCGGTACAACTTCGGGCCGCCGATCCCAGGTTGGGCGCCCCAGCGGTGGTCCGCCTATGTGATCGATCGAGCAACGCAACTCGAGAAGCGATCATCGGGGACTATCTGCATCGCAGCGGGTTCCCCACCCCGGCGGTGCTTCTGACCGGATCGCCGGACGACGCCCTCGGGGGAGCGTGGCTGCTGATCGAGCTGGTTCCGGACTTCGGCTCCCGGTCCTCCCGCAGCCGGCGTCGGGAGGCCCTCCGGTTGGTCCGGGGGCTGTGGGCCCGGCCGGTCATGATGGCCGATCTCACCGCCCGGCTCCACATGATCGACCCGGACCCGGTTTGTCGAGAGCTGGCCCGGACCGGCTCCTGCTTCGGGTGGCGGCAGTTTCTCTGGGAACGGGCGACCAGCGTGGAAGGCGCCGAGGCGGCCGACGTCGTCGAATGGCTGGAGAGGAAGGAGCCACGGTCTTCGCCTCTCGTTCTCTCTCATGGCGACCTTCATTTCGACAACATCGTCATCGGCGCCGACGGGCCGCACGTCGTCGACTGGGGAATTGGTTGCCCGGCCCCACCGGCTCGCGACGTGGCCTGCACGATGTTCGCCCTGCTGACGACCGGATTCCGGCGTGCCCCCGGACCGACCGGACCGGCGTTCGCTGCCCTGGGGCGGGAGTTCAGCAACCGGTTCCTTCGCCAGTACCGGACTCGGACTCATGCTGTTCTGCCCTCCGATGAGCTCGATTGGCATCGGGTCCTGTACTCGATGAACCGACTGTTCTGGGCTGCCCACCACGCCGACCTGGCAACGGCGGCTGATTCAGCCGACTCTCCGGCCTCATCGTCGGAGCAGACCAGCAGGATGCTCGACCGGGAGTTCCCGATCCACGCTCGCATCATCAGCGATATCACCGGCGTCGATCTTCTCCGCCAACCGGCCGGCTAGGGAGAGCTGCAACCTCGGCGCCGAATCACCCGGCAGGCATGAGTACCAGCGGCAACCCGACACGATGCAGCACTTTGAGGGCCACTCCGCCGGCGCGCAGACTCGTGAATCCGCCGAGACCCCTGAGGCCGACGACCAGCAGATCGGCCTGGCGTGCGGCTGCCACTCCGATCAAGCCATCGGCGGGATGGAGATCGCGCTGGGCCACGGAGGTGACCGAGAGGCCGGCGTCGGTCAATGGCTTCGCCCACTTCGCGAGGTCGCGCTCCACATCACGCCGCCAATTGTCGGGGCTCGAGGATGGCGTCCACTCCAGGAACGGTTCCATCACCTGCACCGCCACTACTTCGGCGTCCATCGTCTTCGCCACGCCGCCGGCCCACTCCAATGCCAGGCGGGATTCAGCGGAGCCGTCGACGCCGACGACGATGCGCCGCATGACCGTCGGAGCCCCCACTGGGATAACGGCGAGGGGGAGCCTCGCATGATGGGCGGCGTGCTCAACAACGCTTCCGAGATGGAGGAAGCCCGGGCCTCCTCCCGAACCGGTTCGTCCGAGGACGAGAAGCTCCGCTCCGGCCGAGACAGCAGCGTCGAGGATGATGTCTCGGGGATCGCCGTCGTCGACAACGGCGTCGGTTGTGAGGCCCGTCCCGGTGGCCGGGCCCAACCAATCCTGTTCGAGGCGTTCTCGTTGCTCCGTCAAACGCTTCTGGCGTTCCTCCGGTCCGACTCCCGACCACGCAACGTGCAACGCATTGATGCCCAGTATCCGTGCTTCCGACCTCGTGGCAAGGCCGATGGCCCAACGCAGTGCCGAATCGGCCGCCGCCGATCCATCGAGTCCAACAGCGATCTTCTTCATCTCGAATGCCTCCTCGTCGCTTTGCTGCCACCATCGCACGGGAAGTCGTTCGAGTGCAGGGACTTATGACCGTTTCGTCCCCGGTGGAATCGGACGATCAACCCCCAGAAGCACCTCGACGGAATGTGTCCCTCCGTCGTCCGGTAGATCGATCTCGGTGCCGGCGACGAGATTGCCGTCGACGCGGATCTCCGTGTCCTGCCTGTGGTCGACGGTCGTGTCGTTGGTGACCCTCACGTCGAGGAATCCTCCCGTGGTGCGAATCGTCGCACGAAAGCCGGGCCAGTGGGACGGGAGGCGCGGATCGATTCGTAGCTTGTCGCCAAGTAGTCGGAGGCCCAGGATCCCTTCGACGGCGAGGCGCCATGTCCAGCCGGCCGCCCCGGTGTACCAGCTCCATCCGCCGCGGCCCGTGAAGGGCTCGACACCGGCGATGTCTGCGGCGATGACATACGGTTCGGTCCGGTAGCGCCGGACGGTTTCCGGGTTCTGTGCCCGCTCGACAGGGTTGAGCATGCGCAGGATTCGCCCGGCCTGGTCGCCATCACCGGTGTGGGCGAAGGCCAAGCCCAACCACGCCGCAGCGTGTGAGTACTGGCCGCCGTTTTCCCTGATGCCGGGTGGGTAGGCCTTGATGTAGCCGGGGTTGCGGCTCGTGAGGTCGAACGGGGGCCAGAGAAGGCAGGCCAGCTGATCGTCGTTCCGCACGAGCCTCGAGCGGGCCGATTGCAGCGCTTTCCAGGTGCGGTCCGGTGATGCGCCGTTGGACAGCGCAGCCCATGATTGGGCGATCGAGTCGATCTGGCACTCATCAGAGGTAACCGATCCCCAAGGCTCGCCGTTGTCGTCGAAGGCCCGCCGGTACCAGGCGCCGTCCCAGCCCGCTTCCTCGACGGCGGCGAACACCTCCCGGGCCCTCTGGCGCCACACCACAGCGGAGTCGGCCTCACCCCGGCATTCGCACAGTGACGCAAAGGCTTCCGCAGTGGTGCCGGCGAACCATCCCAGCCACACGCTCTCGCCACGTCCTTTCGAGCCGACACGATTCATCCCGTCGTTCCAGTCGCCGTCACCCATGAGTGGCAGACCGTGCGAGCCGCGGGTCAAGCCCCGCTCCAGAGCTCGCCGGCAGTGCTCGAAAAGCGGTGCGATGGTCTCGCCGTGCCGGAAGAGATCGTAGCGTTCCGGCTCGTCGGTCCCCAGTGGCGGCGCCGACAGGAAGGGCACATCCTCGTCGAGGATCCCCGCATCGCCGGTGGCTTCGACATAGCGGGCCGTGACGAACGGTAGCCAGAGCAGATCGTCGGAGCAGCGGGTCCGAACACCCCGGCCGAAGGGCGGATGCCACCAGTGAAGCACGTCGCCTTCTTCGAACTGCCGACCGGCGGACTCGAGTATGTGGGCTCGGGTTCGATCCGGTTGCACGTGCAGAACGGCGAGCACGTCCTGGAGCTGATCCCGGAAACCGAAGGCCCCGCTCGACTGGTAGAAGCCGGTTCGGCCCAGCACTCGCGACGAGAGCACCTGGTAGAGCGCCCATCGGTTGACGAGGAGGTCGAGGGCCGGTTCCGGGGTGTCGACGGTCACCGCCGAGAGGATCGAATCCCAGTGGGTGGTGAGCTGCTGCCAGGCTTCGTCGACGACCACGGAATCACGCCAACGACGGGCCAGCCGGGTGGCATGCTCCTCATCCGCTCCGGCGCCAAGGACGAAGTGGGTCCACACCTCGTCGCCAGCCGCGATTTCGAGGTGAACTTGGAGGCAACCGCAGGGGTCGAAGCCGGTACCGGTGCGACCGGCCAGCCCGACCCGTTGCAGTGCGGCCGGTGAACCCGGGTCTCCCTCGGGGCCGAAGAACTCCGCACGGTCGGTCGTGAACCCGTGGGGCTCCCGGTCCGTAGTCAGAAATGCGACGGTGTCGGCGAAGTCCGGATTCCAGTGGTTGCTGGCCCGAAGCGACCCGGTGGCGGCGTCGAAGGTGGTCACAACGGGTGATGGACCGAGTTCGAAGTTCCGCCCCAGTAGCCATTGCGTGTAGTAGGTGGCGGTCAGCCGCCGGTCGCGGCGGTAGTGGTTGCGCACCCGTAGCTCGACGATCTTGACCGGTTCGTCGGTGGGCACGAAAACCCGCACCCGGGATTCGATGCCGTGAGTGGTGTTCCGCCACTCCGTGTAGCCGGCGCCGTGGCGAATCTGGTAGGGCGTTTTGGAGCGTGCGGGCCCCGGTGTCGGGCTCCACACGTCGACGATCTCCTCGTCGCGGAGATACAGCGACTCGCCCTGGGTGTCGAGGACGGGATCGTTGGTCCACGGCGTCAGGCGGTACTCGCCGCAATTCCTTGCCCACGTGTACCCCCCGCCCGACTCGGTGACGAGGGTTCCGAAGCCGTCGTTGGCGAGGATGTTGCACCACGGCGCCGGCGTGGTCTGACCGGGTTCGAGGTGGATCACATACTCCCGGCCGTCGGGGGAGAAGCCGCCCAGACCGTTGTCGAACAGGAGACGATGGGGTCGAACCAGCGCGCCTACCGCGGGCGACGGGACGAGTTCCCGGGTCGGAGGCAGTGGCGGGAGCGGGAGGGTTTCGACCCGCTCGGGCGTGAGCTGCCGGCCGAGTCGTGGCCCGTCTCCGTCGATCGTGACCCCGGCGACGAGGTTCAGGAGCTGTCGCTGACCGGCCGTCATCCGGTCGGCACGAACAAGGTGGATGCCGCCCCTGCGGCCCAGCAGATGGGTGGCCCGGATGTCGGCAAGGAACCGGTGGACCTGATCAGAGGTCTCGTCCTGGTAGCCCGACACGGCGTTCGACAGCACGACCACATCCACGGCCACGCCACGCCGGTACCAGAACTGGTGGGCTCGGAACACGTCCTGCACGACCCGGCTGTCACCGTTCCCGCTCGTCTCGACCAGCAACACGGGATCGTCGCCGGAGATCCCGAGACCCCAGAGGCCCGGTTGCCCGAGCCGGTTCGACACGGCCTGCTCGGCGTCGGCTGGAGGCCGTGCGGCGGCGGCCAGGGTGGAGGAGAGCAGCCTCTGGAATTCCGGGAGGTTGTCCGCTTCGAGACCGAGTCGGCCGGCCTCCCGGGCGGCGGCGGCGTGGGCGTCGGCAATCAGCCACTCGAACGCGGCCAAGGAGTCGTGGCGGGCTGCCGTCTCGGTAACCGTGGTTCGGGAACCTCCGACAATCGTGACAAAGGCAAACTGCTCGGTGGCGAACGGCGCCAGGTCGACCTCCGCGCTCAGTGCCATGATCGGATCGAGCGTCTCGGTCCGGCGGCCGCTCAAGCCGTCTTCGACACCGCGAGGTGACCTGATGCTGCCGACGCGGCCGAGAAACCGCTCTCGGTCCGTTTCGAAACCCGAACGGGACACCGAAGGGGAGTCGGTCACCAAGCGGTGCAGTAGTGCCGGGAACTGCTCGTCGGGACTACGTGCTCGCCGGCTGTAGACAAGCGCATCCAGGGAGGGCACAAGGGTGGCTTCGACAAACAGCTTGCTGAACGCCGGATGCCGGGCGTCCTCCCGGGCGGGAGCCAGTACCACTTCGCCGTACGAGGTGAAGGTCAATGATCGGGGCCGGTCGGTCTCGTTCACAACGGTGATTCGTCGGACCTCGATGTCGTCGCCCGGGGCGACGGCGATGTCGGTCCTGATGGCGATCCCGTCGTTGCGCCGGTGCAGTTCCACCATGTGACCGTGAAATACGACATCGACCGGGGTCTGGACCCGGCCGGTGGGTTGACGCCCCACCGACCAGATGCCGCCCGATTCCCGATCGCGAACGTAGATCCACAGCCCTGCGTTGTCGAGGGTGCCGTCGGGCGACGCCCTGGTGACGGCGTGCCGGCCCCAGCTCAGGCCACCGGCGCCACCCCCCGTCACCCTGGTGGCCAACCGGCCGTTCCCGAGCAGATGAACCGACGGCTGGTCGCCCAGCGGATCGGGCCGCCACGGATGGAGGTCGACGGTCACCTCGAACGTCGGTCGCTCGAGCGGTGCTGGGGTGTGCCGGGGTGTTTCGATCGGAAATTCGTCGGGTATCCGCTCCTGCAACAGGAGGTCGACCGCCTGGACCCTGGGGTGGGCGTCGAACCGACGGACCAGCGCGTCGGCGCACAGCGCATTGTCGAGAGCGGCAAGGACCATGCCCTGGTGATGGGCCATGTACGAACGGACCACGGCCTGGTACCGACCCTCTGGAAGTCGGTCGGGAGTGAAGTCGACGGCTTCGTAGAAGCCGTACCGACCGAGCATCCCGAGTTCCTGCAGCCGTCGCAGGTTCTGGGTCGCCGACCGAGGGAGCAAGGGGAGGGCCAACGCGCTGGCGTACGGGGCGACGACCCGGTCGTCATCGAGCCCGCGTTTGCGGCCCAGCCCCTGAACACCGAACGCACGGTACTGGTAGTTGTGGTCGGCGTCGACCGCGGCGAAGCCGGATTCCGAAACGCCCCACGGGATGCCGCGGCGTCGGCCGTCGGCCATCTGTTCGTCGACTGCGGCCCGCTGGCTGACCCCGAGCAGGGTTTTCGGGTGGCTCCGCAGAAGCAGAGGCGGCATGAGGTACTCGAACATCGTGCCGCCCCAGGACAGGAGGGTGGGCGTACCGCCGATCGTGGTCAGTGGTCGGTTGAGGGAGAACCAGTGGGTCACGGGCACGTCGCCCTTGGCGATGGCCACGAAGCTGGCCAGCCGGGCCTCCGAGGCCAGGAGGTCGTAGTGGTGAGGGTCCATCTGGTCGGCCGTGAGGTTGTAGCCGAGGAAGAAGTGGCGGACCTTGGGATCGTAGAGGAGCCCGAAGTCCATGCCGAGGGCCTGGCGTTCGGCGTCGGCCGCCAGGTCGGCGAGGTCTCGCTCGAGCCGGCGGGCGTTTGCCGCACCGGCGGCCAGCGCGTCCTCCAGATCGTCGAGCCAACCGTTGAGGATCAACGCCGCCTCCCCCGTCCTTCGATCGGCGGACCACTTGGAACGGACGTCGGAGACCAGCACCAGCGCTTCCTCACAACGCTTACCGACCAGACGGAGCGGGATCGTCGGTCGAAGCCGGTCGGTGATCGTCTCCCGAACATCGTCCAGATATCGGAGCGCATCGTCTCCGACGGGCGTGGTTGGCCCCCCATCGAGGACGCCGAGCCAGGGAGCAAGGAGGGCGATTTCCTGCTGCATGTCCTGGATTTGGTTGTGAATGCGGGCCAGCCACGACTGCAGGTCGTGCAGCGCCTCCAGGTCAACGGTGTCCCGATGAGCGGCCACGGTCCCGATGAGGACACCTTCGATTTGCCCGCACGGCTTCTCCAGGGCATGGGCCGTGCGGGCCCACGTCGACGGGTCGTCCGTTGCGTCCAGGGCTTGTTGCACCATCGATCGGCTCAGCTCCTCGATCATGACCGTGTGCTCGGCGTCGTCCGCGACCAGCGGCCTGGCTTGGTCTTGGAAGACGGTGATCGTGTCGACCAGACCCCGCCAGCGGGCGGCGGGAAGAACGGGCGTGTCGATCAGTTCGTTCAACCCGGACTGCACGGCCAGTAGGGCTGCCGCCAGATTGCCGCTGTCGACGGTTGACACGTAGCGAGGCTCCAACGGTGCCAGAGTGCGGATGTCGTACCAGTTCAGTAGGTGGCCGCGATACTTGTCGAGCTGATCGACGGTGCGGAGTGTGTATCGGAGGCGAAACGTCACCTGCTCCATCCCGATGTATCCGAGGTCGTAGGCGGCCAGCGTCGATACGAGAAGCATGCCGATGTTCGTGGGCGAGGTGCGCTCGGCCACCACCCCGTCGGGGTCCTCCTGGAAGTTGTCGGGCGGCAGCCAGTGGCGATCCGGCCCGACGAAGGTCTCGAAGAAGAACCAGGTCCGTCGTGCCACCGTCCGCAGCCACGTTTCATCGCCCACGTCGAGATCTTCAGTTGTGACCGGGCTCGGGTTGCTGATACGGAGGGCGATCTGCGGCGAAACCGCCCACAACGCGAGAAGCGGCACCGCGACAAGCAGCGACACGAGGTTCAACCAGCCGACGAGCACACCGATGGACAGGGCGGCGATTGGCCCGGCCGACATCTCTCTCCAGGCCGCCCCTGCCGTCAGGCGGCGACCGGTCGCGGCTGCGGCCTGGGCGGACGTCGTCCACTGGAGGAGGTGCCGTTTCGTGACGAGGACCCGGACCAGAGTCCGACTGATGGCGTCAGCGGCGATCCACGCCTGATGGGGCAGAAAGGTCAGGTACAGGAACCAGTGTCCGAACTGGTTCGACCGGCGCAGTGGTCGGTCACGGGAGACCCTGGTCCGTTCTCGGACGACTCCTGTGGCGATGTCGATGAACAGGTGGTGAACAGGGGCCAGGGCAGCAACGACGGTCCATACCAGCGGATTGCCGGGCAGCCAGGTCCAGCCGGAGACGAATAGCAGGAGCAGTGCCAGCGGGAGCAGGCTTCGGCGGAGGTTGTCGACCATCTTCCAGCGGTCGATGACCTTGAAGCGGTTCCGGAAGCGGGCAACATCGGAGCCCGGTACCTGGCGCCCGAACCACGGCAGAAGTTGCCAGTCTCCACGTATCCACCGGTGCAGGCGGCGCACGAACGCGAAGTAGGTCGGCGGATAGTCTTCGTAGACGGCAATGTCGGTGGCGAGGGCCACCCGGCCGTGGATGCCTTCCAGCAGATCGTGGCTGGCCACCGTGTTCTCGGGTACCCGACCG
Source organism: Acidimicrobiales bacterium (assembly GCA_041584095.1). Classification (GTDB taxonomy): domain Bacteria; phylum Actinomycetota; class Acidimicrobiia; order Acidimicrobiales; family SZUA-35; genus JAHELU01. The sequence goes on along the minus strand of JBFHEP010000014.1, from coordinate 13,333 downwards.
GCGAGACTCCGGGAGAACGCGGCCACGTCATAGATCGCTTTGCCGACGTAGATCCCGACGTCGAACAGGTCCTGGTACACGTTGGAAACCGTGCGGCTGTAGATGTCGATGGCGGTGTCGCCACAGAAGAGCCGGGTGAACAAGGTGGTCGCACCGCTCTCGGGTGATATTTCGACCCGTGGTTGGACGATCGTGTACCCCGCTGTCACCCGTCCCGAGACCGGGTCGAACTCCGCGTGATTCAAGGGGTGGGCGAGCGTGCCGACCAGGCGGGCCGCGGTTCCGGGTGCCAGGAGGGTGTCGGCGTCGAGGGTGAGGACGAAGCGAACGTTCGCAAGTCCGTCCGCGTCCCCCTCGTGAGCATGGAAGCCGGTCTCCTCGTCTCCTTGGAGGAGCCGGTTGAACTCCTCGAGCTTTCCCCGCTTGCGCTCCCATCCCATCCACCGACGCTCGAGCGGGTTGTAGCGTCGCTCACGGTGGAGCACGTGAAAAGGCCGAGTCGACCCGTGGCGGCGGTTGAGATCGGCGATGCCGTCCGTCATCTGACTGAGCAGTATGTGGTCCTGCGGTTCGTGGGCCGTGTCGGCTTCGCCGAAGTCGGTCAGTAGCACTAAACGCAGGTTGGGATCGGGATTCGACAGCCAATGCCGTTCGATTCGAGCCAGCAGATAGACGACGTCGTCGGTGGCGGTCAGCAGGCAGGGGATGGCGACCGCGGTGGTGTAGCCGTCCGGTATGCCGCCGTCGAAGTCCAGTTTTGGCAGCGGGCGCGGGGGAATGAGTAGGGAGATTGCCCAGTGGAGCACCGCAACTGCGGGCATGGTGGCCGGGAGGAGGAGCAGCATCAGGGCCAGAATCTCCGACGTGACCGGCGCGCCGTTCCGCAGCACGTAGCCGGCCGGCACCAGCATGAACAGCCCGGTGAGGAACACGAAGGCGCCGAGATAGACCGCCGTTGCGTGGCGTCGCACTCGGCGCCGGGTCCGGCCTCGTCGGTCGGGCCGGTACCGGATCGCCTGCTCGAGTCGCGGCCTCCCCTCGGCGACGAGCCAGAAGCCGACGTGGCGGGCCCGGCCCTCGACGGCGCCTCGGGCCAGTGCGACGGCCCGTCGAGCCACGTCGTGCTCCTCGTGGTGAGACCCCCGGGCCAACTCTTCAACCGCTCGGCGGTAGCCGTCCCGCGTCTGCTCGTCCATCGCCGCAAACGCAGCGGCCGGGTCGTCCTGGAGGGCGGCGTCGATGGCGCTGGTCGCCTCGACGAACTCCGGCCACGAGATCTCGTTCAGCGTCGTCAGGCTTCGCACGGCACGAGCGATGCGCTCGGTGTCGTCGAGTTCGACCGGCGCTTCGTTGATGTCGGCGACGGTGAATGGCGGCCGGTACCCGGTCGCAAGCCGCAGCAGTGAGGCGACCAGCGTCTCGAGGCAGCTCAGCCGCAGCATGGTGGGCAGGGCCCAAAGCTCGGCCAACTCCAGGTCGTCGACCTCCTGGTACGCCTCGACGAACCGTGTGACCGAGTCGGCGTTGAGCTGGAGATTCGTCGCACTCACGATGTGTCGGGCCACATCGTAGATGCGAGGCGTCCGGGTTCTCTGGTCGTCGGCCAGGCTCATGAGCTTTGAGTAGTAGCCGGCGGGCATGTCCTCGGCGATTTGACGTGAGACCTGATCGACAACGTGGCGATTGTCGAGCAACCACTCTGCCGCTTTGGCCATCTTCGGCTCGTCCGCCAGCTCGCGACTCGTTTCGTGGAGCCAGTCCGGAATCGCTGCTATGTGCCGGTGGGCGGGGATCGGGCCGGGAGGTTGATCGGAGGGCGCATGGAGCCCGGCCAGCTCCCGGGCGGAGGTGATGAGCGCATCCGGCGAGTCGACGGCCGAGCGCCCGGCCATCAGCCGTTTGTGGCGTGTGGGAGCCTCACGGCCGCGTGGCCGTACGCCTCCGGTTCGGCCTGATCGTCTGGCAGAGAGGAGTCCCGCACGATCAGCAACGGGGTTGCGACCTGCTCGACGAGCAGCCGGGCGACGGACCCGATCGACTGGTGCGCCCGGCCGCCGTGGCCATGACCCGACAGCACCACCAGATCGACGTTGTCGACGTCGACCCTGTGTTGGATCTCGTCACGCACGTCCCTGTTGACGACAACGTGCGTCCGCACTCGAACACCGTCACCCGCAAGCCGGCGGGCGACCGCTTCCAGGTAGCCCGTTGCCGCCCGAACGTTTCGTTCGACGAGGAGCCGGTCGAGTTCGCGCTCGTGGTCGTCGAGTGGGCCCGGGCACGGGTGGGGCGGTGTGGGAACCACATGGACCAACAGCAGTTCCGAACCCTCGGACCGTGCGATACGGTCTGCCACAGCAAGCGCACACTCGGCACGCGCCGAGCCGTCCAGCGGAACGAGTAACCGCTGATACGTCTCCGATCGATCGGACGGTTCGCCCGAACGGCGAGCCGGAATCAACAGCACCGATCCCTGCACGCCTTCCACCAGTTTTCGAGCCGTGCTCGCCAGCGTCCAGTCGGTCCGTCCCCGCTCACCGTGGGTCGTCAGGACGGTCAGGTCAACACTGTGGCTTCGCACCCAGTGGCGAATCGCTTCGGCGGGGCGCCCCTCGAGCACCTCGGCGTCGATCGAATCGGCCGGCGCCCCGACCGACGACCGGTCGGCGGCGTAGGCCGACCGTAGACCTTCGAGATGACGGTGGGCCTCCGTCCGCCGGAGCTCCCAGCTGAGTGGATCGGTCAACTTGGCCTTCAAACCATCGTGAGAAGGTTCGAGCACATGCAGGAGGGTGAGGCCGGCTTCGAATGCCCTGGCCACCACGGCGGCATGGGGCATGGCCCGATCACCGGTGGGTGATCGGTCGATGCAAACCGCGATGTGTCGGATCGGTTGCCGACCGTTGTCTGGTCGGCGAACGGGACGCTCGGTGGTCGAGGTTTCACGCATGACTTCCTTCGTCCGACCTTTTCCGCCGGGTCGGACTCCCTTTGGACTCACTTTCAAGGATTGATCGCGCTCAGCGCCTGTTGTAGAGCTGAAAGTCCCAGATCCATCGACAGAGAGGTTCAAGATGAATCACGAGATCCGCCGCACCTCGGCGAAACTCCACCGACGGCTCGACCTGGTCGCGGCCAACCGGGCTCGCGAATCGGTGTCGATCGAGGTCTTCGAGCTGCAAGAGCTTGGCGAGCCCGATGTCGATGCGCAGCGATGGCTCGAGACAGCCGATCCGGCCGCATGGCAGCCGATTCCCTTGGGCTCGACGTGGGGTCGTCCACGCGTCGACGTCATCCTGCGAAACCGCTTCACCGTTCCGTCCCGGTGGAGCGACGACGAAAGAAGCGAGGTCCGATTGCGGCTGCCGATCGGCTGGGCGGGCGACTTCAGCCACCCCGAGGCGCTTGTTCACGTCGACGGGGTGCCGCTGGCGGCATGCGATCGACACCATCAGGAGATCGTGCTGCCCGACCGATACTGCGACGGCGCCGCCCACCAGTTGGTCCTCCACGGGTGGACCGGAGGTGTGCCTGAGGTCATGGGTCCCCGCCGAGCCAAGCCGCCGCTCGTGATGAGCGAATGCTCGGTGGAGCTGGTCGACCGGGGAGTGGCGCGGTTCGAGTCCCTCGCCCGGGTCGCGCTTGGTGTGGCCGATGAGCTCGACGTCGACGACCCGGATCAGGCCGGGCTCTACGACGCGCTGGACGCCGCATTTCTCACCCTCGACACCCGGGAACCGCTCGGCGATCGGTTCTTCGAGTCGGCCGGCAGGGCCGAGAAGCAGCTTCGAGCCTTCATACAGGGTTTGGGACCGGCGCTGCCGGTCGACGTGTTCGCCATCGGCCATGCGCACATCGACGTCGCCTGGCTGTGGAGGGTGAGCCAGACGAGACGCAAGGCCGTTCGCACATTCCACAACGTGCTCGCGCTCATGAAGGAGTTCTCCGAGTTCCGCTTCACCCAGAGCCAACCCCAGCTCTACGACTTCGTACGCCGCGATTCTCCCGAACTGTTCGCCGCCATCGGTGAGCAGGTGGCGGCGGGCCGCTGGGAGCCAATCGGCGGTATGTGGGTCGAGGCCGACTGCAACCTCACCGGCGCCGAGGCACTAGCCCGCCAGTTTCTGCTCGGCCGCCAATTCTTCGCCGACCACTTCGGACCCGAGGCGGAGAGCCGGGTGCTGTGGCTGCCGGACGTGTTCGGCTACGCCTGGAATCTCCCGCAACTCATCAAGGCGGCCGGACTCGACTACTTCTTCACGATCAAGATCAGCTGGAGCCAGTACAACCGCATTCCCTACGACAGCTTCTGGTGGCAGGGACTCGACGGCACCAGTGTGCTGACGCACTTCAGCCCGACGCCGAACGACGCCCACCCGGCATGGGCCACCTACAACGCCGAGGCCCGTCCGGTCGACGTGCTCGAGACGTGGCGCCACTACCGGCAGCGGGAGGCTCGATCGGCTGACGGCGCAGCCGGGCCGATGCTCATGTCGTACGGCCACGGTGACGGCGGGGGCGGTCCGACCCGGGAGATGGTCGAGAACCTGATCGAACTCGAATCGTTCCCGTCGACGCCCCGAGTCCGCACGACCACGGTCGGGGCGTTTTTCGCCGAGCTGGAAAAGGTCGGCGACCGACTGCCGGTCTGGAACGGCGAGCTGTACCTCGAATACCACCGTGGCACCTACACATCGCAGGCAGCCACGAAATGGGGTAACCGGCGAGGCGAGTTCGGGCTGCACAACGCCGAGTTCCTGGCGGCATGGGCCCGGGTGCTCACCGGTGCCGACTACCCGGCCACCCGGTTGACCGAGGCGTGGAAACTGCTGTGTCTCAACCAGTTCCACGACATCATTCCAGGCTCGTCCATCGGGGAGGTCTACCAGGACACCGCCGTCGATCATCGCCGGATTGGCGCCATCACCTCCGACATCGTGGCCGAGGCCGCCACCGCCCTGAGCCAGGTTCTTCCTGAGCCGACGAACGTGGTCGTCGTGAACCCGAACCCTGTTCCGGTCACTGATCTCGTCTTCCTCTCCGACGGGGACCCGGCCGGCCGTGAATTGGTTGACAGCCGGTTGGTCGACGGTTCGATCTGGATGTCCGGTCGCCACCAGCGCATCGACGGTGGTCGATTGCTGGATCTCGGGACGATCCCGGCCTATGGGCTTCGAGCGCTGGCCGCATCGGCGGACGTCGTTGGCGTCCAGGCATCGAGCGGCGCCGAGTCGACCTCGGTCGAGGTGAGGTCGATCGGGAACGGATTCGAGATGGTGAACAGCCAGGTTCGAGTCGTCCTCGATGGTGACGGCCAGGTCACTGAGCTGATCGATCTCGACGTTGGCAGGTCCGTCATGCCCGCCGGGGAGGTCGGCAATCGGCTGCAGGCCTTCGAGGACCGGCCGCTCGACTTCGACGCCTGGGACATCGAGATCTACTACGAGGACCGCCAGTGGGCGCCGGAGCCCGCCCACTCGGCCCGGATCGTCGAATCGGGTCCGCTGCGCGTTGCGGTGCTCTTCGAGCGGCGCCTCGGTTCGAGCACCATCGCCCAGACGGTCACACTCCGGCACAGCAGCAAGCGCATCGATTTCGTAACCGACATCGACTGGCACGAGCGTCACACCCTTCTGAAGGTCGCCTTCCCGGTCGACGTGCACGCCGACCACGCCACCTTCGATATCCAATGGGGAAACGTCGCCCGACCGGTCCACATGAACACATCGTGGAACTGGGCTCAGTTCGAAACATGCGCCCACAAGTGGGTCGATCTCTCCGAGGGTGACTTCGGGGTGAGCCTGCTCAACGACGGGAAGTACGGCCACGACATTCGCGACAACATGCTGCGGCTGACGCTGCTACGCAGCCCCGGCGCCCCCGATCCCACAGCCGACACGGGGCACCACCATTTCACCTATTCGATTCTTCCACACAGCGGTGACTGGCGATCATCGACCGAGACATCAGATGGAGCGGCATCGACGGTGGCGGAGGCCTACGCCCTCAACAACCCGCTGCTGGTGCTCGCCGCGACCCCTCGGCCCGACACCGCGCCGAGATCCGTTCCGCCGTCGGTCTCGTCACCGGTTCCCCTGATTGCCGTCGACCGGCCCAACGTGCTGGTCGAAACGATCAAGTGGGCCGAGGACGGAGGCGGCCTGATCGTCCGCCTCTACGAGAACGAGCGGTGCCGCGGACCGGTCCGAGCGACGGTGGCCTTCCCATTCGAACAGGTCGAGTCGGTCGATCTGCTCGAACGTCCCGTGGACGCGCCACCAATCGAGCCGATGATCGACGGTTTCGAATTCACGATCGGGCCCTACCAGATCCGGACCTTCCGCATCACCTAGTATTGGTCCGGCCACGAACGGGCGGTGCGATCGACCGGAACCCGCCGACCGTGAGCGACCCGCAACCCGCAACCCGGAGGAGTGCCATGCAGCTGACGACACCGGAGTTCGACCGACCGATGGTTGCGATCATCAGCGGCGGGACCCAGGGCCTCGGGGAGGCGGTGGCCCGCAAGCTGACGGCCGACGGTGCTGCCGGGTTGATCCTGGCCGGCCGATCATCGGATCGGGGTCAGGCACTGGCCGACGAGTTGAGCGGGCTCGGTACACCGACGATCTTCGCCAAGGCCGACATGGCCGATACGGCGACCCCACCCGCCCTCGTCGACGCTTGCGTCGATCGGTTCGGCGCCGTCACCGGTGTCGTCAACGTGGCGGCGACCACCAGCCGGGCGACTCTGTTCGAGGACACGATCCATCACTTCGATCGGATGATGGCGCTCAACGTGCGGGCACCGTACTTTCTCATTCAAGCTGCGGCCCGGGTGATGGTCGAGCAGGGTTCGGGCGGCTCGATCGTCAGCGTCGGTTCCACCTCCGGGTATGGAGGCCAGTCGAAACTGGCGGCCTACAGCATCTCCAAGGGCGCGCTGTCGGTCATGACGAGAAACCTGGCGTTTGCGTTGATGCAACACAACATCCGCGTCAACCAGGTCAATCCGGGATGGATGGAGACCGAGTCAGAGCACCGAACGCAGATCGAGCACGACGGCGCTCCGGAGAACTGGCTGGAGCTGGCGGCCCCGACACGGCCGCTCGGCCGGCTGGTCCAACCCTGGGAAGCGGCGAACACGATCGCCTACTGCCTGTCGCCGGCGTCGGGTCTGATGACCGGAAACATCATCGACATCGACCAGTCGGTGCAGGGCGCCGGCGATCCACCGCTGCCCGGTCCCGACGACACGATCCATCCCTGAGTAGAATGGTGACCGAACGAGGTCGAACAATCCGCGCCGCTGTCCTGGGGCTGATGGCGGTGCTGACCTTCGCAGCGGCCGCTTGTACCGGCGGCGCCGAGGATCCCGTCGGCGGAACCGTCGCCCTTCCCGACGACGCCGATGCGAACGATGGACTCGGTTCGACCGATTCCACCGAGCCCGGGGTGCTCGACCTCACTGCAGGCCCGGAACCTTCGACGCTGGCCGAGCTGGAGGAGGTTTGGGCCGAGGACCGGGCCGCAGTCGTCCGTCGCCTGCGGGAGGGCGGGTTCGGGGTTGCCGACAAGACGCTGACCGGTCCCGGCGACTTCGTCGTCGACCTCAATCGTTGTCCGGCCGGCTGGAGCGGTGACCAGGCGGCGACCGGGGCGATCGAGATCGTGCACATCCTGAGCGAGGCTGACGTCGGAGCCTACGCCGCCGGTGCCCGAGCCTACTTCGACCATGTCAACGACCAGGGCGGCATCGACGGGCGTCGCATCGAGTACGAGGTCGTCGACGACGAGCTCGTCCCCACCAAGACCATCGAGGCCGTCGACGACCGGGTCGACGGAACGGCGATCGGTATCACCACCTTCGGCACGCCGACCAGCCAATCGGTTTTCGATCAACTCAACCGGGCCTGCATTCCCCAGCCGTTCGTTGGATCGGCCCACCCGGCGTGGGGAGATCCCCGCTCCCATCCGTGGACGCTCGGCCTACAGCTCTCGTACGCCACCGAAGCGATCCACTGGGGCAACTGGATCAAGCGGAATCTCACCGGGCAACTGCCGGTGAAGGTGGCCGCATTGACCATAGACAACGACTACGGTCGGGCCTACCGGGCATCGTTCGAGCGGTGGGCGGCATCGAACCGCAACGTGGTCTCGGAGATGGTGATCGTCGACCATGACCCTGCCGCCGTCGACCTCACCGGGGAACTGACCGAGCTGCGGGCCGCCGACCCCGCGGTCTTCCTCGCCCTGACCGCCGGCTCGGCCTGCGGGGCCGCCGTCGAGGCCGGCGAGGCGGTCGGACTCAACGAGATCACAGACGCCCGGTTCCTCCCGGCGGCCTGCGTCGACCCGCAGCGGTTCCTGATCCCCAACGAGCGTGACGGCGACGGCTATCTGGCGGTCGACGGTGGCGTCAAGGCTGCCGACGATCCGACGTTCGAAGGCGACCCGTTCGTCGAGTTCGTCAACGGACTCGTCGCCGACGCCGAGGTCGCTCCCGACCAAATGGCGCTCGCAGGGGCCGGCGCGGGCCAGTTCGCCTGGGCCTACGTGGAGGCGTTGCGCATCGCCGCCGAGCTCGACGGCGGTGTCACCCGGGCCAACTTCATCCTGGCGTTGCGCAGCCTGGAGCTGCGGCATCCGATGGTTGGCGCCGGCATCATCTTCGGCACCGACGGCGGCGACGACGGCTATCCGATCGAGGGCGCACGGATGATGCGGTATTCGGCAGGTCTGCAGGCATGGGAAAAGGAGTCTTTGGTCGTTGACCTGAACCGGGCCACACCGAACTGCACCTGGGACGGCTCGGCCTGTTCGTGACGCAACGGCGACCCGATGGCGCCGAGATCGGCCCTGATCAGGGGAAAGACCTTCAGGCACGGTTAAGAAGGCGGCAAGTGTTGGGCTAATTCACTCTGTGACCAATGACCGGAAACTACAGTGACCGGCGATGGCTGTGGTGGAGCGGGATCCTGGGCGGACGGCAGCGGCATTGCTGGTTCGCAGAGCAACCATGCGGGCCGACCTCGATCTGATCGGTCAGCTGGTCGGACTCGACCGGTCCGCTGCGGTCGCGACTGTTCTCGACAAGCCGCTCGACCAAGCCCAGGCCCCGATCAGCGAGAAGAGCGACAAGATCCTCACCTGGTGGTTCGGTCGAATCTCCGAGGGTGTCAACGGCCTCCAGGATCGCATGGCGTTCCTCTGGCATTCGATCATCCCCACTCACCGCCACTCCGCCGGCGAACAGGAGCTGGTCGGCGTGCAGCTCAACACACTGCGGTCCAGCGCCATGGGCAACTACCGCGACCTGCTGCAGGCCATGATGGTCGACCCGGCCATGCTCAAGTACCTCGACGCCGACAGCAACCGGGCCAAATCCCCCAACGAGAATCTGGCCCGCGAGATCATGGAGCTGTTCTCCCTCGGAATCGGCCAGTACACGGAGGACGACGTTCGGGCCGCCGCGCTGGCGCTCGCCGGGTGGCGCGTCGACAAAGACACCAACAAGGCCTGGCTCGACCCGAAAAGAGCCTACGAGGGTGAGTTGACCATCCTGGGCGAGACGAAACAGTGGACGTCGTCCGATGTGGTCGACAAGCTCTGCGACCACCCGGCCACTGCAGCCCGAATCGCCTCGCGGGTCTGGTACCACTTCACCGGCGTCACACCCGGCGGCGAGCAGCGATCGGAGCTCGGGGCGTGGTGGCAGGCTCAGAACCTGGAGATCCGGCCGCTCCTGGAGCGCATCTTCAGCGACGAGCAGTTCTGGGCCCAGCACTACGCCCGACCCAGGAGCGGCTTCGAGTGGTACACCGCCGTCCAGCGGATCCTCCAGTTCGACACCGACGAGAACTGGCGGCCCCGCAACCTTGGTCAACTGCCGTACGAGCCACCGAACGTCGGCGGCTGGCCCGAAGGTGATCGCTGGCTCAATCTCGATTCGATGTTGCGACGATCCGACCAACTGTTCTCGGTCGACTTCCGCGACATCCCGATGGGGACCACGGCCACCGTCGACGAGATCCTCGACCAGTGCGGTCTGTTCGTCGTCGACGACAGCACGATCGCCGCACTCGAGTCCGTCGGCACGGCGGTAGACGAGATCGGCGACGAGGGCATCGCCCAGTTGCGGTGGCGCATCGCCATGAGCTGTCCGGAGTTTCAACTGCAATGACGTCGCGCTACGAGAACTTCGACTACGGGCCACGTCGTCCCGAGGCAGTCGAGGGCGATCAGCTGCCACCCGGTATGGTCACCCGGCGCCGGATCCTGCAGGGACTGCTGGCGGGGGGTGCTGTTGGTTACGGTGCGTGGCGCGGTTTGTTCGACAACCCCGCCGTGCCCGTCAGTGATCTGGCATCGGCCCGGGTCGACACGGGCGTCCTCGAGATCGCTCCTACGACCGGGGGCGAGGTTGAGGCGTTGGTCGCCGATGTCGACGATCTGTGGGGCAAGTTCGCGGCATCCGACAACACCTTGCTGACTCCCGCCCCGCTTGATCAGCGGGTGCTGGTTCTCGTGGAGCTGCAGGGCGGCAACGACGGCCTGTCAACCGTTGTGCCATACGCCAACGGCACCTACTACGACCGTCGTCCCAACCTCGCCATTGCAGGCGAGGACGTTCTGGCGATCGACGGCGAAGTGGGCCTCAATCCCCAACTGACCGACGTCGCTCAGCGTCAGCTTGCCGTGATCGAGGGCGTCGGACCAACCGAAGGAAACCTGTCACACTTCGAGATGGAGGAGCGCTGGTATTACGGCGCCCCCGGCGGTGCCGGCACTCGTCGGACCGGCTTCCTGGCCCGCATCGCCGATCGTATAGACGGCGGCCGGATCACCGGTCTGTCGGTCGCCGGGCACACCCCGATGTTCAATGCGGCCACGGCGTCGACGCTGGCGCTCAACAACCTGAATCAGCTCAAGGTCCTCACCAAGAACGACTGGATCTACCCGCTGTACCGCTCCGGTGTGCAGAGCATCACCGGGGGGCCGGTGGCAACCTCGCTCGCCGAGACGTGGGGCGACCTGTTCGCCATCGGTCGGTCGATCAGCGGAGATATCGAGCGCCACGACGGCGACTCGCCGATCGTCAAGAACGGTGGTGGGCTTGGTCGCCAGTTGGCCATGGCGGCCGAGCTGATCAAGGCCGACATCGGCGTTCGGGTCGTGCACGCGCAGATGGGCGGCTTCGATACCCACGACGGTCATCGGGGTCGCCATGAGCGACTGATGGGCCAGTTGAACGGTGCGGTCTCAGGCTTCCTCAACCTGATTGATGAAGCCGGGCTGTCGGAACGTGTGCTCGTTGCCACCACGAGCGAGTTCGGCCGGCGGGTCAACGAGAACGCGAGTGGTCTCGATCATGGTTCCGCATCGTCGATGCTGCTGATCGGCCCGGTGGTGCCAGGTCGCTACGGCGAGCCGTCTCCGCTCGGCGACCTCGATGGTCGCGGCAACCTCAAGACCACGGTGCCGTTCGAGCGCTACCTGGCCACGTTGGCCCAGGACTGGCTCGGCGTGGAGTCGGGGGCGGTGCTCGACAACGCTCCGACACCGCTGGGTTTGTTCGAGGCCTGAGTTCGGCCGGTCAACCCTCGGTGGCCGGGGCGGTTGCGGTCAGACCGAGCCGGGTGGCGTCCTCGGCGCAGAACACCGTGACGGCGGCGTCAACCACGAACTGCAGCTCCTCGATCGACAGCTCATCGTTCTGGGCACCGTTCAGCGCTTCGTTGCGAATCTGCTCGTACTCGGGCAGGTCATTCGCTGCCGTGGCGTAGCTGCACGCGGTCTGACCGAACACGGCGAGATCGTCGCCCGTCAAGGCCGCGGCCGTGATCTGGTTGTCTTCGAGCAAGGTTCGAAACTGGCCGATCAGGGCGGCGTTGTCGGAACCGCCGCCGTTGGCGGCAGTGGTCGAGGTGGCTTGGTCGCTTCCCTCGGTCATCGCATCGTCTTCGGACATCGTGTCGTCCATGGCTCCATCGACCATGGCATCGTCCGTTGCGTCGCCTTCCATCGAGCCGTCATTCGAGGTCGCCGTGCCCGAATCGTCGGTCGACACCACGAGCTCGTCCGGGTCACCCTCCGCCTCGTCGGCGCTCGCCGACGGCTGTTGAGTCTGCGTCTCGTTGTCGCCGCTCAGCAGCGCCAGGAGAGCGGCGAGACCGATCGCCGCAGCGGCCAGGAGGACACCGGCCACCATCGGCATGGTCCGCGAGCGTCGGATGCCGACCGAAGGCGCTTCCTCCGTTGGATCGAGGGCCGGCACCCGATCGTGGCGGCCGGTGTCGGGGTCGGGCGCAACCTCCGGATGAGGGCCGGTAACGGTGCGCGGAGGCTCGGCCATGACCATGGTCGGGCTTCGTCGGCTGTCGCCGGCGTCGGCCGCCATGGCCGCGGTGGCATCCGCGTCGTAGACGGCATCAACCTGGCCGGAAACCGGCCGGTCGGAACCAGGCTCGCCGAACTCGGTCTGGTTGGCCGTCGCCGAATCGAGCTCCGGGCCGCGGGCGTGGTCCGTTTCCAGACCGGGTTTCGGGTCGGTATCGGGGACGTGCTGTGACCCAGAGGCGGGGTCGTGCACGTCCTGAGGTGCGGCGAGACCGGCGTCAGGCTCGGCCGAAACGTAGTCAACGGCGCCGGCGTTGTTGGCGAACACCGCCTGGTACCCGGCTCCGCTCTCCACGGCTACCGACTCGGCCGGCAGGGGATCGAGGTCCATGTCGGGTCCGGTGTCCGGAGCCCACCACCGGCCGTCGGAGGCGAGGTACCAACCCTCGGGGGGAGGCCACACATATCGTTCGCCGTTCCAGGCGACGTAATCGGAATCCACGTGTTTCAGCCACTCTCCGGTCTCGAGGAGTTGGTTGCTCTCGGCGCCAGTCTACGATACGGAACTGAGAACATATACCCATTGTCGTGACTGGTCAGACCTGCGGCAACCGACGGGCAAGAATCGACGCCGGAGTGCCAACGTCGGCGCTAAAGTTGGGGAGGCCACGCGCGGATGCCCGAGCGGCCTAAGGGAGTGGCCTGCAAAGCCATGATTCGCGGGTTCAAATCCCGCTCCGCGCTCTGTCTGAACCGGGCTAGCATTTGCTAGCCTGGTCAGACCGTACAACCAGGGCCATTAACACAGTTGGCTAGAGTGCTTCCATGACATGGAAGAAGTCGGGGGTTCAAGTCCCTCATGGCCCACAAACCTGAAACCCCGCTCCAACAGCGGGGCTTTATGCTTCCCGCAGTCCAGCCCTCCGGCTTCGCTTGACGTCGACATTGCATATCCATCGCACATCTGTGGGCTGTTCCGGTACATGCTTGACAG
>JBFHEP010000013.1:0-26185 GCA_041584095.1 Acidimicrobiales bacterium | reverse complement strand
GTGAGCGCCAGGTTCACGGCCGTCTGGTTGCTGGCGTTGACGAACCCGGCCACGGCCAATGCGCCGACCACCTGCCACCACCCGCCGGCGAGCAGTGCGATGTAGAGATTCATGGCCAGGGTCACGACCAGTCCGGACAGGATCTGGCGGCGGGGCCCGATGTGTTGAACGACGCGGCCGAACAGCGCCGATCCGACCGTGGCGGCCAGAAAGAATCCGCCCAACCCCCAGCCGTAGACGCCCTCCGTCACCGAGAACTCGTCACTGACCTGCACGGTCAGCGCCCCGATCAGGAGACCGGGGTAGACCGTGGACACGGTGGCCAACATGATGGCCACCACGATCCTGCGATGCTGCGCCACCGGGCAACCGTAGCGTTCGGCCTCCCGCCGGAGCCGTATTCCGCGGCGGGAACCACAGACCGGCTTTCATCGTCCAAGCAATCATGAGGTCCCGACGCGCATTCACTGGTCCGCTTGTCGCCGCCGTCTTCCTCCTGTCGGCCTGCGCCGGGGATGGCGGCGACCCGTCGATCGACGCCGTCGGGTCCGACCCGGAGGCGACGGCGTCCGAGTCGGGCGAAGGCCTCGGCGTCACCCTGACGGGCGTCGTGTCCGGCGAGGCGCTCTGCCCCGGAAACACCCGACCGTGCGCCACGCTCGCCGGCGACGTGTCGATCGACGGGGCGGCGCCGCCCGCCGATGAGCCGGTCCGGGTCACCGGCATCCTGTCCGACGGCGTGCTCTCGGTCGAGAGCGTCGAGCCCGTCACCGACACCCTCGACTGGTTGGCCGACCACTGCCTCGACGACGGCAAGCGGACCGAGTCGGAGTTCCTGGCTGCTGAGAGTCTGTCGATGGAGGAAATGGCGGAGCTGCTCGGCACCGATGACGAGGAGGTCCTCGGCCCCATCGGCAACGATCCGCTCAGCGTGTACATCCACTCGATCCCCGAGCAATACGCCATCCGCTGGATCTCACCGCGTCAGATCGTGCACCTCGGCGTGGTGGGTGACGCCGAGCCCCATCGCCAGGCGCTCGACGATCTGGGCATCGGTGACTCTGTCTGCGTGGTCGGCGACTTCAAACGCGCCGACGGGGAACTGGCTCGGATACAGGACGACGTGGTCGCTGCCCTCCAGGGATACGGCTTGGACATGTGGGGTGCGAGCCGAAACCCGGAACTCGGCGCCGTGACCGTCGACCTGTCCCACGCCGACGAAACACTGATCGCCGACATCGAGGACCAGTTCGGCGACGGCGTGATCCTCAACGCGCCGATCATCGTCCACAACGGCACGGTCGCCGATTACGAGGCGGCAATCAAGCCGGCGTCGAGCGGCACTGCGACAGGCGGCGGGGCCGAAGCCACGGACTCGATCGGGCTGTCGGCCTCGTGCGGACGGGTCCGGTTCCCGACGATCCCGCCCGACCCCGATGCCTTTCCGCCCGTCGACGCCGAGGTCGAGGCGATCTTCGACGACTTGGCCGACCATCCGGTGATGGTCGAGATGCAGTTCTTCCTCGACTCGTACGACTGGTTCGTGGCCGACCGGACCGACGATTCGATCATCCTGTTCGGCCGTCGGGCCGCATCGGTCACAGACGACCTGGGACCGCCGTACGCCTCGATGGATCTCGAAATCCGCGACGGCGTGTGGCTGCCCGGTGGGTTCGGTCAGTGCCGCATCGAACTCGACGCCCCGGGCTTCGGGTCGGCTGACACGGTCCTGGCCCCGGATCACGAACCGAATCCGGCCTCCACCGAACTGCACCTGTGGATCAACGAGAACAACTGCGCCGGCGGCCAGGCTCCGGACGATCGGGAGGTGCTGCCCGTGGTGACCGAGACCGAGTCATCCATCGAGATCGTGACCCTGGTCGAGCCGGTCAGCGGTGGTGCCGAGTGTCCGGGGAACCCCTGGTATCCAATCACCGTCACCCTCGAGGAGCCGCTCGGCGATCGCACGGTCTACGACGCCCATGAGTCACCCCGGATCGAGCTCTCCTGGCCACCCGATGTCGACGGCCGGAACGGCTGAGCCGCTCACTATCAGCTGAAAACGCAAGTCCAGTTCGAACTTTTCGTGCTTGTCGACCCGCTCAGTGGGTCGACAACGCCGAAAAGTTCGTGTCGATGGGTCGACTACTGCAAAAAGTTCGAACTGGGGTGTGGGAGGGTCAGCGGTCGGGGAGGAGCGGCGCCAGCGGTAGCACCAGGGTCACCTGCGCCCCACCCGACTCAGAAGCCTCGAACTCCAGGCGACCGCCGGCCTCGTCGGCCAACTGACGGGCGATGTCGAGACCGAGACCGGTGGAGTTCCCGCCGGAACGGCCCCGCTGGCCGGCATCGAAGCCGGCAGGGAAGCCGGACCCGTCGTCGGCCACCCAGATCCGGGCGGAGCCGTTCGATCGATTGAAGCCGATGACCAGTTCACAGCCCTCGTCGGTGTGGACAAAGACGTTGTCGACGAGATTGTCGACAACCGCACCCAACTCGGTCGGGTCGACCGCAACCGGCAACGGCGAGGCACCCTCGACGAGCCGCAACGGCCGGTCTTGATCCTCGGCCAACGCAGCCCAGAACCGGGCTCGCTCCGTCACGATGTCAGCGGCGTCGCAGCGCCGGTCGCGGTTCATCGCCCCCCGAGCTTCCCGGATCACGTTGGTGACGACGGTGGTGATGTCGTCGACATCGGATTTCAGGTCCGCGGCAAGCTCGGGATCGTGCACGTGGTCGATCCGCAGCCGGAGTTTGGTCAGCGGTGTCCGAAGCCGGTGCGACAGGTCGGCAATCAACTCCCGCTCCCTGGCGAGCATCGTCGACACCCGGCCGCCGAGGATGTTGAACGCCTCGGCCAGCTCCATCAGCTCCTCGGGTCCGCTCGGCTCGACCCTCGTCTCGAGGTCGCCCAGCCCGAGCCGGTGGGCGGCTGCTGCGAGGTCCTGGGTCGGCCTGACCACGGACCGGGCCAGGAGGTCGGCCACCACCACGGATATTGCGATCAGCAAGGATCCGATGGCAGCGAGGATCATCCACGCCCGGATCACCCCGTTCCACAACATCGATCGGGGCACGAACACCCGGATCACCGACAGCTCGTCGGGCCCCGATGCCACCGCCGAGACGACCTCGATCCCGCCGTCGACCTCGCCGATGTCGGACACCCCGAGAGTCAGTGCCTGCTCGACCCGTGCCGATGGCACGATCTCGGGTCCGATCCGCCAACCCTGCGACGTGAGAATCGACATCCGGCCCTCCTGTCCGGACGCCGTGAGAACCATGGCACCCTCGATCTCGTCCCTGGTGCTCTCCGAAACCAGCGAGGGCACGACCGCCGCGGCATCGGCTCGTGCTTCGTCGACCGCCCGGTCGGCCACGGTGCGTTGAACCAGGGCGGCAAGGGGCACGACGAAAGCCAGGGCGACCAGACTGGAGGTTGCCAGGAAGACCAGGATCAGGCGTCGACGCATCGCCCGCTCATCTCGCCGGATCGACCAGCTTCACCCCGACTCCTCGCACGGTGTGCAGGTAGCGGGGCTCGGCGGCCGTCTCGCCGAGCTTGCGGCGCAGCCACGACAAGTGCACGTCGATCGTCTTGTCGGCACCGCCGTATGGTTCCCGCCACACCTGGGCGTAGAGTTCCGACCGCTCGATCACGACGCCGGGGCTGCCGGCCAGGTGAGCCAGGAGGTCGAATTCCTTGCGGTTGCAGGCGACCTCCGTTCCGTCGAGCTCCACCGTGCGGGAGCGAAGGTCGATGCGGAGCCCGCCGACCGTGAGGATGCGGGCGTTGCCACCCATCTCGATCCGGCGGAGGAGAGCTCGAACCCGGGCTTCGAGTTCGAGGCCCGAGTAGGGCTTGACGACGTACTCGTCGGCACCGGCATTGAGGAGGCGGATCACGTCGGCTTCGTCGTCGCGGGCCGTGGCGACGATGATCGGCACCTCGGACACCGCACGGATCATCCGGAGGAGGTCCTCCCCGTCGACGTCGGGCAGCCCGAGATCGAGCACGACGACGTCGGGGGTGTTGTCGATCACCGACTGCAGACCGGGCATCGCCATCGCCTCGGACCGCACCACATGACCGGCCGACGACAACGCCCGAACCGCCAGATCACGGATCTGGTGATCGTCCTCGACCATCAAGACGGAAGCCATGACCAGCAACCCTATGCCACCCGGCGATTGGAGAGGAATAGCCGTCAACATCATTTATGCCTCATTTAGGGTTCACTTCAACCGCTTTCGCGGCGTTCTCGTTCACACTGAGTTGCATGAAAGCAGTGACCCTCGTGCTTCTTTGGCTGGTGGGCAGCGCCACCGCAATCGGCGTCGCGTGGAGCGGGGTCGGCGTGCTCGACGACGAACTCGTCGCACCGGCCCCGGCGGTCGTCAGCGTCGACGGTCAGGTCGGGCTGGTCTCCGAGTCGGTCGATTCCTTCGGCGACGAGGTATCGGGCCCGGAGTCGAGCGACCGGTCGACGCTGGACATCGGCGGCGACGATACGTCCACATCCGCTTCGACGTTGACCTCGACCACCGGTACGACCGCTCGCGGCGCAACCACCGGCTCAACGGGGACCACGGCAACGACCACCCGGTCGACATCCACGAACGCCTCAACCAGCTCCTCGCAGTCGACGACGTCAGGCGGTTCCGGCGCCCAACAATACGAAACCAAGACCTTCACCCTCACCGGCGGAACGACCGCCATCAGATTCTCCCCCTCGTCGACGAAGGTGCTCTGGGCCACACCCAATCCCGGCTATGAGGTGCGCATCGAACCTGAATCGGAGGGTGTGAAGGTGGAGTTTCGTTCCGACGATCACCGGTCCCGGATCGACGCCTGGTGGGACGACGGTCCCCGCCACGAGATCCGGGAGGAGGACTAGCCGGCGGCCGACTGGTGATCAGCCGACACTCGACAGTGCTCGTCGATCGAACTGGTGGGCGGCCATCGCACCGAACAAGGCGACATAGAGCGCCAGCAACCCAAGGGCGATGAGAGGAGGAGGCCCATCGATCCCGCCGGCCATGGCCAAACCATGGGCCGACTGCCCGGGCAGGAAGCGCCCGGCGGTGCCCAGGAACGCCGACCCGAGGTTCTCGATGGCCAGCACCCAAACGATGGCGATCGAGACCGCCATCACCTGATTCCGCACCAGTACACCGACGGCGACGCCGAGCACGGCCCAGATCCCGGCGGCAAGCGTGAGACCGGCGACCGCGGCGACATCACCCATGTCGAGGTCGAGGCGGCCGCCACGGCCGGAGATCGTCAACAGCGCAACCGAGATACCGATCGCCTGGGCCGTCAACCCGATCAGCAGGCCGTAGCAGCCGGCGACCACCGCCTTGGCGGCCAGCGCCCGGCTCCGGTCGTGTCGGGCCAGCATCGTCCAGCCGATCGTCCGATATCGATACTCGTCGGTGGTCGAACGCACACCGACCAAAAGGGCGAACAGCGACAGATTCACCGAGGTCAGGGTGTGGAACGGCTGGTCTCGCAACCGGCCGGCCAGCGTGTCGACCTCGGCGCTCGACACGGTCGTGAAGTCACCGGCCACCACCACGACCACGGCGGCGAACCATAGTGCCCGGGTCGTCCAGGTCGAACTCAGCTTCCTTCGTTCAGCTCGCAACACGTTCATCGACCTCCTCGGTCAACCGGAGGAAACGTTCCTCCAGGGTCTGGGCTCGGCTCGACAGAGCAAAGAGCGGGATCCTGGTCTCGTGGGCCACGAGGCCGACATCGTCCTGTGCGATCCCCACGATCTCGAGTTCGTCGCCGTGCATCTCGATCGTGGCGCCACGCTCCCGGAGCACGCTGGTGAAGCGAATCGGATCGGCGCTCCTGGCGACGACGACCGGGTCGACGGTGAACGCCTCGATGCTGGTGTCTGCGATGATACGACCGTGATCGATCACGATGATCTTGTCGGCGACCTGGGCGATCTCCCCCAGGACGTGGCTCGAGACGAACACCGTGCCGCCCTCAGCGGCAAAGCCCTTGAGGCGATCACGCAGCCAACGTATGCCGGCCGGATCGAGGCCGTTTGAGGGCTCGTCGAGGATCAGAATGTCTGGTTCCCCCAGAACGGCCGACGCCAGGCCGAGGCGTCTCGTCATACCGAGCGAGTACTCGCCGACCCGACGGCCGGCGTCAGAGAGCAAGCCCACATCGGCCAACACCTGATCGACACGATCCGAGCTCGTGCCGATCATGTCGGCCAGGATCAGCAGGTGCTGGCGTGCGGTCCGACCGGGATGGAAGCCCGAGCTGTCGATCAGGGTCCCGACCTGACGGGCGGGGTGTACGAGCTCCCGGTACGAGTCGCCCCGAATGAGGGCGACGCCTGCGGTCGGGCGGTCGAGCCCGACGATGATACGCATGGTCGTCGACTTGCCGGCGCCGTTCGGGCCGAGGAAGCCGGTGACCGACCCGGGTTGTACCGTGAAGTCGACGTCATCGAGCACGGTGCGGGAGCCGAAGACCCGGCGGAGACCGCGGACCTCGATGGCCGGTTCCGACGGCGGTCCTGCCTGAGTGATACGTGTAACGCCCACTGTGTCAGCCGCCGTTCCGGGGTCGGGCCCGCAGGCTTCCCACGACGAGACCGGCCACCGCGCCGACGACGGCCAGGATCAGGCCGGGGGCTCCAACGGTGAGCTGCATCTCTCCGTCGATGACGAATTCGGCCAGCAGCACCAGCAGCACGCCGGGCGTTGCACCGATGAGCATGCCGGCCATCGCGGAACGGCCCAAACGGTACAAGGGACGGTTTCCTCGGCCGGTTCCGGCCATTCCGTTGCGGTTCAGGGTGGTCATCAGATTCTCCTTCGGGAAAGATTGGGTTGTTCTCTCACCGTGCAGCTGAAGGATGACATCACGCTGTCGCCGGCCTGTCGCACGGCGTCAGGTATCGGGCGGGTAGCGGGAGGGGCCGCGACATCGCCATGACAGGTCGGGGGGTGATGATCGGTTCATGCCACTCATGTCGACAACCACGACCACCGGCAAGGACCTATTGGCCGCCATCGCTGCCGGCCGGATTGCCCCGCCACCGGCAGCCGCGCTCCTGCGGCTCGATCTGGAGTATGTCGGAGACGGCGAGACTCATTTCGGGTTCGCGGCCCGGCCAGAGTATGGCAACCCGGATGCGGTCCACGGAGGCATCCTGGCTGCGATCGCCGACTTCGCCGCCGCCACTGCCATCTGGACTCGTCTGCCGGCGGAGGCGCGGGTGGTGACCGCTGATCTCCACGTCTCCTTCCTACGACGCGTCGACCTCGACGGTGGCCGCTGGCGATGTGTGGGGCGGGCCACCCATCTTGGCCATACCCAGGCCAATGCCACGGCCGAGATCGTGGCCGCCGACGGCACCATCCACGTTCAGGCCATGGCAACCTGTCGTATCCTCACCCCGGGCCGCTCCGGCTCCGACGGGCGCTGAGCGATGCCCGCCACCATCTCGCACGCCATGCTCGCCCAGGCGATCGCTTCGGACGCAGTCCTCGTGGTCGAGGCGCTGGGAGCCGATTTCTACCGCAGCGGGCATCTGCCAACGGCTGTGAACGTACCGTTGTCCTCATCCGACGAGATCGTGCAGCGAACCGTCATCGCCGCCGACCTGCCGATCGTCATCTACGGCGCCCGCGACGGGGGGGAAGCAATGGAGCTGGCGCAGCGGGTGGAGCACCTGTGCGACCGGCCCGTGTTCGTCTATTCCGGCGGCAAGGAGGACTGGGTCGAGGCGGGGCTCCCGATCGAGGGGTCGGGGACCGCCGCCGAGGACTCAGCCGGTCTCCAGCACTGAGCCGACGAGTGACGGCAGCGATCCGAGACGGGCTGCCGTGACGATGTCCTCCCAGCCCGTGTCCAGCACGTTCTCGAGGGATCGTCGGAGGGCGCCGATCCGCTTTGCCTCCAGCGGTGGCAACGGAAGACGGCGCCGGGCCCGCTCCGCTGAGAGCAACAGCAGTGCGGCCCGGTGATGGTCGCCGCACGAGGCGTCGATCTCGGCGATGGCCTCCAGGGCATTGCAGGTCGCTCCCAGGTGGCCGATGGCCGACGCCAGGCCGAGGGCTCGGATATGGGTCGACCGGGCCGCATCCGGGTTGCCGTCGGCCAGTTGAATCCGTCCGATGAGGCTCAGGCCGGCGCAGATTCCCTCCTGATAGCCGAGCGTCTCGTTCTGATCGAGGCAGGCCTGCGCCCACATTTCCGCTCGTTCCCGGTCCCCCCATTCCAGGCAGAGACGGGCGTACTGCTCGTAGGCGAGTCCGATGACGTGACGGTCACCGGTCTCCTTTGCGTCGTCGACCGCGACCTCCAGCAACGCCTCCGCCGTCTGCAGGTCACCCATGTCTCGAGCGGTCCTGGCCCGCAGGATTCGGGTCACGGTGGCGCCCCAGCGGTCGTCGAGCCCGTCGTACAGGGCTGCGCCCTCGTCATGGGTGGAGGCGGCCGAGGTGAGATCGCCGGTGGCCCACTCGGCCACTCCGAGCGTCAGCAGGGCTGCTGCCACGGTTCGATCGTCGTGGAGCGCCCGCCCTATTTCGGCGCTCTCGCTGCAGACCTGGCGGACCAGGTCGTTGTCGCCCATCGGGGCGGCGACGAGGCCGACGCCGAGCAGGACGCGGGCTCGCACATGGGGTGGGGCCTCCACCACGCTGGCTCGCTCCAGGGCCTTTCTCGAGTCGACGAGGTTTCCCTGGAGGGTCCAGATCCACGCGATGTCCCCGGCCAGTCGAGCCCCCAGCTGTTCGTCCCCGTCCGGGCTGAAGCACCAGTCGATCGCGAGACGGAGGTTGGTGAGATCGGACTGCAGTCGGTCCATCCACGGGCATTGAGCGGGAGTGCGTACCTCGTCGTAGGCCTGCGCGGCCAGGGCGGCGTAATGCTCGGCCTGTCGTCGTCCGGCGTCGAGCAGCCGCTGGGGCTGATCGTCGGTTGTCTGCAGGTGGAACCGAAGGGTGTCGAGCAGCCGGTAGCGATCGCCGGCCTGGGCCACCAGCGAACTGCGCACCAGGGTGGCGAACCGCTCCACGGTGACGGTCGGGTCAACTGCGCTGACAGCCAGAACCGCATCGAGGTCGAACGTCGGCCCGAACACAACGAGGCGGTGGAGCAGATCTCGCTCAGGGTCATCGAGCAGGCCGATGCTCCACTCGGTGGTCGCCCGCATGGTCCGGTGCCGCTCCGTTCCTGATGTGGCCGCGAGCGTCGACGCTCCGTCAAGGTGGGCGCAGATCGTGGCTGGTGTGAGCACGTCCATCTGGGCGGCGGCCAGCTCGATGGCCAGCGGAAGACCGTCGAGGGCTCGGCAAAGCTCGGCCACGGCCGCCACGTCGTCGCTGCTGAGCACGAGTTCAGGGTTCACCCGTCGTGCGCGTCGGACGAACAGTTCGAAGGCCGGGGCACGCTCCGGCTCCAGACCATGAATCGGCACCCCCAGCGGGGGAACCGGCCACGCAATCTCACCGACAAGCCCCAGGGGACGCCGGCTCGTGGCCAGCACGGTCGTATTCGGCATGGCGGCCAGCAGCGACTCCACCATCGGAGCCAGCCCGGCAACCACCCGCTCACACGTATCGAGGACGATGAGCCAGGGCTCGTCGCCGAGGGAGGCCACGATGGCCGAGACCGGGTCGGACTCGACACCGGCCGCTGCGCCGAGGCCCGTCAGGAGTACGGCCCCGACGTCGTCATCGGTGGCCGCGGCCAGGTCGATCACGGCGACCGGCCGCGAACTTTCCGAGGACGTGATCTCCAGCGCCAGCCGGGTCTTGCCGGCCCCACCTGGACCGGTGAGTGTGAGGAGACGACACCGAGTCAGAAGTTCCCGTATCCGGCCCACCTCGAGTTCACGGCCGACGAGTTCGGACTCAGCCGCTGGTACGGCAGATATCACTCCCCGGGCTGCCGACACCGGCTGCCGGTCCAGCGGTTCTCGGACCGAGGCCTCCGAAACGAGCTCCATGACGCCGGGCGGAGGCGTCCAGTCGAGCTCGGGATCCTGCGCCAGGACCCGCCGCTCCAGTTCCCGCAGCCGCGGCCCGGGATCGACCCCCAGCTCCTCGGCCAGGATGTTGCGGGCCCTGGCGTAGCTGCGCAGCGCCTCGGACTGCCGGCCGGTCCGGTACAGGGCGACGATCAGGAGCTCGTGCAGCCGTTCCCGAAGAGGATGGGCAATGACCAGGCTGCCCAGCTCGGCGGCGGCCTCTGGGGCACGGCCCATTGCCAGAAGGGTTTCGGCCAGCTCCTCGTGGGTGAGGAGGCGGAGCTCCTCGAGGCGAACGATCTCGACCTCGGCGAAATCGAGACCGATGACGTCGAAGAACGCGGGGCCCCGCCACTGGCCGAGAGCCGAGCGGCAGGCCTCGAGGCCGGCCGCCAGCGACTGCTGGGTACCGATTTCGCGGCGTCGGCCGCCCTCCAGCCGAAGGGTCTCGAACCGGCCGACGTCGGTCCGGTCGGCGGGTAGGTCCAGCATGTAACCGCCCGGTCTGGTCAGGATGGGCGCAACCGCGGATCCTCCGAGGGCGCGGCGGAGGTAGGCAATCTGCGTCTGCAGTGCGTTGGCCGGGTGGGTCGGGACCTCGTCGCCCCAGAGTTGGTCGATGAGCGTATGGGCGGACACCGTGCTGCCCCGGTTCATGACCAGTGAACACATCAGGACCCGGGGATGTCCTCGGCGGATCGGGAGCGTCCGCTCCCCATCGCGGACCTCGAGCGGTCCGAGTACACCGACGTCGACCTCGGCGCGGGGCCGGTGCCGGTCGTCCGCTTTCGGCCGATCCGGGATCAGCAGACCACCCCGACCTTGCTCTCGGGTCTTCGACAAGATCCTTGGCCACCTCGACGGCACGTCCGGGCGGCGGGCCCGGGCACCTTTCCCCGATCGGAGCGGTGCATTACCTCGATCTTGAGTCCAGTCCAGGCAGGTGTCAAGGCGCTCTTGCCGCCGATCGTGGAGGGCGACGCCATCCAACCATTCCCGCACGCGGCGCCCGCAAACGGCCATTCGGGGGCAGCCCGCAACGGAGCCGTGACAGCCGGATGGCAGCTCTGACGCAGTGCGTCCGGACAGGATCGAACAAAGGCCGAGAAAGGTACCAATCATGTCGATCACCCATGAGCATCTATCTCCCGAGAGCGTCGATTTCACCGAAACCGGAACCGAACGCCACCGTATCCCTGGCAGCGCCGGTATCTGGTCCCGGCCGTATCTCCCGGTCACGCTGGCCAACCTGGTGGTCGTCGCCCTCGTGGCGTTCGATGCGCTGGCTGTCGTCGCCGCACTGCCGAGCATGGCCGAGGAACTCGGCCATGTCGCCTGGCTGCCCTGGGTGATCACGGCGTACGTCGCCACCTCCGGGGTGGCCGGCATCGTCGCCGGACCGCTGATCGACGCCGTCGGCGTCCGCCGGATGTTTCGATGGACCGGGACGTGGTTCATCGTGGCCAACGCCGCCGGCGTCCTTGCACCGTCGATGCCGCTGCTGGTGCTGGCCCGGGTGGGCCAGGGTGTCGGCGGTGGGCTGCTGTTCGCGGTGGCGGTGAGCGCCATCGGTCTCACCTATCCCCCCGAATTGCGGGCTCGGGCGTTCGCGGCGAACTCGGTCGTGTGGGGCGTACTCGGCCTCGGCAGCCCGGCCTTCGCCGGCGTCCTGCTGGCCACGGCGTCGTGGCGATTCATCTTCGCCATCCAGATTCCGCTCACCGCTCTCACCCTCGCCATCGGCTGGAATGCACTGCCCCGGACCAGGAAAGGTCCCGAGCCTCTTCGGATGGACTGGGGCGGCGCGCTGCTCCTGGCCGGCCTGCTCGCCGGCTCGCTGCTTGCGGTCGGCCAAATCGGGGTCAGCCACTGGGGTGGGGGAATCGGCGCCGCAGTCGCAGCCATGGCAGGCGCCGGCTACTGGTGGCACAGCGGGCGGATCAACCAGCCCATCCTGGCCCGCCCGTACATCACGCGACCGCCGCTGCGATGGATCCACCTCACGGTCGCGTTTGGTCTGGCGGCCGGCCTGGCCGCCAACAACTTCCTGCCGCTGTACGTGCAGACGACCCGAGGTCGCTCCGTGGAGTTCGGCGCCTTCTCGCTGATCTTCCTCACCGTCGGCTGGACGCTCGGCTCGGTGGTGTTCTCCACGCTCCTGACCCGGTGGAGGGAAGCCGACGCCATTCTTCTCGGCGCAAAGCTGATCGTCCCCTCGATCGGGCTGGCCGGGATCGCCATTGCACTCGAATGGCCGCTCACCATCGTCTTCGTGGCCTTCAGTTCGATTGGCCTGTCGATCGGAATGATCTCGACGGCGAGCCTCACGCTCATCCAGGCAACGAGTGGGCGGTCCGAGATCGGTCGGGTCAACGCCGCCCACCAGTTCGTCACGTCGCTGGGGCTGACGTACGGGATGGCCCTGGGCGGAGCGGTGTTGCTGCTCGTCGTCTCACGCCACATCGGCGACGTCGAGGCGGTCAGGGGGCTGGTCGCCGGTGGCGATCCTGCGCTGCACGCGGATACCAGCCACGCCATCGGTCGCGGCATGGCCTGGGTGATGGCGATATCAGGTGTCATTGCCATCGGCTCCCTGCTGTCGGCAAAGGCGCTGGCCCGCCAGTTCACCGGCGGGTTCGAGCCGGCCGGTTCCGGCGCCGAACAGTACGGAACAAGACCTGCACCCCCACCGACTACTACGTTGGATGGGTATGACCATCGAGCCCCGTGATGCCAGACTCGAAGCCCAGCAACTACTCGCACGGGGCGAAGGTTCTGCTCGGGTGCTGGAGCCTTCGCCACCGGCCGTCAACTCCGGTCCGTACTGGGCCGACGATCCGGTCGATCGTGGGGCCGCTACCGGCAGAGGATCCGACAACGAGCTCGTGCTGCCCACCGGTCTCCTCGACCCCGGTCGGGATCCGGCCACGGTCATCGACTGGGACACCTGGCTGAACGGTCGATCCTCCCGCGCCGGGCATGCCGCCTGGCTCGCCGAGCGATGGCTCGGCGGCCGTCGGCGGCTTCCCGCCCGACCGCCGATCGAGACACTGGTAGAGACCAGAACGGCGCTGCATCGCCTGGCCGCCTATGTCGTAGCCCCCGTCCGTCATCGGGCGAACGGCAAGTTCGGGCTGCGATGGACCCTCGGCGGCTTCGGCACGCCGTTCTTCGGCGAGAACCGGCAGGTTCGAGTCGACGGCGACCGCCTGATCGACCAGCGGGGCGACGCGGTCCGGAGCACCGCAATCACCTCCCTCGCCGACGCCGCCCGGTTCCTCGAATCCGACATCGACACCGATACCGCGGCCGAACACGACAGCCCCGACGTCGGTGACATCGACGAGCAGTTGGCGGCCGACTCCTCCGCCGCCGAGTTCATCGGAAACTGGTTCGGTATGGCCTTCGCCGCGCTGGAAGCGCTGCGAGCCGACCCGGCGTCGATCGACCCGAGCCGGCCACAGCTCTGGCCCGGCCATTTCGACCCCGCCATCGAGGTCGGCACCGATGACACCCGGGCCAGCTACGGCGCATCTCCCGGCGACCACGGCAGCGACCAGCCGTACCTCTACGTCAGCCTGTGGTGGCCCGACCGGCTCGACGTCGACACCGACGATCCGTTCTGGAACGCCCCGGGTTTCTCCGGCCGCCTCCTCCCACTCGACCAGTTCCCCGGCGATACCGACCCGGCTGTCGTGGCCGCCGATTTCTGGCGGGAAACCCGGGATCGCATGCACTCGTGATCCCGTGCCCGGAGGTCGTACGCAGGGCGTAACCGGACAGCGTTGCGAGACTAGGCTGGCCGTGTGACGATCGAGGTCGAGAGGCTGATCAAACGATACGGCCGCCGCGTCGCAGTCGACGGCATCGACCTCCATGTCGCAGAAGGGGAGATCGTGGCCTTCCTCGGACCGAACGGAGCGGGTAAGACCACAACCATCGAAATCCTGGAAGGGTTCCGGAGGCGTGACGACGGCTCGGTTCGAGTTCTGGGCGTCGACCCCGACAGCGCCCCGCTCGAATGGCGGGAGCGGATCGGGATCGTGCTCCAGGAGTCCGAGCCGATTCCCGAGCTCACCGCCCGGGAGGCGGTGGCCCAACAGGCTGCCTACTACCGCGACCCCCGCAACGTCGACGAGGTGCTCGACATCGTCGGCCTGGCCGATAGCGCCGGTCAGCGGACCCGCAAACTGTCGGGTGGTCAGAAGCGACGGCTCGACCTCGCCCAAGCCCTCGTCGGGAACCCCGACCTGGTCTTTCTCGACGAGCCGACCACCGGATTCGATCCGTCGGCCCGCCGGGAATCGTGGGACATGATCGAGGCGTTGCGCGGGCTGGGCAAGACGGTGCTGCTCACCACCCACTACATGGATGAAGCCGAACGACTGGCGGATCGGATCGAGGTGATCGTAGGCGGAACCATCGTCGCACGGGGGACGGCTGCCGCCCTCGCCGAGCAGGTGAAGGCAGCCACCCGCATTTCCTGGCGGGTCGACCCTTCGTCGGAAATCACATTCTTGCCGCCGACTCTCGACGTGGCGATTGACACGTCGGGGTTGGCGTTGATCTCGACCGACGACGTCACCCACGCGCTCCACACCTTGACCGGCTGGGCGCTCGACACCGGCATCGAACTCCAGGATCTGCAGGTGAAACGGCCGACCCTCGAGGACGTTTACCTCGTACTCACCGACCAGGCCCCGCCGGAACAAGGGCACAAACCGTGACCAGCATGGCCGGCAGACTTCGCCAACAGGTACTCTTCGACCTGCTGATCTTCCGTCGAAACCCGGCGTCGACGTTTTTCACCGTCATCCTGCCGCTCATCTTTCTCGTCATCTTCACCTCCATCTTCGGCAACGATACGCTGGCCAACGGGGCCAAGGTGGCCACTCTCTACGTCCCCGGGATCCTGGCGCTGGCCATCATCTCGGCCACCACGGTCAACCTGGCGATCACGATGACCGCCCGCCGGGAGCGTGGCATCCTCAAACGAGTCCGGGGCACCCCGATGCCGCCCTGGGTGTTCGTCGCATCGCAGGCCGTCGCCGGCTTCGCGCTGTCGGTGATGATGACGGTGCTGATCACGGTCGTCGGACGGATCCTGTTCGGGGTGACCCTGAACAGGCTGGGCATCGGTTCGCTGATCATCACCGTGCTGATCGGTGCGATGTCGTTCGCAGCCATGGGCCTGGCGCTGACCACGATCATCCCGTCGGAGGAAGCCGCTCCGGCGGTGACCAACGCGCTCGTGCTGCCGCTGTACTTCATCAGCGACGTGTTCATCCCCGGGGATCAGATACCCGACTGGATCCAGACGGTGGCCAACCTGTTCCCGGTCAAGCACCTCAGCCTTGCCCTCCAGGAGAGTTTCAACCCATTCGCCGACACCGCGCCGTGGCCGTGGGACAACTGGCTGGTGATCGCCGCCTGGGGCGCGGCTGCGGCACTGGTGGCGATCCGTGGATTCCGCTGGATCCCCCGCCGGTAACCCCGTCCGTCGCAGCCAACAGTTCGGGACGGGGCAGGACCTAGGCCGTTTGACTCAACCCTGATCGGGTTCGGCCGACGGGGCCTGCATCATGAAAGCAAGCGTGTGTATCCGCCGTACACGGCTTGGCGTGACAGTGCTCGCCGCCGTGCTTCTCCTGCTGTCGGCGACGGTCGCGGCGTCGGCCTATTCCGCCCCGGTCGACTCGGCCAACGCCCGATATGTCGTCGCCACGTATCAACAGTTCCTACAACGCGACCCGGCCGACTCCGGGCTCGATTTCCACCTCAGCCGCATGGTTGCCGGTGGCGATCTCAGCCGGGAACAGATGGCTCGCTCGTTGCTGTTCAGCCCGGAGGGCTCAGCCCTCGAGGTTGCACGGGCGTATCAGAGCATTCTCGACCGCGGCGCCGATGCCGAGGGCAAGGCCTACTGGGCCCGCCACCTGCAGAGGAACGACGTGCTCGACCTTCGGGTTCTGCTGTTGTCGAGCAACGAGTACCACCGCCGCAACGGCGGCACCGACAACGCATGGATCTCCGCCCTGTACCGAGACATCCTCGGTCGCAGTCCCGAGTCGGTCGGTCTGACCTACTGGAGCCGTCAGGCGGCCCGGGGTGTGCCCCGGCCGCTGATCGTCGCCGGCTTCTACCTCGGACGGGAATCGCTTGGCCGCCGCACCAACACCTACTATCAGCTCGCCCTGGAACGCACGCCGACGGCGGCGGAGCGGTCGGCCGGAGCGTCGCTCATCGCCCGCGACGGTGAAAGGGCCCTGTACGCCCGACTGTGGGCATCCGACGAGGCGTTCGAGACCTACTTCGGCCAGGGGTGGGGATCGTGACGGTCATTCTCGACACCGCGGCGACTCTCAGTGCCGTCGTGCTGGCCGCCGTGCTGGCAACCGCCGCTGCGGTCAAGCTCACCTCGCTGCGGAAGACGGCCGACGAGTTCGCGGCATTGGGGCTCGGGCGGTCCATGGCTCTCCCTGCGGCGATCGGTGCAGCCGAGATCGGTGCCGCTGTCGCCCTGATCCTGCGGCCACTGCTCGGCGCCACGGTGGCCGGGATGTTGCTCGTCGCCTTCACCGGCGTCGTCACCTGGGCCCTGGCATCCGACAATCAGGCCAGCTGCGGCTGTTTCGGACCGTTGAGCAGCGAGCCGGTGTCTACCGCCACCGTCGTCCGCAACGCCGGGCTGCTCGCACTGGCCGTGCTGGCCGGGATGCGCCCGAGTCTCGCCCCGCCGGATCTTGCCGCCTCGGTCGCCATCTCGGTTGGCGCGCTGACTGCGTTGGTCCTGGTGCAGGCGGCGATGACCGCCCAGCGGCTCGGTCGACTGTGGTCGGTGGAGCTGGCGGGAGAGATGTCACGAGAATCGATTGTTCAAACCGGGAGGAGCGAAGAATGACCGGAAGTGTGTGGATGTTCTCCTACATCATGTTGTGGCTGGCCGTGCTGGTGCTCGGCGTCACGGTGGTGGCGTTGTTGCGCCAGATCGGTGTGCTGCACCTGCGGGTGGTGCCGATGGGCGTCCACTTCGCCGGCGAGGGCCCCGAACTCGATCAGCCGGCCCCGATCATCGACCTCGAGGTCGACTACGGCGAGTCCGACCTCACCCTGCTGGCGTTCACCAGCCCGACCTGTGAGATCTGTGCCTCACTGAAACCGGACCTCCAGCGCCTGGAAGGGCACTACGACGAGATGAGTCTGCGCTTCATCGGCCACGAGGACGATCCCCGCTCGTTCGCCGAGTTCAACGTGCGGTCGACCCCCTACCTCGTCGCCATCGACGGCGCCGGCGTGGTGAGGTCCCGTGGTGTGGCCAACACCATCGATCAGGTCGAGGAGATGCTGGCCGAGGTCATCGCCGGTGTCACCGTCGCCGACGCCCGAGCCGAGGTGCGCACGTGAGCACGCTTGATCGCTCCGTCGAGAGCCTCGGCCGATGGACGGCACGGCGCACGTCGCGCCGGTCGTTCCTGCACCGGGTCGGTCAGCTGGCCGTGGTGGTGGCCGCCGGCCCGTCCATCGCCACCTTGCTGATGCGTCGGGCCGATGCCCGGGTCTGCGGGCAGAGCGGCGTGACACCGAAATGCGACACGTTCGACTGCACCGGCCCGGGCGACGTGTGGGGCTGGTGCTGGTATGCCAGCGACGGTTGCTGCCGCAACGGTGGGTTGAAGAAGATCTGCGATTGCTGCACCTGGAACTATCCCAACGTGCACGGCTACTGCCCGAGCGGCACCAACGTCCGCTGCATTGTGGAGAGCTGCGGTACCGATCCCCGCCTTCAGACGGTTCGGCTGAGCGCCGTGACGTGGGAGGGCGGCGACGTCGGCTACTACCACGCCGCCATTGCCGCCGGGCACCTCGCCGGCGGGCGTCAGGTCGGCAAAGCGGTGCTGGCTCCGGCGTCGAACGCCTGGCTGCAATACATCGCCGCGCCGCTGGCCGGCAGTCTCGGTGTGCCGTTCTTCGCCGTCGGTGCCAACGGACCCGATGCCAAGTCCCTGGAGATGTTGGCCAAACTCGGTGTCGCCGAGGTGCTGACCGTCGGACCGATCCCCGGGATCGGGCGGGTCACCGGCGCCGGTATGACGGTGGAGGCCGCCACCCTCAGCGCCGATCCGGTGACCGCCAGCATCGAGGTGGCCGACCGCATCCGCTCGATCAACGACATCAACCGCACGGTCACGGTCGCCCGGTCCGGGCTGTCGGCCGACGCCGCCCCGTACGCCGCGGCGTTCGCCGCCTTGGGTGGGTTCCCGTTGCTGGTCACCGTCGCCGCCGCCTCCACGGTTGGTCGACCGACGCTGTTCGTCGCCATCAACCCGACCGGTGCCGCCGCCGATCTCGTGCACGACAAGACGAGGGCGACATCGCTCGCGGCGTTGTCGACCGAGCTGGGCGCGCTGGCCGCCGCCCTGCCCACGGTGAACCCCGGATCAGGCGGGCACCGCCTGGCCATCGCCCCGGCGGGCAGTTCCGATGTGATCGGCCTCGCCAACCTGGGCGTTCCCGTCGTCGCCCATCCGCCGGACCGCCTCGGCCATCTCGAGCAGTGGCTGCAGGACCACTCACTGCAGTGGGGCGAACTCGGCCAGGTCTTCCACGTCGACGGACCGGGCGAGCTGATCACCTCCGAGTACTGGAAGCTCCAGGCCGCCGTGAACGGCTACCGGGTCGACGAGCTGAAGGGCGTGGCCGGTGAAGGCCTGCCGGTCATCCGCCAACCGATGGCCGAACGGCCGATTGGAATGGCACGTACCGACGGCGCGTTCGACTGGGGAAGTCAGAGCCCGCCCGCCTACTGGACCCGACTCGGCCAGACACTCCGTAACTAGACAGGGCGGTCGATGGCGACCGCTTCGTGCAATCGAGGATGAGGAGATGACGACGTGAACCCCGAACTCGCCCTGCTCTTCGGCGTTGCCGGGTTGGCCGCCGCTCACACGTTCTGGTCGCCTTGAGGCCTCTCCGTGGCCGAAACGGTCACGCCCTCGGTTCGGGGGCGCCAACGATTGACAGCCGAAGCCGCACTGCTCACCGGTGCTGCGGCGACCGCGGCCATGACCGGATTCGTGTTAGGCTTGATCGGCCAGGCGGTCCTGGCCGCACTGTCGCCGGCCGACCGCCAACCGATGGCGATCGTCGGCATCGTCGCCGTGGGGCTGGTACTCGACGCCGGCCGTCTGCTCACCGGACGGCCTCGTCCGGTGACACTCGGACGACAGGTTCCCCGGGAGTGGGGCCGCCTGCTGCCGCTCACAGTCACCGCATTTCTGTACGGGGGACGGCTCGGTGTCGGTCCGCTCACGATCCTGTCGACCTGGATGTGGTGGGCTGCGCTCGTCGGCGCCGCCCTCGTCAACGTCTGGGCCGCCGTGGCCGTGTCGGTCTGGTTCGCCCTCTGGCGGGTCGCCATCAACGGCCTGGTGGGTCGACGGCTCGCCCGCCGTCCGCAGTCGAACCTCGCCGCCGTGCGATCGTTCCGGCAGCGAGGCTGGTCCGGGTTGACCGGGCTCGCCGCGGTCCTGACCGTCGCCACCGCGTTTCTGGCGGGCTGCGGCGTGATCGGTGAGCCGGCAGCGCGACCCGTGCTCCTCAATCGCGCCGATGACAACGCCGCAGGAAACGTCATCACGTCCGAAGCCGTCGTGCCGGAGGCCATCACACCGGAACCCGACACCCCGTCCCTGATCTCACCCGCCCAACTGGAGGATTTCGTGCGAACCTCGACTCCGCTTGACACCACACAATCGGCCTCGCCGTCAGGCGAGCCGTCCGATACCGCCGAGTCGAGCGACACCGACCCACCGGTCGCTCTTGGCGCCCTGGCTCCGACGTCGCTGACCGGTATGGTCGCCATCGACGATCCGAGCGTCGACCGGTTCCTGACCATCGACGAGGCCGCCGCCATACAGCCCGATCCCACCGAGGAGATCGCGCTGCTCGAAACCCGGGGCTACCGCGGCGGTTGGATCCGGGCGTTTCGTTCGCCGGCCTCGGACGTGGCCGTGGCCGCCGTCTACGAGTTCGCCGACGAGTCGGAAGCGGAGTTCTATCTCGAAGACGGACTGATCACGATCGGTGGTTATGGAGGGCAGTTCTTCGACGTCGCCGAGCTGCCCGACATCCGAGGCTTCCAACAGGATGTGACCGACGACGGGGAAACCGTGCGCACGCTCGGCGGAGCGTTCCACCGCGACAACCGCTGGTTCCTGCTGTACGTGGTGGGGTCACCGGAGACGGTGACCCCCGACGTGCTCATCCCGGCTTTGCGCTCCTGGCGAAACGACCTCGGCCTCGACGTCGAATCCTGAACGTCAACTACTCCGACGCCGGTTGGAGAAGGGAGAACGATCCGCCGGCCGGATCGTGGGCGATGGCGATGTGGCCGACACCGGGCGCCTCGAACGGCTCCTGCACAACCTGGCCACCGACTTCCCTGACAGTGTCCAGCGTGGCCTTGATGTCGGACACCGTGAAGTACACCAACCAGTGATTCGGGACCTGCTCCGGCATGTCGGGCGGCATCGCCATCAGGCCTCCGAGCCCTCTGTTCTCGCCACCTTTGATGACGTTGTAGATGCCGCCCGGACCCATGTTCTGGGCGTCGTACTCCCAGCCGAACACCTTGCTGTAGAAGGACTTGGCGGTCTCGATATCCCGACTCATCAGTTCGTTCCACGACCACGTGTTCGGTTCGTTGGCAACGTCTGCCCCCTTGTGGTCGCCGGCCTGCCAAACCGAGAACGCGGCGCCCGTCGGGTCGGCGAAGATCGCCATGTGGCCGGCCTCCATGACCTGCATGGGGGGCATCATCACCGTGCCTCCGGCCTCCGTGACCGCAGCGGCGGTGGTGGCGATGTCGTCCGAGGCGATGTAGGTGTTCCAGAAGGCAGGCATGCCCTCCATACCGGGAGCCTGGCCGCCGAGACCGGCCACGACGTGATCACCCTGCTTGAACTGGGTGTAGATCCGGTTGCCGTCGTCGTCGAAGTCATCCTGGGAGTCCCACCCGAAAACCGAGCTGTAGAAGGACTTGGAGGCGTCGACGTCGGGCGACATGAGGTCGATCCAGCACGGGGTGCCGGCGGGGTAGGAATCGAAAACTGGCATGGTGAATCCCCTTCGAGGTGTCTGTGGCCCGCGGTCGGCGTTTCGACGAGCGGGTTTGCCAGCCTACTGGTGAGAGCGTCCGTGCGCATTGGACTGCTTGCCGGCCCCCACGGTTCCTGGGGATGATGGAACCGTGCTGATCGCAAGGGATGGGGAGCTCGAGGAGATCGCCGAGGCGTTCAGCCGGACGAACCTGGTCACGCTCACCGGTCCCGGTGGCGTCGGCAAGACCACGCTGGCGCATGCCGTTTTGCACGACAGCGCCGCGTTCGGGTCCACCGGGTTCATGGCCGACCTGGCCCCGCTCCACGAACGCCGGTTTGCGGCGGCGGTGGCCGGAGACCTCGGTTTCGCCTCGGTCGAGGAGCTCATCGACCACCTTGGTCGGCAGGAGGACGCGCTCGTCGTGCTCGACAACTGCGAACACGTTCTGGATGCCGCAGCCGATTTCATCGCCGGCCTGCTGGCCGATTGTCCTGATCTTCGGATCCTGGCCACGAGTCGGGAGCGTATTGATCTCCCCGACGAGTTGGTCGTGTCGATCAGGCCTCTCTCGACCGACGGCCCGACCTCCGACGCCCGGGCGATGTTCGAGGCCGTCGCCCACCGTCACGGGGTGCGCGATCTCGGTGACCAGACGGCGGTGTCGAGGCTGGTTCGGCGGCTCGACGGACTGCCGCTCGCCCTCGAACTGGCGGCGGCTCGTACCGTGGCCATGACACCGTCGGAGATCTTGCGCCATCTCGACGTGAAGCTCGACATCCTGTCCCGGGCCCGCAGGCGGGGCCCGGAGCGTCACCGGAGCCTCCAGGCCACGATCACCTGGTCGTACCAGTTGTTGACCGACGACGAGCGGACGATGCTGAACAGGCTGTCGGTGATTCCACCGCCGTTCACTCAGGGCACGGCCCTGGCTGTCGGCAGCCACGGCATAGGCGACCGGGGCGGCCACAGGACCGGTGGTCTCGACACACTGACGAGGCTCGTCGATCAGTCGCTCCTCGTGCGCGAGACTCGAGGCCGACAGTCCTGGTATCGACTGCTCGACACGATCCGTGTCCACGCCTCCGAGCAGCTCGACGACGATGAGCGGGCCGAGGCCGAGGAGCGACTCGTCGAGCACCTCGAAGCGAGGATCAGCGAACTCGAGGCGGATCTGCGCAGCGGCCGTGTCGAACCGCTGGCCGAACTCGTGCGCGGCTTTCGCAGTCGGGTCTGGGCCATCGACCATCTCTTCGATCGGGGTGAGATCCGCCGGTGCCTTTCGTTGACCTCGGGTCTGTGGCGGCTCGAAGACTCTGGTCATCAGGCTGAGGTCGTCGAGGTCCTCGAACGGGTCCTGGCCGGCCAGGATCGCACCGATGAAAACGCGGAGGCCCGAGCGGTGCTCGCCGTGATGTACCGCATCGCCGGACGACTCGACGATGCCCGCTCCGTGGCCGCCGAGGTGATCGAAGGAGAACACGACCTGGCCATTGCCTTTGCTCATCGGGTGCTCGGTTTGCTCGCCCGTGGCGCGGGCCGGTGGTCGGAGGCCGAGTCGCACTTCGAGGAGGGCGCCCGAGCCGCCGAGCGCGCCGACGAGGCCGAGGTGGCACTGGAGATCTCCATGCATATCGCCCTCACCCGTTGGCGAGCCGGTGATCTCGACGGCGCATTGGCGCTCGTCGAGGATCTCCGGCTTCGCAGCGCTCCGTTCCCCAACGTCGAGGCCTGGATCGCCGTCTTCCAGACCCTGCTCCTCCTCGGATCCGATCCTGCTCGTGCTCGTGCCATCGCCGGCGAACTGGCGCGATCCGAGGCGGCGGCGAACGACAAGTGGGTCGCCGGGTGGTGTTCGGTCGATCTGGCGATGGTCGACCTGCTGGAACGCGACGACGCCGGCCTGGCCGATGCTGCCACCCGGGCGGCCGACGGTTTGGCGTACTTCATCGACATCCGGAACCGAACCGACATCGTCCATCCACTGCTGGTGGCGGCGGCTTGTGTGATGCGGGCGGGCAGGCAGGACGACGGCCGCCGGATCGCGGCGACGGCCTATCACACCTACCCGCAGGTGGTGCTCGGTCCCGGCGAACAGCAGCTCCTCGACCGTTTGGGCGCTCCTCGACCCGTCGACGTCGGCCATCCACGAATGCCGCCGGACGAGGCAATCGAGGTGCTCCGAGAGATTGCGGCCGGGTCGACGCAAACGCCGGCGGTTGCACTCGATGAGCCGGAGCCCGCCAACGAGTTCCGCCCCGACGGTGACGGGTGGATGATCACGTATCGTGGTCGATCGGGTCGGCTGAGAGCCACGAAAGGTATGATTACGCTCGCCCGGCTGCTGGCCCGTCCAAACGTCGAGATCGCCGCCCTGGATCTCATGGACGCCGCGGTGGTCGAAGAGGCGGCCGGTGTCGTGGCCGACCGGAGAGCTCGTGATGCCTACCGGGAGCGGGTGCGGGACCTGCAGATCGAGGTTGACGAGGCCACCGCCGACAACGATCCGGTGCGAGCCGAACGGGCTCGGGCGGAGCTCGATCGCCTGGTCGACGAGTTGCAGGCGGCCTACGGTCTGGCCGGGTCGGAGCGGGCGACAGGTTCAACGGCGGAGCGGGCCCGATCGGCTGTCCGGTGGCGAATTCGTGATGCCATCCAGCGGATCGAGTCGGTGCATCCGGCTTTGGGCGCCCATCTGGATCGATCGATCTCGACCGGCCGGTTCTGTGTCTACCGTCCGGCCGAACCGACCAGCTGGCGGGTCAACTGACCGGGCCTTCCGGCGCCCTGGTTCGAAGATTTTTCGATGTGTGAGGCGCCGCCTCACGATGTGAGGCGATTCCTCGCGCCTTCAGGGATGAAAGCAGATCCGTTGAAAGGACATCACCATGAACATCGCAACCACCCCGAGCGACCGGGGCACCGCCCACCGGTTCCTCCGACTCCTGCTGGCCGCGTTCGCGCTGAGTGCGGTCGTGCTCGTGCCGGCGTTGCCGGCGGCGGCCGGGCCGAGGGCGGCCGGGCCGAGGGCGGCCGGGACGGTGAACACCGCCGCGGGCGACGTCGTGGACATCGCCGACGGTGTCGACATCGCCGAGGACGGAACCCGCTTCGCCTTCGACGAGCAGGGCCCCCTTCTCGACAACGGCTACCCGGCCTACGGCAACGCCTTCGTCACCCAGGGGTATCTCTATCCGAAGGGCACGCTCCATGACACCGACGGAATCCTGCCCGATGGCTCCCCCGAATTCCCCGACCTGGTACTCGGCACGTGGACCTGCTGGGGCTTCATGATCGGTGACGGCGCCGACACGGTCGAAGGGCCGTGGGTCATCTCGACCCAGCTCTTCGAATTCGGCAACGGAACCGGGGTGGTCGACACCATCGTGACCGTCGGGACCGAGGCTCCCCCCGGCAACCCCGCCGTGGTACGGGCCGTCACCGGCGGCACCGGCCGTCACGCCAACGTGCGTGGCCAGGTGGCCCAGACCGCTCTCGGCTTCAATGCCTCCGAAGGGGTCAACTCCACCGTCGACTTCGATCTGATCGGGGCCCGCCGGTCGTTCGTCGATCCCACCGTTCTCCGCTTCTAGTGGTCCTCCCGACCAACACTCACGCAGACAGAAAGGACTCCTGACATGACCACTTCAACCATCGAAACCGAAATCACCCCCACCATCGGGCTCGACGAGCGGCTGGTGGAAGCCGCCATCGGGACCCTTGAATTGTTCTCCATCCACCTCGGGCGCAGACTCGGCCTCTACACGGCATTGGATCGCCCGAGGACGGCGTCGGAGCTGTCGAGCGTCACCGGCGTCGACCTCCGCTACGCCCGGGAATGGCTGGAGCAGCAAGCCGTCGCCGGCTTCATCACCACCGATCCGCGTATCGCCGAATGGGATCAGCGATCCTTCTGGCTGAGCGAAGACCAGGCCGCCACGTTCGTCGTTGCCGACAACCCGGCCCACGTTTCCCCGCTGGCCGACATGGTCGTCGGCGTGAGCAGCGTGATCGACCAACTGGCCGACGCCTACCTGACCGGTGCAGGTGTCCCCTTCGCCGACTATGGACGTTGGCTCCGCGACGGTCAGGCCGGCATCAACCGGCCGGCCTTCACGCACGACCTCGTCGACTCCTGGGTCGGGGCGGTACCCGATGTGGTCGAGCGCCTCGAAGGCGGTGGTCGAATCGTCGACCTCGGCTGTGGAGCCGGCTGGTCGACCATCGCCCTGGCAAAGCGTTTCCCCGGGGCCGAGGTGGTCGGTGTCGACAGTGATCGGGCCAGCATCGCCGAC
Source organism: Acidimicrobiales bacterium (assembly GCA_041584095.1). GTDB lineage: Bacteria > Actinomycetota > Acidimicrobiia > Acidimicrobiales > SZUA-35 > JAHELU01. The sequence continues at coordinate 783 of JBFHEP010000013.1, read as the reverse complement.
GCCATCGACAACGGTGCGGCCCACGGGTCGTCGGCTCGCTTCGTCGCCGTCGATGCCGGGGCCCAGTCCAACGGCGACGCCGACCTGGTGGTGATCCTCGAGGCGCTGCACGACATGGCCCAGCCCGTGGAGGTGTTGCGGGCGGCCCGGTCGAATCTCGCTCCTGGCGGGGCGCTGCTGGTGGCCGACGAGAAGGTGCAGGAGACATTCACCGCTCCCGGTGACGAACTGGAGCGAATGATGTACGGCTGGAGTGTCGTCCACTGCCTGCCTGCGGCGCTGGCCGAGGAGCCGTCCGCGGCCATCGGCACCGTCATCCGACCGGACCTCGTGGACTCCCTGGCTCGGGAGGCGGGTTTCACCTCGGTCGAACGGTCCGACATCGACGCCGGCTTCTTCAACCTCTACGTGTTGCGGGGTTGAGATTGGCCGGAGATCCCGGTGACGAGCCGAGCGGCTACGTCACCGGGATCGTTGGCGTCCGGCCGTCGTCAGGACAGTGTGACGATGAGTTGTGGTTGGTTGCCGCGACAGCGCGCTCGAGTGCAGGCCCGTCATGGACCGGTGTTCACGATGAGTTCTGGTGGGGTGGAGGTTTCGCGGCTGGCGAGTCGCATGTTGGTGTTGTTGAGTGGAGTGAGTGCGAAGCTGTAGGTTCCGTTGCCACCGATGTGGCCCGTCACGTCGATATCGGTGTAGGAGCCGCCGGTGGTTGGACCCGAGGCGCCCAGAACCGGCCCGAACGACGGGGCGTTGGAGTAGGTGATCGACAGCTCTCCCCAG
>JBFHEP010000012.1:0-26221 GCA_041584095.1 Acidimicrobiales bacterium | reverse complement strand
TCGGCGCTATGGCGCCGACCTGGTGAAGATCGGTTCGCTCTGGGTCCGCCAGGGCGGCCGGGTCGACACGCGGACCCTGCTCATCTTCGGTTGCCAGCGTTCCGGCACGACGGCGCTGCAGCACGTGTTCGCCGCCGACCCCAACGTCGTGTCCTTCGGCGAATTGGGCCTGGCCTTCGAACGGTGGCCATTCAACCATCGGCTGCGTCACCACAGGACGGTCCGCGCCATGACGACGCTCACGGGCGCATCGATGGTGGTGATCAAGCCGCTGGTGGAGTCCCATCGAGTGGTCGATCTCCTCGATCGGCTTCCCGGTTCGCGCGCCGTGTGGATGTATCGGCACTACGCCGACGTGGCGTCGAGCAACCTGAAGCGCTTCGGCCCGGACAACGGACGTTCCAATGTGACCCGGGCGCTGTCCGGAGATCCCCGTGACTGGCGCACTCAGGGAGTGGGGGAGCACGAGCTCGAGGTCCTGAGTGGGTTCGAATTCGACTCGCTCGGCAGTCATGACTTCGCCGCCCTCTTCTGGTGGCTTCGGAACCAGCTGTTCTTCGATCAGCACCTGGTGGACGAGGATCGGCTCCGGATGTGCAGCTACCGCGCTCTGGTGACCGAGCCCCAGGAAACCATCGACGCCATGTACGAGCTGGCCGGCGTCGAACCCCTTCGACCCGGCGCCGGAGCACGCATCCACAGATCGTCGATCGACAAGGGCAAGGACATCGAACTCGACCCACAGGTGCGAGACCTGTGCGAGACCATGTGGCGTCTGCTGGAGAAATCCAACGAGGACTACGGCCTTCGTCACCGCTGACGAGCCTGGTGGGCCTACTCCCGGCCGGAAATGGCGTAGGGGGCGGCGACGGCAAACGCCAAGGCCACCATGAAGTACCGGGGTATCGACAGGTGGCGGAGAAGGCTGAACGTGAAGAACAGCGTGAAGGCCATGAGGTACGCCGCCATCTGATGGGAGGTGGCGGTCATGCCTGCAGCGGCCAGCCGACGTCTTGTTCCGTTGAGCCGGCGAAACAACACGAGCAGGACGGTGGCCAGCCACAGGATCCCCATCACGCCCAGCTCGGCGGCGAACTGCAGATACAGCGAATGCGCGCCTCGATCTTCCCGACGGTCGTCAAGCCCAAGTTCCGTCGAGTAGCTGAGGTAGTGGTGCGGGTAGTTGCCGATGCCGACCCCGGTCACCGGATGATCGGCGAACATCTGCAGGGCGACGATGTACTCGCTCTGCCGGCCGCTGGAGAGCGAATCGTCGCCCCCGGCGTCGCCGTCGACGAACTGGGTGAGCGTTGCGATCCGCTCGATGAAGGCGTCGGGTGAGGCGACGGCGATGACCGAGCCGAAGGCCAACATGCCGACGAAGGCGTACAGCAGGTTGATCCGGTAGAAGTACACCACCATCAAACCCAACAGCACCAGGTTGAGGAAGCCGTTGCGGCTGTAGGTGAACAGGAGTGAGGCCACGATGACCAGGCATGAAACGGCGGCGGTCAGTCGCAGGCTTCGCCGTTCCTCGTGGAGGAAGCGGTCGATGGCCAGGGGAAGGGCGAAGATCAGCATCAGGGCGAACCCGTTGGGTCCGAGTGACGGGCCGGCCGAGCGGTAGTCGAGCGTCGAACTGGTGATCGCCTCGGCTTCGGACGTTGCCAGCTGCCAGTAGTCGTTGCCGAAGGTGTGGGTCACCTGCTGGAAGATGTTGACCATACCGACGAAGGTGGTGGCCCCGATGACCGCCCAGGTGGCCATTCTCAACTGCGCGGTGTTGGTGACACCGGCGACGACGATGAGGAAGATGAGAGTCGATTTGGCCAGGTCACCGACATCGTCGACGGCATACGCGTCGTTTTCGGCGTAGAGCACCGAGGTGACGATGATGCAGAACAACGAGCCGATGACGGCCAGAGCCAATCGCCAGGCGCCGGGATCGGCGTCTTGGAAGGCGACCCGCCAGAAGATGACGAATCCGACCGCCACCGAGAGAATCTGTGCGATCGGTCCGTCGCCGCCCAGCAGGGGGCTGGCGTCACCTATTCGTCCGTAGACGGTCACGAGCACGATGGCGACCGCGACGCCGATGGCGTCGACGGCGGGCCGACCGGCTCGGGCCGAAGCAGGCGGAACCGGCGCAGCGCCATCGCCGGAGGTGTCTTCGACGGCGAGACCAGGTTCCAGGAGGTCGGTCACCGGCGACGGGCTCCGTTCCGTCGCACGCTAACGGTTACGGGAGGATTCCGACCGGAAATCGGCCGCGGCGAGCTCGTCGAAGGCGCTGAGCGCGGCCTCGGCGGGAGACGGTGGCTCCTCGGTCGATGGCGATTCGTCGTCGGCGCCGTTCAGCGGGTGCTCGACCCGTTTGGCCTGGCCGGCGCCACCGGCGTCGCCGAGCGGCTTGACGGCTTCGGGCCGCAACTCGAGCCGGGACTGGACCGGCTTCCGCTTGGAGCGACCGCGAAGGGCGGCGTCACGCAGGCGGACCCACATCGACCGGCGAACACCCGTCTCGTCGGGTGGGGAGGTGACGAGGCGGATCATCGACAGACCGACGACCACCAGCACCCCTGCGAAGAGGGCGTCACGGAGAGGCCGGGGGCTGATTGGCGACGTCGGCGTGGTGGGCACGTCGAGCGGCTGGATCTCGAAGGCACCGATGAGATCGCGCAGCAGGGTGTTGGCCTCGGTTCCTATCCCCTCGGAGACCTGCCGTGTGCCCTCGGCCGACGGACCCTGCACGTACACCTCGACGGCGAGGGACGACGGAACCCGGGCGGCCGATGCGGAGTATTCCGAGATGTCGGCGATACCGAGCGATGCAGCAGCCCGTTGCAGCATCACGTCGCTTCCCAGAACCTCGGCGACCGAGATGGTCATGACCTCCCGGTCGAGGGTGTTGAGTGCATCGACCAGGTCGCCGACGTCACCACCCTGGATCTCGGTCACCGGGCTGACGAAGTAACGGGCGGTGCTCTGGTAGACCTTCGGCGCATCCTGGCGGAACACGTAAACGGCCGTGCCGACGATCGCGGCGGCCAGCAGAATCAACGGCATCATGCGGACCAGGGTCCGAACGGCTGCCCTCAGTTCGCTCATGTCACCACCACTTTCTCCGGCACGTTCCGGACGGTCAGGGGAGTCCGTGGCCACCGCCGACTCTGCCATAGATCTGCTCTCGTTCCCGTTGATCGGCGCCGTCGAAGTGCTCCTCGAGGGGCGGATCGCCCGCGTGTCAGTCTACCGCCCTCCTTGGGCGTCAACCAGGGTGGTTGTCTCCGAGGTCGTGGGCAATTTGGGTATCTTCACCGTGTCGAACGGGCCGCCTTGTCCCTCAACCTTTCCTCGACCGATGGATATAGTCGGGAGGTCGCGAGACCGTTGCGCCTGTTTTCGTCGAGCCGGCGATCGGGCGACATGCGAAGGCTGCCGCCGGTGTGTGCGCTATCCGGGCGAGGTATCGGCGTGGAGGCTGCGAAGTAGGTGGAAGGTCGATCCAACGACAACACGACAGCCAAGGCGATCCGTGGGTCGTCTCTGCTTCTCATCGGTCGCCTGATTTCGATTGCGTCCAACATCGTCGTCCGGGTCGTCCTGGCCCAGCATTTCCTCAAGTCGGAACTGGGCGTCCTCCTGTTCGCGTTGTCGGTGTCGGACATGGTCCGGGCGGTGGTGGCGTTGGGCCAGGATCGGGCGATGTCACACCACCTCGTCATCTACGGCGAGGACAGGAGAAAGGACTACGTCCTCGGTACCGTCCTGTTGTACTCCGCAACGGTGATCGCCGTGTGGTTGGTGGCCGGTTCGGGGATCTTCCTGTTCCGGGAGCGCCTGGCCGACCAGCTGGGCGACCCGGGGGCCGAACTCCTCATCATGCTGGCCCTCCTCATCACCCCCCTTGACTCGTTCGACCGGATGATGACCTCGTTCTTCGCCGTGTTCGCCCGACCGTTGTCGCTGTTCGTCCGCAATCACATCCTGAACCCGGCGTTCAAGCTGGCCACCGTCGGCCTTGTCGTGTACCTCGATCTGCCGACGGTCTGGGTGATCGTCGGGCTGGTCGCCGCCGGTGTCGCCGGACTCCTGCTCTATCTGGTCCAGATCCCCGGTCTGGTCAGGCAGGGGCGGGTTCGGTTCGTGACGTCGAACCTGAAGGCGACCCCCGTCCGGGAGATCCTGTCGTTCTCCGTGCCACTGCTTTCGAGCGAGGTGGTGCTGCTCACGATCGCATCGGTCAGCACCGGCATGATCGGCTGGCTGCTCGGCAGCGATTCGGTCGCCACCTACCAGGTGATCTGGCCCGCCGCCCGCCTCAACTTCGTGGTCATGTTCGCCTTCGGCTCGCTGGTGAACCCGATGATCTCCCGTCTCTACCGGCGGGACGCCGGCGCCGAACTCAACCAGTTCTACTGGGACGTCAGCGGCTGGATGATGGTCCTCAGCCTGCCCGTTCTACTGATGACGACCACCTTTGCGGAGCGGACCACCGTGCTTCTCTTCGGCGAGCAGTACCGCGACAGTGCACCCATCCTGGCCCTGCTGTCGATCGCGTCGTTCTTCGATGTGGCGTTCGGTTTCAATCAGCAGGCCCTGCAGATCCATCGCCGGGTCAACTGGGTGCTGGTCGTCAACGTCAGCACCGGTCTCTTCATCGTGGCCGCCAACCTCGCACTGGTGCCGGCGATCGGGCCGATCGGGGCTGCTATCGCCGCGCTCGTCGGGATGGTGCTCCGCAACATTGCCAACCACTGGCGATTGCTGGCGACGACCGCCGTCGCCAACCCGATCCCGTCGGTGCGGCGTGTCTATGCACGCATCGGTTTGCTGATCGCGGCGGCCCTGGCCGTTCGGTTGGTTCTCGATCCGGGCATCCTGGTCTCGACCCTGCTGACCGCAACGCTGGCACTCGTCGGTCTGACCACCAACGTCACCGACCTGCGACTGGTGGAAACGTTTCCGCAGGCCGCTCGGCTGCGCCGTTTTCCGGTACTCGAGCGGTGGCTGTGAGCCCAGCCACGGTCACGTTGTTCCATCGTGCTCCCGGAGTCCCGTATGACGAAACCCGGACGAAGGTTGAGCCACCGGCCGGGTAAAGGCTTCGTCGTCGAAGGTTCAGAATGGGTAATGGCGTCGAACCGCCGTGGCGCGCTCACGATACCGTTGCCGCGATGCGGCGACTCGAGCGAATGCAGCGCCTCGCTCCTGTGGTGATGGCGGCGGCGATGCTGGCCGTCGGTTGCTCGGGTGAGCGTGCGGGTGACGGCGCGTTCGAATTGGCCAGCGACACCCCACCACCGGAGAGCACGGTCGCCGTTGAGCTGGGCGACGACGGCGAGGCCGCGTTGCTGCGGGTCCTGGTCGACGACGACCGGCAGGGGGTGGGGGCCGAACCAGCCGTCCCGACAGGTGACGGTGACCCGGGTGACGCCGGCTCCGGGAGCAGTACGAGGGACGGCAGCGCCCCGGACGACAGCACGTCGAGCGCCAACACGTCAAGCGCCATTGCGTCAAGCGCCGGCACGTCGAGCGGCGGCACGTCGAGCGGCGGCACGTCGAGCGCCGGCACGTCGGCCGGTAGCTCCTCGGCCGGAGCCACGTCCTCCAGCAGCCGAACCTCGTCGCCCACGACACAGGCCATCACGACCACCATCCGGTCCGCCACCTCCACCACCTCGACCACTCGGGCGACGACGTCCACCACCCGGACCACCACTTCCACAACTCGAGCGACGACCTCCGCGACCAGCTCGACCACCACGACGACAATCCGTCAAACAACACCGGCGACCTCCCCGTTGCCTCCGCCGAGCGGCGACGTGATCTACGTTGACGGCAGCGCGTCGTCGGGCGGCAACGGCTCCCAGTCGGCCCCGTACCATACCCTCGCCAAGGGACTGGACGCCGTGAAGGCCGGTCAGACCCTGATCGTCAAGGGTGGCGAATACCGCGAGCGCATCAAGTACGGGGTGGGCGGTAAGAACACGTCTTCGAGCCGGCCGATTCTCGTTCAGGCCGCCCCGGGGGAGCGGGTTGTGGTGAAGGGGCTGCTCAACCTCTACAACATCGACCACTGGACCGTCCGGGGCATCAACGTAACCTGGGACAGCGAACGCAACAAGTCGTCCGAACACATGGTGCTGCTCAAGAACGGTCGCGACTGGGTGTTCGAGCAGGCCGAGCTATGGGGGACCCGCAGCTACAGCGGCCTGCTGATCGCGGGCACGCCGGTCAACTTCACGGTCCGGCACCTGCATGTCCACGACACCCACCCATCCAACGGCACCCATCAGGATCACCTGATCTACTGCAACTGCGGCAGCGGGGGCGGGGTCATCGAGCGCAATCTCCTCGTCGGTTCGCCGAACGGGCGAGGCATCAAGATCGGAACCCCCAACGACAGCTACCCCAGCATCGCCAACGTGAAGATCCGGTTCAACACCATCGTCGACAACACCGGTCCGTCAAACATTCAGCTCAGCTACAAGACGTCGAACATCACGATCGAGCACAATCTCCTGGTCTCCCCGAAGGACGGCCTGCCGAACGTAACCGGTCGCAACCTCACTGGCAGCGGCAACAACATCGTGCGGAACAACATCGGATGGGACTCGGCCGGGGTCGTCGAGAACGCCGACAAGCTGACCGACGGTGGCGGAAATCGGCAGATCGATCCGATGTTGGATGGCGGCTACGTCCCCACCAACCCGGACGCCAGGAACCACGGCCACCGGGCGCCGTAGTCGCACAGCTCCGTTGCCGGACGCGTCCACCGTTTAAGAACCGCCCCGTCATCTGGCTCGGCGTCCCGGCGTCAGCTACTGTCGTTTGTTGCCGTCGCAACTACTTACTCAGCGGGCGACGCTCGACATCGAGAAGGGGACAAATCCAATGCAGGTACCGGCACCGTTCGTGTACGAACGGGCGTCCAGCGTCGAGCACGCGCTGGAACTGCTCGCAAAACACGGTTCCGAGGCGCGGCTCGTGGCGGGGGGCCACAGCCTGTTGCCGATGATGAAACTTCGATTCGCCGACCCGACGGCGTTGATCGACATCAACGACGTCGACGGCCTGTCCGACATCAGGATCGACTCCGGCGCCGACGGTGACCTGATCAGGATCGGGGCGATGGTGCGCCACGCTGAGCTGCTCGACTCGGAAATCATGGCCGAGCACTATCCGATCTTCGCCGAGGCCGAGCGGGTCATCGCCGACCCCGTGGTCCGCAATCGGGGCACGGTCGGCGGTTCGCTGTGTCAGGCGGACCCGGCCGAGGATCTCTCTGCCGCCTTCGCCGCCGTGCGGGCCACCGTCCACATCATCGGTGCCGACGGAACCCGGTCGGTGCCGGTCCGAGAGTTCCACGACGGGCCCTATCAGACCGTGGTCGGTGAGAACGAGATGGTCACCGAGATCACCGTTCCGGTCCGCCCCGGCGGCTGTTCAGCCTACGAGAAGGTGGAGCGCCGGGTGGGGGACTGGGCTATTGCCGCCGCCGGCGTTGCGCTGTGGCTCGACGGCGACACCATCTCCGAGATCGGGATCGGCCTCGCCGCGGTGGAGGCTCCTCACTTCGTGGCCGTCGCCGCAGAGGACGCGGCCCGGGGCCAGGTTGCCGACGAGGCGCTCGTCGAACACGTCGGTGAACTGGCCGCCCAAGCCACGAACCCCAACACCGACCAGCGGGGCCCAGCCGACTACAAACGCCACCTGGCCGGCGAGCTGACCAAGCGGGCCATGCGCCGAGCGCTGGTCGGTACCGGAACCTACGACGGGAGCCACGCGTGACCGATATCTCCGAAATGCTGGAAACCCCGACGATGGAGGTGACCGTCAACGTCAACGGCACCGACGTCACCAAGACCATCGAACCCCGCCTCCTACTCGTTCACTTCCTGCGAGACCATCTCGACCTCACCGGTACCCACTGGGGCTGCGATACCTCGAACTGCGGAGCGTGTGTGGTCTGGGTCGACAAACAGCCCGTGAAGTCGTGCACCATGCTGGCCGCCATGGCGGGCGGGCATGAGGTCCGCACCGTCGAGGATCTCGAGACCGACGACGGCCTCGATCCCGTGCAGGAGGGCTTCATGAAGTGCCACGGCCTGCAGTGTGGATTCTGCACACCGGGGATGATGATGACCGGTCGAGCCCTGCTCGACGCCAATCCCGATCCGTCCGAAGCCGAGATCCGGGAGGCCATTTCCGGGAACCTGTGCCGCTGCACGGGCTACGAGAACATCATTCGATCGATCCGCTGGGCCGCCGAGCATTCCAACGGACATGGGACCGAGTTTCCGTCAGGAAACTCGCGCCGGTCTCCGGCCAGCGACGAGCGGAGCGAGGAGCGACTATGACGACCACGGAGAATCCGCCAACGGAATTCACCGACGACGCAACCGTCGGCTTCGGTCGAACGCCCCGTAAGGAGGACGTCCGCTTCGTACGGGGCAAGGGCAACTACCTCGACGACATCAAGCTGCCCGGTATGCTCCACGGGGCGGTGCTTCGCAGCCCGGTGGCCCACGCCCGGATCGTGAACATCGACACGTCGGCCGCCGAGGCCCACCCCAAGGTGGCCGCCGTCATCACCGGCGCCGTCCTGGAGGGGCTGAATCTGGCCTGGGCGCCATCGCTCAGCCATGACGTCATCGCCATCCTGGCCACCGACAAGGTTCGCTATCAGGGCCAGGAGGTGGCCTTCGTCGTCGCCGAGGACCACTACTCGGCCCGCGACGCGCTCGAGTTGATCGACGTCGAATACGAAGAACTCGATCCGGTCGTCGACGCTCGCACGGCCCTCGACGAGGGCGCCCCGGTCATCCGGACCGACATCGAGGGCAAGACCGACAACCACATCTTCGATTGGGAGTCGGGCGACGCCGCGGCGACCCAGGCCCAGTTCGACCAAGCCGATGTGATCGTCACCGAGGACATCCTCTATCCCCGGGTCCATCCGGCCCCACTGGAGACCTGCGGGTCGGTGGCCAACATGGACCCGGTCGAGGGCAAGCTCACGCTGTGGTGCACCACCCAGGCCCCACATGCCCACCGCACCGTCTACGCCCTGGTGGCCGGACTGCCCGAGCACAAGATCCGGGTGATCTCGCCCGACATCGGTGGTGGGTTCGGTAACAAGGTCGGCATCTACCCGGGTTATGTGTTGTCGGTCGTCGGGTCGATCGTCACCAAGAAGCCGGTCAAGTGGATGGAGGATCGATCCGAGAACCTGATCTCCACCGCCTTCGCCCGCGATTACCACATGCACGGTGAGATCGCCGCCACGTCCGAGGGCAAGATCCTCGGCGTCAAGGTCGACGTCCTCGCCGATCACGGGGCGTTCAACAACACCGCCCAGCCCACCAAGTTCCCGGCCGGGTTCTTCCACGTGTTCACCGGTTCGTACGACTACCCGGCCGCCCACTGCAAGGTCACCGGCGTCTACACCAACAAGGCACCCGGCGGCGTGGCCTACGCCTGCTCGTTCCGGGTCACCGAGGCGGTCTACCTGATCGAGCGTATGGTCAAACGGCTGGCCGACGACCTCGGCGTCGACGAGGCCGAGCTGAGGATGAAGAACTTCATCCAACCCGACCAGTTCCCCTACCACTCGCCGACCGGGTGGGAGTACGACTCGGGCAACTATCCCGCCGCACTGCAGAAGGCGATGGAGATCGCCGGCTACGACGAACTTCGTCGGGAGCAGACGGAGAAGCGGGAGCAGGTCCAGCGAAGCGGACACGGCGAGCTCATGGGAATCGGCGTCTCGTTCTTCACCGAAACCGTCGGGGCCGGACCGCGGAAACACATGGACATCCTCGGCCTCGGTATGGCCGACGGTTGCGAGGTGCGGGTCCACCCCACCGGAAAAGCGGTGGTGAGGCTGTCGGTCCAGACCCAGGGCCAGGGCCATGAGACGACCTTCGCCCAGATCGTGTCCCAAGTGACCGGTATCCCCACCGCCGACATCGATGTCGTCCACGGCGACACCGACAACACCCCCTTCGGTCTCGGAACCTACGGCTCCCGCTCGACCCCGGTCTCCGGGGCGGCGGCGGCCGTGGCTTCCCGCCGGGTCGTCGACAAGGCCAAGATCATCGCGGCCACGATGATGGAGGCCAACCCCGACGACCTCGAGTTCGACACCGGGGTCTTCACCGTGAAGGGCTCGCCCGACAAGTCGGTCACCATACAGGAGGTGGCGCTCGGCGCCCACGGGTCGCTGGAGCTGCCCGAGGGGGTGGAGGGCCAACTCGACGCCCAGTGCGTCTACGATCCCCCGAACCTCACCTATCCGTTCGGCGCCTACATCTGTGTGGTCGACATCGACAGGGGCACCGGTGAGGTCAAGGTCCGCCGCTTCATCGCCGTCGACGACTGCGGCCCCCGAATAAACCCGATGATCGTGGAGGGCCAGGTCCACGGCGGTCTGGCCGACGGCGTCGGCATGGCGCTCATGGAGGTCATCGCCTTCGACCCCGGCGGCAACTGCCTCGGTACCTCGTTCATGGACTATCTGCTGCCGACCTCGATGGAGTGCCCGTCATGGGAGACGGGGGAGACGGTGACCCCGTCGCCTCATCATCCCTTGGGGGTGAAGGGGGTGGGTGAGTCGGCCACGGTCGGTTCGCCGCCGGCCGTCATCAACGCCATCGTCGACGCCCTCGCCCCCTTCGACGTGAAAGACATCGACATGCCGTGCACTCCGGCCCAGGTGTGGCGGGCGATGCAGGGTCGAAGCTTCCGCACCGACCTCGCCATCACCGACGATTGACGGTGACCGACCGGGAGAGAAATCCGCTTAGGTAGATGTACTTTGTCGGTCCTCCAACACGCATGTTGCAGTAGAATATTCGCTTGCGAACACATCAGGGCCTCAACCTTCTGTGTTCGTCGAACTGGTCATAAAAACGGAACGAACATACGCATAAGCGAGGGCTGGCAACCGGGGAACGGAGTCCCGGTAGCAAAGGCATGAGGCGTCAGGCGAGCGCCCTGCCCGGCTTGAACGCGGTGTGCGGTGAAGGGGCAGCAGCGATGACTGATGCGGAACAGTTGACGACAAACGGGTGGGTGCCACTTGCGAGCTTGGAGGCGCCTGCAGCTGGTCTCGCCAGCGTCGTAACGCATCTGGACTCGCCGGATCACCACACCACACCGACTCTGACGCTCGTGATCCCCACCCGCAACGAAGCCCATGGCGTGGAAACGCTCCTGGGTCGATTGGCCGGTGCGTTGACCGAGCCCACGGAGATCATCTTCGTCGACGACAGTGACGACGCCACACCGTGGCAGGTGCGCCGCCTCGTCGAGTCGCAGACCTGGGGCAACCTGACGGTGAAGCTCGTCCACCGGACGAACATGGAGCGGGCCGGTGGCCTCGGCAGCGCCGTCTGCGAAGGCATCCGTCGTGCGACCGCCGATTGGGTCTGCGTCATGGACGCCGATCTGCAGCACCCGCCGGAACTCATCCCCGAGCTGCTCGGAGCGGCCCAGGACCGGTCATCCGACGTCGTGATTGCCAGCCGGTTCCTCGACGAGTCGGAGCTCGTCGGCCTCTCGTCGCGGCGTAGGAGGGTGTCCCGGGTTCTTGCCTCGACCATCCGCTCGACCCTTCAGAGCGGCGTCAAGGACATCACCGATCCTCTCAGCGGGTTCTTCGTCCTGCGCCGCAATGCGGTCGATCCCGACCTACTGCGCCCCAACGGCTTCAAGATCCTGATGGAGATCTTGGGTCGCTACCCGGATCTTCGGGTCTCGGAGCTCGGGTTCACGTTCGCAGAGCGCCACGCCGACCTCAGCAAGGCGTCAATGCGTGAAGGGGTACGGTTCATGCGTCACCTCGGTCGCCTTCGCGTTGACCGGATGATCCACGCCACGCCCAAACCGAAGAAGTTCCGCTACGACGTCCACGGTCTGATCACCGTCGAGAGCCATGGGCGCCTGCCGGAGCTGGAGAAGTTCCGGGTGGCAAGCCTGACCGCTCCGCCCACGATTCGAATCGAGCGCGGCCGGTTCGAGGACGGCGCCGCCGGGGAGCTGATTGACCTCCGGGACGCCACACCCCGCATCCGCTATCAGGAGTCGCTGGGGCACCGCGGCTTCGCCATCGAGGTCGAAGTCGGTGAGACGACCCGGATCTGGGTGTCGGACATGATCACCAACTCACCCCACGTCATGTACACCAACGTGGTCGAGCCGATCCTGCGCTGGAAGTTCGTGGAGATGGGCTACGCCCTGGTGCACGCCGCCTGCTTCACCGATGAGCAGGGTGCCCACTTCGTGACGGCGCGTACCGACACCGGCAAGACGACCACGATGCTCAAGATTCTCGAACTGGGCGACTACAAGTTCATCTCCGACGATCTGACGCTCGTCAACGCAGAGGGGACGGTCTTCACGTACCCCAAGCCGTTGACCATCAGCAACCACACCGTGCACGCCCTGCGGGAGACCGAACTCGACCGGAGGGAGCGGTTCTTCCTGCCGGTGCAAAGCCGTCTGCACTCCCGGTCGGGCCGCCACTTTGCCATGTTCCTGGCCGAGAAGAACATTCCGGTCGCCTCGCTGAACTCGTTCGTGCAGCGGGTCATCCCACCGCCCAAATACCACGTGGAGCGGCTGGTTCCCAAGGCCGGAACCGCCGATCGGGCCGAGATCGCCACGCTCAACATCATCCAGCGTGGCGAGGAGAACACCGTGAACGAGCTCGAGATCGACAACGCCCTGTCGATCCTGCTCGAGAACTGCGAGGATGCGTACGGGTTCCCGCCCTACCACGTCCTCGAGACACTGCTCCACACCTGCGCATCGGGTGACGACCTCCGCTTCGTCGAGCGGGAGATCATCGCCGCGGGTCTGGGGAACGTGAAGGCTCGCCTGTTCACCAGCCCGAACATGAGCTGGGCCGAGGATATCCATCAGACCGTCCTGGCGGGCGAAACGGCATTCGCCGTCGATGATTCCGGAGGATGACTCTAACCACCTTCGTCAAACGGCCGCCGGGGTCGCTCGAATGGCGTAGGACAGCAGCGAAGTTCATCAAATTCGGCGTCGTCGGCGTCAGCGGGCTGGTCATCAACACGCTGGCCCTGCTTCTCGCGGTCGACGGCATCGGCCTCGACTATCTGGTTGGCGTGGTGTTGGCCACCCAGGCGTCGACGGTCTGGAACTTCGTCTTCTCCGAGCTGTGGGTTTTCGACGGTTCGCAGGGACTGCGGGCCAAGCTCAGTCGCTTCGGTCGGTTCTGGCTGCTCAACAATTCGGCCCTGCTCTTGCGGGGACCGATCATCTGGGTGCTGACCGACGGCTTGTCCGTTCACTACGCAGTGTCGAATATCGTCTCGTTGGTCCTTATCATGTTGATGCGGTACGCCATCTCGGACCGCCTGATCTGGACTAGCGTCAACAAACTGGACACCGTGGACCGTACCGATGACACTGGCGACCAGGCGGAGCTGGACCCTGGTTCCGCGCGTCCCATTCTTCGCCGTGTCCGTGACGACCGGTTCGACGAAGAAGACGCCGACGGCGACGAACACGCCGACGACGAACTCGCCGACGACGAACACGCCGACGGCGACGCCGGCGACGAAACCCTGTCCCGCAATGGCGACAAACCCGTCGCCGACCCGCACATCGCTCCGGTCGACGTGCCGAAGGCGCCGAGACCATCGAGCAGTCGCTGGGTCTTCCCGCTGTGTGCGCTGGCTGTCGCCGTCGTGGCGATCGTATTGCGCTTCCATCACCTCGGTACGCTCGGTTTCAACAGCGACGAGGCCGTCTATGCCGGCCAGGGCGCTTCGTTGGCCGGCGACGCGGTGCTCACCGAGTACTTCCCGATCTTCCGGGCACATCCGCTCCTGTTCCAAACGACGCTGTCGTTGATCTTCTCGACCTGGGGCGTCTCCCCGGTCCTGGGACGGGCCGCCGCCGCCGTCTTCGGTCTCGGCACCGTGGCGCTGTGCTACCTCCTCGGCCGAACCCTGTACGGCCGCAGGGCCGGTCTGATCGCCGCGCTGCTGCTGGCCGTCATGCCGTATCACGTGATCGTGACCAGACAGGTTCTGCTCGACGGCCCGATGGTGTTCTTCTCGACCCTCGGCCTCTACTTCCTGGCCCGGTTCTCCGCCAGCGGGCGGCCATCGCTGCTCTACGCCACAGCCGGTGCGCTCGGGATGACCTTTCTGACCAACGAACGAAGTATCGTCCTGCTGGGCGGCGTCTACCTCTTCTTCGCCCTGGTCTCGTCGATCACGCCCCGCATCCGGGACCTGGCACTGAGCCTCGTCATCTTCTTCCTCATGGTGCTGCCCTATCCGCTGTCAGTGTCGTTCTCGGGCAAGTCAACGACCGGCGAGCAGTTCCTGGCCTGGCAGTTGTTCCGGCGGGCCAATCACGGGTTCGGGTTCTATTTCCTCAATGTGCCTCCGGCGATGGGCTTGTTGACGGTGCTGGCCGCCGTGGTCGGGATCGTCGTGCATCGCCGAAATCTGGGCTGGCGGGAGGTCCTGATCCTGACCTGGTGCGCCGTGCCGCTCATCTTCTTCCAGATCTGGCCGGTCAAGGGTTTCCAGTATCTGCTGGCTTTGGCCCCTCCGGTGGCCGTGCTGGCCGGTCGGGCCCTGGCCGACATTCCCGACCGCATCACCGCCCTCAACTGGGAGCGGCGTAACATCGTCCGCTGGGCCGCGGTTGTCCTCGTCGCCTCGGCCGCCTTCCTTTCCAGCTGGGGCCGGATTCTGCCCGACAGGGCGGGCGCAACGTTCCTGGCCGGTTCCGGCGGCGTGCCCGGTGGTCGGGAGGCCGGGGTGTGGGTCAGCGCGAACATCCCCGAGGGGGCCGAACTGCTGGCGATCGGACCGTCGATGGCCAACATCATCCAGTGGTACGGCGACCGGAAAACCTACGGGCTGTCCGTCAGCCCCAATCCGCTGCACCGGAACCCGGTGTACGAGCCGATCGTCAACCCCGACCTGCTGCTTCGCAATGGTGACCTGCACTACCTGGTGTGGGATGCCTTCTCGGCGAGCCGAACCTCGTTCTTCTCCGAAAAGCTCTTGACGTTCGCCGAACGGTATCACGGGCGGATCGTCCACCAGGAGTTCGTCGAAGTCGAGACCGACGCCGGAGAAACCGTCCAGCAACCCGTCATCATCATCTATGAAGTGAGGCCATGATGAGTGGGCGGGCCACTGTTTCCACCATCTGGATTGTGTTGGCGGCGGTGGCGGTGACGTCGGTGGCGGTGTTCGCCGCTCCGGTCAACGCCGCCTCGAGCCACGAGGCGCCCTCGGCCGCACTCGGCGTCACCACCCCGATGCTTCCCGCCCAAGACGATGCCGACGACCGGTATCCTCCGGCGGACGACCTCGAGACGGCGACACCGATCAAGCACTTCATATCGGTGATGCAGGAAAACCACTCGTTCGACAACTACTTCGGAACCTATCCCGGAGCCGACGGACATCCCGAAGGCGCGTGCCTGCCGACTTCGCTCGAAGATCCATTCGCCGGCTGCATCGAACCGCATCATGTCGGCGGACAGGCCATTCTCGATCTCGGTCACAGCGACGACGTGTTCCGGGAGCAGTATCGGGACGGCCGGATGGACGGTTTCGTCTCGGTGTTCCACGGGCAGAGTGCCCGGGCCGGAGAACAGGCCATGGGCTACTACGACGATCGTGACCTGCCGTTCTACTGGAACGTGGCCGACAACTATGTGCTGTTCGATCGGTTCTTCACCTCGGCCGCCGGCGGCAGCGTCCGAAACCACTTCTACTGGATCGCCGGTCACCCCGGGAACACCGAGGGCGACTCGCTGCGGCCGGAGGGTTTCGACGACGTACCAACGATCTTCGACTCGCTGCACGCCAACGGCGTGTCGTGGAAGTACTACATCCAGAACTACGACCCGGAGATCACCTTCCGGGCCGACCTCGAAGGCAGCCAGGCAGCTCAGCTGGTCTGGGCGCCCGTGCTCAACTACAACCGGTTCCTCGACAATCCCGAGCTCAACAGCCGAATCGTTCCGCTGGAACAGTTCTTCGAGGACATCGCCAACGACGATCTTCCCGCCGTGTCCTACATCGTGCCCTCCGGCGCCAGCGAGCATCCGCCGGGCAGTATTCAGGCCGGTGAACGGTTCATCCGCAGCCTCATCACCTCGATCATGCGCAACCCGGCGTGGCTGGACACCGCCTTCATGTGGACATACGACGACTGGGGTGGCTGGTACGACCACGTTGCACCTCCCCAGGTCGACGAGTACGGCTACGGATTCCGAGCCCCGACCCTGCTGGTCAGCAGCTACGCCAAGAAGGGCCACATCGAGTCGACGACGCTCGACTTCACGTCGATGATGAAGTTCATCGAGTACAACTGGGACATTCCACCGGTGGCCGAACGGGACGCCGCGGCCAACAACATCCTTGGCGCCTTCGACTTCGACGCTCCGGCGAGGGAGCCGATCATCTTGACCCGGGCCCGGGTCGAGGTACCGGTGCAGCGGCCGCGCACCTCGGCGGTGTACACGGCCTACGGAACGGCCACCGCGGCAGCTGTGCTCCTCATGCTCTTCGCCCATCTGCGCAGCCGCCGCGATGCTCCGAGTGGCTATGTGACAGCACGGAGGACACCGTGAACCGGCGGCCGGCATCGAGGATTCGGGCGGTGATGGTGGCGGCCGTCGCGGTAACGGCCGCGCTGATCGGCGTGTCGACGACGCCGGTCAACGCGGACTTCACGGCCAGCCCGACCTTCGCGGCCCAGGAGAATCAGTCGACCGAGCCCGTTGCGCCCGACGAGGAGGAACTGCCGAGCGACGAAGCGGACGACGACACGACCGACGATCCCGCCATGGAGGAGGTTCCCGACGGATTCGTCGAGGTCTCCACCATTCCGGTGGTCCCGAACGTCGAGGTGGAAATCGACGGGAACAGCGGCATCACCGACGAGGAGGGGAAGGTTCTCATCGAGGTCGAGGAAGCCCGGGGCGTCATCGAACGCATCGATGTCAAAACCCGCATCGTCGGCCTCGGCGACGATTGGGAGGCGACGTGGCAGCGCAACTACCGGCAGGGTAGTCGTCGCTACGCCATGGCATTCAGCCGCCACATGCCGGTGTCGTTTTCCTTCCACGGGTCGAACGGTGAAGTCATCGAGCGCGACGTCATCGACTCGATGACGCTCAAGAGCTCGCTGGGCGAGGTCGTTGAAGACGTGCCGCTTGACAGGCCGATCATCCTGCATGGTGATCGGGTTGTCTCGACCCAGCGGGGTCCGGAGGTGCGGGAGATCGAATGGTCGGTGGAAAGCCTCATCGTCCGCGACACGAACGTGGTGAACCGGTCGCAGGTTCGGTTCACGCCATCCACCGTCGATCACGTCGACGTTCCGCTGCTCTTCTTTGCGGCCGATTTCTCCGTCCACGACATGTTCTTCCTCAGCCCGATCGTCGGTCAGATCGAACTCACACTCCCGAACGGCGACGTCGAACTGTACGATCTCGATGAGGAGGGTCGCCTTCACCTCGACTCGATGCCCCGTGGTGAGTACAAGGTGCTGGTGCTGGGGTCGGGCCCCAACATCGCCCGGCCGGTTGTGCTTTCCCGCAATCAGACGCTGGATCTCGAGTTCCTCAGTTGGCTCGACATCACGGTCGTGGGCGTCTCCCTGGTTCTGTTCCTGACGGTGCCGTTGATCGTCGGGCGCCGCTTCCTGCGACGGCGTAGTCGTCGCCGGGCCCGAGCATACCTGGAGGACGTCAACGCACCGGAGACCGATCATGGCCAGGAGGTCTTCGAGAGCGCCCAATTCGAAGCCGTCGTGTCGGCCGCGGCCACCACCGATGAATACGGCGACGGCGATCTCGCCGCCATATCGACAACGGAGTCTCTCGAGGATCCGATGGTCGATGTGCCTCTCGAGGGTCCGTTGGCCGATGTGCCTCTCGAGGGTCCGTTGGCCGATGTGCCTCTCGAGGGTCCGTTGGCCGACGAGCCTGTGGGTCCGTTGGCCGACTTGATCGCGATGCCGGGACCGGCAAACGGCATGTCGCCGAATGGGGTTGGCGCCGACCACCGTCCCGACGATGACACACGGACCGCGGTGGATGCCGAACTCGCCGCCCTGGTCGTCCTCGGCGTCCTTCCTGACGACTCCGTCGGCGATGTCAACGATGCGGGGTCGCCGTTCGGCGACGAAGAGAGTTCAGCAGACGAATCCGAACCGACCGCGACGGTCGGCGCCGATCCCGAAAACGGATTGCAGGACCAGGGGTTCACGATCGTGAACCGTGACGAATCCGTTGATACCCATGAAGCAGCCGATCCGGAGCACGAGCGATGGTACCCGCCGCTGGTTCTTCGAGCGTCAACCGGACAAGCCTGGCCGGAATGGCGGCGAGCGGCGACACGCCGACCGGCGAACGGCAACGACCCCGAGCACGCCGACGATGACGACTACTCGACCGATTCCGTCAACCGGTGATGGGTGGCCCAACCAGTTCAGCCACCACCAACAAACGATGCGCAGGCAGTAAGCAATGAGCAAACAACGAGTTCCTCGACAAGCCGTCACCTTCGTCGTCATCGTGATGCTGGCCTGGCTGAACCCGGTCGGCTCGACCGTGTCAGCCACCACCACCCAAGCGCAACCGGGCGACCCTCTCGTCCTGGCCCACTACTACATCTGGTTCGAGGCGACCAGCTGGAATCGAGCCAAGACCGATTATCCGGCGTTGGGTCGCTATTCGAGCGACCAGGAGTCGGTCATGCGCGAGCACGTCGCCCTGGCTCAGAGTGTGGGAATCGACGGGTTCATCGTGTCGTGGAAGAGCACCGAGGTACTGGACCCGAGGCTGGAGACCCTGGTCACGGTGGCGGAGGAAACCGGTTTCAAACTGGCGATCACCTACCAGGGCCTCGACTTCAATCGAGATCCGCTGCCTCCCAACAGGGTTGGTGACGACCTCGACTTCTTCGTCGAGCACTTTGCCGATCGCGAGCCGTTCGACTTGTTCGACAAGCCCTTGATCGTCTGGTCGGGAACCTGGGAGTTCGAGGTGGAGGACATCGACGCGGTGGTGAGCGCCCGTGCGGCCGACCTCTACGTTCTGGCCAGCGAGAAGTCGGTCGAGGGGTATCGGCGGGTGGCCGACGTGGTCGACGGGAATTTGTACTACTGGTCGTCGGTCAGTCCCGACACCTTTCCCGGATATCCGGCGAAACTCGTCGAAATGGGCAACGAAGTTCGGCAACATGGCGGCATCTGGATCGCCCCTGCCGCTCCCGGGTTCGACGCCCGGCTGATCGGCGGCACCACCGTCGTCGACCGCAACGACGGGCGCACCTTGCGTGACGAGTGGAACGGTGCACTGGCATCGGTTCCGCATGCCATCGGAATCATCAGCTGGAACGAGTTCAGCGAGAACACGCACATCGAGCCGAGCCGAACCTACGGGGCGAGCGCGGTAGAGGTCGTGGCCGATCTGACCGGCGCCCCCCGTCCGGCCGCCGTCGACTTCGATTCAAGTGCCCCGCAGGGGCCGCCCGAGACCGAATCGCAGGTGATGCGCTGGGTTGCGCTGGCCGGATTCGTCGCGGTCATGGGTGTCAGCTTCGTGGCCGTCGGGCGAAGAAGGCGGATCTGGGCGAGATTGTCCGGTGCATGAGCGGGTCCTCGCTCTGGCGGCCGCGGTCATGTTGGTTGCCGGCTGCAGCCCACCTGACGATCTGGGATCGTCATCCACGACGCCGTCGACCCGACCGGCCGACAAGGCGACCTGCAATGAGGTGACCCTCGTCTCGGAGTACCCGCCGCTCGATCGGCGCCTCGTTCCGTACAGTTCCACGCTCCTGGGCGTGGAGACGGAGTGGGGCCACCAGTCGAAACATGTCCTGGTCGTCTCGGGCGGGTACCTCGACGACGTCTTCGAGCCCTACGATGACCTGGATCTGTACAGTACGGCCGAGGTCGGCGGCTACGACGCCGACTTGCTCAGCACGGTACTGTTGAACCGGACGGTGTTCGCCGCAGTGTGGCGGACCGCCGAGATCTCACCGTGCGACGCCAAGGCGATCATCGCCACCGGCCTCGACCAGGCCGAGTTCGAGAGCCTGCTGGGAGACATCGTGCAGCCATGAGATGGGCGAATTCACTCTACACGCTTGTTGTTCCGGGTCGAATGACCCAACAACCCGCCGTTCTCCCACGGCATCTCGGCCGTAGAATTGAAGTGCTGGGGATTGGATACGCATCCGTGCCTGTAGCTGGGTCGCCGCACAGGTACAGGATCGGCGCAGGGTCGTACCACCTGGCTCGCTCGTAGTCGACAGCGGTGGCGGCGCCGCCCACGACTTGAAAATAAGCGGACGGCAACGTCCGGGGAGGCCCTGATGTACGTTACAGCAACCTTGTTGTCCAGGAGGACACGTGCCCGTGTCCTGAACAGGATCGTGGTGCTCATGATCCTCGCTGTCGCGTCGGTGGTGGCCGTGCCTGGTGCCGCGGCCGCCGACAGCTTCGGGCCGACCGACGATTCCTATGTCGACGACGGCCGACCCACCCGGAACTACGGATCTCGCGCCTTTCTGCGGGTCGACGCCTCGCCGCTGCGAACCTCCTACTTGAAGTTCACCGTGTCCGGCGTCGGTGTGGAGGACAGCGCGGTTCTCAAGATCCACGCCCAAACCAGCGGCGATGATTTGATTCTCCACGAGGTGGCCGACACGTCCTGGACGGAGGGCAGCGTAACCGCCGCCAACGCGCCCCCCGTTGGGGCCGTGGTCGACACCGTCGCCTCGATACAAGGTGGTCTCACCTATACGTTCGACGTCTCCTCGCTGGTGACCGGTGACGGCACGTACAGCTTCGCCGTCCGAACCAGTGGGACGACCGCCATACGTCTCGCCAGTAGCGAGTCGGCGGATTCCCCGCAACTCATCGTTCCGGCACCGCCCTCGCCGTCGCCCTACCTGGTGACGGACAACGGTGACGGCACCTATTCGGCCTCCTCCGCCACGAGCGGCACGACTCACACGGGCACCGTCAAGTATGTCGTCGAGACGGCGGTCCAGGATCTGGTGCCCTTCGACGGTGGCGCCATCGACTTTGCCGCAGGCACGTTCGATTTCGGCAGCCAACATCTGGAGTTCCATGACATTGCGAACGTGAGCTTCAACGGTGCCGGAATCGGCCAGACGATTCTGGTCAACAACTCGAGCGCCGCGACCGACACCGAGATCTTCGATGTCGTCGGCGCCGACAATCTCTACATCGGCAACATGACCGTCAAAGCAGGCGGCTCCTTCCGGAGCACCAGCGATGGACTTGATTTCGACGACGGCAACAACGTCACCGTCGAGAACGTCCGGGTCGATGTTGCCCGCGGCCGCGGCATCGTGTTCGACGGCAAGGGTTCTGGCTGGAGCGCCGAGAACAACGTCGTCCGCAACTGCGAGATCGTCGGCTTGCCCAGCGACGGCATCGAGCTGCTGTCCGCCAGCAACAATACGATCGAGAACTGCCTGATCACCGGTGTTGCCGGCCACGGCATCCAGATGACGAAGTCCTCGGGCAGCGCCGCTCAGCCCAACAAGCCGTCCGACGGCAACCTGATCCTCGGTAACACGATCGATCAGTCCGGAGCCGACGGCATCAACATCAACAGCGGCAACAACAATCAGATCGACGGCAACATCGTGACGAACAGCGCCGATGTCACGGCCAGCCGAGACGGCATCCGCATACTGTCCACCAACTTGATCTCCTGTGACGGCAACGAGGTCCGGAACAACACGTCGACCGACACCCAGGCGACCAAGACCCAACGGTACGGTCTCAACATCTCGTCGAGCCTGTGCAACAACACCGTCATCGGGACCGGCAACCAGTTCGGCGGCAACCTGGTCGGCGACATCTCCGACAAGGGAACCAACACCCAGTATCCGGCCGACACCACCGCCCCGACCGTGCCGACCAGCGTGTCGGCCGTGGCGGTGAGCCACGCTCAGGTCGACGTCACGTGGTCCGCCTCGACCGATGACATCGGCGTCACCGGCTACCGCGTCTATCGCGACGGGGCGTTCCTCGTCGACGTCACCGGCACCGAAACGTCGTACAGCGACGCCAGTGTCCTCCCGGAGACGACCTACAACTACACCGTCGACGCCGTCGACGCCGCCGGAAACCGGTCGGCCCAGAGTTCGCCACCGGCCTCTGTGACAACGCCGGCTGTTCCTTCGACGTTCACCCTCAACCCCACCGATGACGCCTACGTCAACGCCTCGTCGTCCGGCACCAATTACGGTTCCTCATCTCAGCTCCGGGTCGACGGTTCGCCCGACGTCAGAAGCTATCTGCTGTTCGACGTCGCCGGCATCACCCAGCCGATCACGTCGGTCACGTTGCGCATCCACGCCAACAGCAACGGTAACGCCGGTGTCGACGTCAGTGGCGTCCCCAACACCAGTTGGACCGAGGGTTCCATAACCTACGACGATGCTCCGCCCTTCGGATCCCTTCTCGGAAGTGTGGTCCCGGTGAGCGGCGGCAGCTACTTCGAGGTCAACTTGACGAGCCATGTGACCGGCAACGGAACATACGCCTTTGGTCTCTCGACCCCGGGTTCGACGGCCATCAGCCTGTCCAGTTCTGAAGGTGCCAATCCTCCGGAACTCGTGATCGAGACAAGCGCCTCGCCCTGATGGAAGCCGATGGGGGATTCCTCAATCGAGCAGGAAATAGACGGAAACTTGACGCCTCCGGAAACAGGGGTTAACCGCTAGGTCACGAATTCGCGCTAGTGTGAAGTTTGCGTGAATGATCTAACTACCCTCTTCCCTATTCGGCCCTTCGTCCGGATTGTGCGTCGGTTGTCGGGTGCCAGAGTGAAGGTTGTACCTGATGCTCGCCAAGACGATGCCCGGTTCGCGCCGGATACTCGTCAAGGCGATGCCCGGTTCGCGCTCACGTGCAGGTACTGCGGAAGCTACGAGGTGCCGGCCGACCGACTTCTCGTCGACATCGACCGCAGTCTGCTGGTCAGCGCATGCCCGTCGTGCAATCGGGCGGACTCGTTGGCGACCTCCCCCCGAATCGCGCGGGCGGCGTTGGCGGCCGGAGCCGGCTTGGTCGTACGCGACCTCAACACGAAGCCCACCTGACCACCGCAGCGTAGGTCATCCCATCGCATACCTTCTGGGACGCGCCTACCATGAAACGCGTAAGCGGACGGCGAGAAGGGCAGGCTTGCATGGTGATTGAGCAGTCTGCGCCGTGATTGGACAGAGGCGATCGAACGTGGCACGGCGGTACAGGCAGATCGGTGCCTTGTTGGGTTTGGCCGCGGTCGTAATCGCGGCATTTGTTGTATTGGGCAACGGTCGCACGATCGGAACCGACGATCTCGCCGACGTCAACCGGGATCAAGTCGCCCTCGACGGGTCCCCCGAGGACTCGGCCACCGCAGTCGTCGACAGTGCGGACAGCGCCCTCGTCGTCGAACTCGACGGGAATGAGTCCGAGAACCCGGACAAGACCGGCGAGGAGTCCACCGCCGGCTCGTTCTCGACGGCCAACGGACCGATCCGGGCCGCCTTTCTCTATCCCTGGTTCCCCAATGCCTGGAGTCAGGGCGGTGTCGAGCCGTTCACGAACTTCAGTCCGTCGTTCGGCCGCTACTCGTCATCCGACGCCGCGCTGATCAGCCGGCAGCTGTCGCTGGCCACCGAGGCGCACATCGACGCGTTCATCTCGTCGTGGTGGGGCCGGGGGCATCACACCGATCGGGCGCTCTCGGCGCTGCTCGACACCACGGCTGCCGAAGATTCCCCCAACCCCTCGATGAAATGGGGGTTGTACTATGAACCGGAAGGCAACAGCGACCCGAGTGTCTCCGAGCTGGTGGCCGATCTCGAGTACCTTGCCGGTTCCTACTTCGACCACCCGGCGTACCTCCACGTCGACGGCCGGCCGGTGGTGTTCGTCTGGGCCGAAAGCGCCGATGGGGCAGGAATGGTGCAACGATGGGCCGAGGCCAAGCAGCGACTGGATGAAGATCTGTTCGTCGTCCTGAAAGTGTTCTCCGGGTTCGAAGACTACGCCGATCAAGCCGACTCGTGGCACCAGTACGGCCCGGCCAAGGCCTACTCGGACCACCTGCCGTATTCGGCCACGGTGTCGCCGGGATTCTGGCTGGTCGGTGAGTCGCCGCGCCTGGACCGTGACCTGGCTCGGTTCCGTGACGACGTGGCCAGGATGAACGCCTCGGGCGCGTTCTGGCAGTTGGTGACCACCTGGAACGAATGGGGGGAGGGAACGGCCATCGAACCGTCCGACGAGTTCGGCCGGGCCTACATCGACGTGCTGGCCGCAAATCCGACGACCCGGGACGACGCGGTTGCAACCGGCGGCGCCGATGAGCCCGACTCGGCGGCGGGCGAGAACGTCGGCCCAGGATCGTCGACGCCGGTTCGTTTCACCGCCGGTGGTGACCATGGGGCCAACAGCAATTCGGATGCTTCGTTCAGTGCCATCGCAGCTCTCAACCCCCGGTTTCATCTGGCTCTGGGTGATCTGAAATACGATGACACCGAGACCGAGGCGGAGTGGTGCGATTTCGTGAAGGGTCATCTCGGCAACACGCCGGTCCAGCTGGTGGTGGGGAATCATGAGGACGACGACCGGCCCGACGGCTACATCGGTGAGTTCGTGAAGTGTCTGCCGGATCGGATGAACTCGACCGGCACGTACGGCGCGGAGTACTACTTCGATGTCGATGGTCTGGTGCGGGTGATCATGATCGGGGCCGGCAACGACGTGGCCGGTGTCGACTATGACTATGACCAGGGCACGAGCCATTACCGGTGGTTGGCGTCGGCCATCGACGAAGCCGGGGCCAGGGGGATCCCCTGGGTGGTGGTGGGCGTGCACAAAGTCTGTATCACGGCCGGGAAGAAGCCGTGCGAGATCGGGACCGATGTGATCGATCTGTTGATCGAGAAGAAGGTCGACCTGGTGATGCATGGCCATGAGCACAACTACCAGCGGTCGAAGCAGGTGTCGTGTGTCGAGGTCGACCGGTATCGCCCCGAATGTGTGGTCGACGACGGCTCCGATGGGGTCTACCAACAGGGTGCCGGATTGGTTTGGGCCGTGGCCGGCAATTTTGGTGGGTCCGGGGCCTACGAGATCAACCGCAGCGACCCGGAGTACGACTATCTTGCCGAAAGCCTGGGTGGCAACGACGCCGATTGGGGACGAGGTTTCCTGGCGGTGTCGGCCTCGACGGATTCATTGACCGTCGATTTCGTCGGCACCTCCACCTCATACCAGGATCGCTTCGTCATCGCGCGCTGATCCGGACCTGACGGGCACAGAGGGCGCTTTACCCGACTTGCGTTCGTCGGGGCACTGGACGATGCTCATCGGCCGCCGCCGGAACCGTTTCGGGTGGTCATCGGATTGATTAAGCAGTGGGTTCAGGTTCCGACATGGATAGCCCACGGTGACCCCGGACCTCGAGGACTTCGCTTAGCCTCCTGGATGTGGTGGGTTATGGGTTGAGCGAGGGAGTTGGGTCACTCATGCGTACTACACGTCGCCTCCGGCTACTCCGTGTCGTGGTCACAGCACTCGCCATCGTGGGGATGTTCGCCGCCGCCGCAGCGCTCGCCACCCCCAGCGACGGCACGAACATCGAGACCGAGGCCGGTGCGGCGCGCCCCGACCACGCCAGAGTGAAGGATCGAAAGGACAAGGAGGACCGTCAGAACAAGGGCGATCGGGGCCGAGGCCGCAAGGTTCGCACCGGCGACGGTGTCATCGTCGTGGACGTCGATGAGGACACCACCGACAGCAACGTCGACCACGGCTCCACCGAAGGAACAACCCAAGGAACAACCGACGGCTCCACCGACGGGACAACCGGCGCGATACGCGACGACACGTCGACCGGCGGTGACAGCACGGCCATAACCACCGACGGTGACCAGGCGACCACGACCGTGGCCGGACAAGCCAGCACGACCATGGCCGGCGGGACCGTATCGACGACCACCACCGGATCCAGTTCTCAAAGCACTACCACGACCACGGCCCCCGGCTCCGGAGGCGGCAGTGGTGGCGGTGGTGGAAACCTGTCGGCTCCCATTCGGGCCGCATTTTTCTACCCGTGGTTCCCGAACGCCTGGCGTCAGGGCGGTATCGATCCCTT
>JBFHEP010000011.1:0-27822 GCA_041584095.1 Acidimicrobiales bacterium | reverse complement strand
TCGCCGCCGACGTGGTGCGGTCAGCCGGTCCGGGGATGCGGGTCGCCGTGGAGGCCATGAGCCCAATGGCGGTGCAGGCGCTCGAAGCAGCGGGCCTGGAGGTGATCGACGCCGCCCCGCTGGTGGAACGGGCCAAGTACGTGAAGTCGACCGAGGAGCTGGTCTGCATCCGCCACTCGATCGCCGTGGCCCAGGCCGCGCTCGACGCCGTGCGCGAAGCGGCGCGACCGGGCGCGACGGAGAACGAGGTGTTCGCGGTGCTGCACCAGACCAACATCGCCAACAACGGTGACTGGATCGAGGGCCGGATGCTGTGCAGCGGGCCCCGCACCAACCCGTGGTACCAGGAGGCCTCCGATCGCCGCATCGAGGCCGGTGACCTCGTCGCCGTCGACACCGACATGGTCGGCCCGTTCGGCTACGGGGCCGACATCTCCCGCACCTGGCTGGTGGGCGGTGACGCCCCCCAAGGTGCGTTCTGGGGTTCCCCGACCCCGGAAGTGGGGCTGGGGAACCCCAGAACGGTGGAGGGCTCCGAGATCTCCGTGGCCACGGTGAAGGATCGCTACCGCCGGGCCCACGCCGAGATCACTCACAACGCCGAGTTGCTCGCCCCCGGCCGCACCTTCAAAGAACTGAGCGACAAAGCATTCCGCCAACCCGGTGAGTTCGTCGCCAACCGCTACGCCTGCATCGCCCACGGCGTCGGGATGACCGACGAGTACCCCCGCATCGCCTACCGCCAGGACTGGGATCGAATGGGCTACGACGGTGAGCTGGTGCCCGGTGCGGTGATCTCGGTCGAAAGCTTCGTCGGCTCCGAGCACGGCGGGCCCGGGGTCAAACTGGAGGACATGTACCTGATCACCGACACGGGAGCGGAGCGACTCTCGTCGTTTCCGTTCGAGGAGGAACTACTTCGATGACGGAGTCGTTGGCCGCCCCGCCGGCCGAGCCCAACGCCATCCTCACCGCGCTGGCCGCCGCGATCGATCAGCTCTCCCCCCAGGTCGAGCGGGCCGCCACCTACGTGCTCGACAACCCGGGCGAGATCGCCGTCAACTCGATGCGAACACTGGCCGACGCCGCCGGGGTCAAACCCAACACCCTGGTGCGTATGGCCCGAGCCGTGGGATTCGACGGCTACGAGGACTTCCGCCAACCGTTTCGCCAGTACGCAGCCGAGGGAACCCTGTCGTTCCCCGATCGGGCCCGGTTCCTGCAGACGATCAGCCAGGGAGGCAGCCACTGGTCGCTGGTGGCCGACATGGCCGGCGCGGCGATGGCCAACATCGAGGCGCTGTTCGCCACCGTCGACGGCAACGACCTGAAGGCGGCGGCCGACCTGATCGACGGCGCCCGTCGTGCCAACATCCTCGGAGTCGGCACCGCCAGGACACTGGCCGACAACTTCGCCTACGTGGCCTCCATGGCGGTCGAGAACGTGACGGCGATCCCGAACGTCGGCCTGGCAGTCGACGACGTTGCCCGCATGACCGCCGAGGACGTGCTCGTGGCGATGACCTTCAGCCCCTACCGGGCCGAGATCGTCGAGGCGGTCCGCCTGGCCGATCGGCGGGGCGTCCCGATCATCGCCATCACCGACAGCCACGGCTCGCCGCTGGTCCCGGTGGCCACACACGCCTTCGTCGTCCCCAACGACTCCCCCCTCCCCTTCTCCTCCAACATCGCTGCCACCGCGCTGCTCGAAACGCTCCTGGCCTTCGTCGTGGCCGAATCGCCCGACGACGTGGCCACCGCCATCGACGCCTTCCACAACAATCGCCGGGTCGCCGGCATCTACCACGACTGAATCACAACTGAATCGCCGCCCAATCACAACCGAGGAGCCGACCATGCACCACGCCCATCCGGGTCTCGCCAACCCCGAATACTACGTCCCCGGCCTGCCGGCCGACTATGTGGCGCAACGCTACGGCATCGACCCCGACCGAATCGCCAAGCTCGGATCCGCCGAAAACCCGTTCGGGCCCTCCCCCAAGGCCAAAGCCGCCGTCGCCGACACCTTGGACCGGCTTCACCTCTACCCGACCTGGACCGCCGAACCGCTCCGGGAGAAGATCGCGGAGGTCTACGGCTACGGTCCTGAACAGGTGGTGTGCGGAGCGGGCGAGACCGAGGTCATATCGCTCATCATTCGGGCATTCTGCGAACCCGGCGGCCGGATCCTGATGCCCGGTCCGTGTTTCCCGATCTACCACCTGTTCGCCGAGGCCGAGGGTCGGATACCGGTGCTGGCCCATGCGGCGACCGGCCGGACGACGATGGCGGTGGACGTCGACGGCTACATCGAACACCTCACCGACGACACCAGAATCGTCTTCATCACCAACCCCCACAGCCCGTCCGGCACCTGGATGAGCGAGGCCGACGTCCGCCGCATCATCGAGGCCGCACCGCGGGCGCTCGTCGTGCTCGACGAGGCGTACGTCCACTACTCCGACACCTCCGGCTACATCCACCTGGTCCGCGACTACGAGCATCTGGCCGTGCTTCGCACCTTCTCGAAGGCGTTCGGATTGGCCGGTTTGCGGATCGGGTTCGGGGTGGCGCCCAAGCCCGTCATCGACGCCCTCCTGGCCGTCAAGACCACCTGGAACATGGGCCAACTCCAGATCGCCGGCGGCGTGGCGGCACTCGACGACGACGAGCACGTCAGCCGCACCGTTGACACGATCGTGGCCTCCCGGGCCTACGTACAGGACCGGTTCGACGACAGTTCGTCCGGGCTCGACCGCTTTCGCATGCTCCCCGACAGCCGCTCCAACTTCTTCCTCGTCGAGATCCTCGATCCCGACACCGACTCCACGAAGGTCTTCGACGGCCTCCTGGAGCGGGGCGTGATCGTCAAGGACGGTTCCATATCGTTCCGGGGTCTCGACAAACGATTCCTCCGCTGCGACGTCAACGTCAAGGAGAAGATGGATCAACTGGTGGCCGCCCTGGCCGACCTGCCATGACGACCGACACCCATGTCCGGGCGATCGACGGCCGGTACTACACCGACCCGGCGATCTTCGAGGCCGAGCTGGAGCGCGTGTTCGCCCGGACCTGGCAGATGGTCGGCCATGTCTCCCAACTGGCGCGTCCGGGCGACCTCATCACCGCCACGGTTGGGCGGGAGCGCATCGTCATCGCCAACGACGGCACCGCCCTGAACGGCTTCTACAACGTGTGCCAGCACCGTGGTCATCAACTGGTGTTGGAGGAGCAGGCCAACATGGAGGACATCTCGTGTCCGTATCACGCCTGGCTCTACGATCTGTCGGGCCGGCTCCTCAAGGCCCGCCGCCTGCCGGCTGCCGCCCTGGGGGACATCTGCGTTCCCCGGGTCCGGGTGGAGACCCTCGCCGGGTATGTGTTCGTGAACCTCGATCCGGAGGCCGCCTCGCTGGCCGACGCGACGCCCGGCGTGGAGGCGTCGCTGCTCGACCTCGCTCCGGCGGCACGCGAGCGGGTGCTGGCGGCGCGGCTCACCCACGAGTTCGCCGCGAACTGGAAGCTGGCGATCGAGAACTACAACGAGTGTTACCACTGCCCGAATGTGCATCGCTCGTTCACCACCGGCGTGATCGACCCCAAGACCTTCCTGATAACGCCGAACGGGCAAACAATATGGCACACCGCCGAAGCCGCACCGCCGGACCGTCGCCCCTATGAACTCGACGACGACCACACCCGCTACGGGTCGTTCTTCGTGTGGCCGGTGTCGTCGATCCAGTGCTACCCGGGCCGCATCCTCAACACGTTCCGCTGGCTCCCCCTGGCCGTCGACCGCACCCTGTTGATCCGCGAGTGGTGGTTCGACGAGCCGGAGCCGACCGACGAGCAGCACAAAGCCATCGAGCTCGACTGGGAGACGACCGTGACCGAGGATTTCAACCTGATGGAGTCGGTCCAGCACAACATGTCGAGCCGTGGCTACCGGCCCGGGCCGCTTGTCGTCCACTCCAGCGGCACCGCTGACGTGCATCACGAGAACGCCGTGCCCCACCTTCAGGCACTGGTGCTCGCCGCTCTCGGCGATGTCTGAGATGTCGGCCAGTCGCGAGCTGGCCGACTTCCTGGCTGGCTTGTCGGGTCGGGTGGACGGTCGGCTGATCACGCCGGCCACCGACTACCTGGTCGACACCCTGGGCTGCATCGTCTTCGGTGCGCGACAACCGTGGTCGCAGGCGGTGATCGGCCATGCGCTGGCCACCGGGGGCGAAGGCCCGTGCACGATCATCGGCCCCGACCCGCCCTCCGCAACCACACCGGCCACTGCCTCCGTGCCCGCCGAGAACGCCCGGTGTACCACCCCTTCCATGGCGGCTCTCGCCAACGGGGCGTCGGCTCACGCCTTCGAGCTCGACGACGTCCACGAGGAGGCGATCAGCCATCCCGGCGCCGTGGTGGTGCCGGCGGCGCTGGCGGTCGGGCAGTCGGCGGGTGCCACGTCGGCCGATCTGCTGGAGGCCATCGTGATCGGATACGAGGCGATGGGCCGGGCCGGGATCGCCGTCGGACCGGCCGCTCACATGCTCGGCGGGTTCCATCCCACGTCGATGTCCGGGGTGTTCGGCGCAGCGGCTGCGGCCGGGCGTCTCCTCGGGTTCGACGGGGCGCTCCTCAACCACGCTTTCGGGATCGCCACCACCTTTGCCTCTGGCACGATGGAGTTCGCCGCGTCCGGCGGCATGGCCAAGCGGGTGCACGCCGGGCGGGCGGCCGAAGGTGGCGTCACGGCCGCATTCATGGCGGCCCGGGGATTCGAGGGCGCCGAAGACGGGCTGGCCGGACGCTACGGGTTCTGCCGTGTCTTCACCGACTCGCCCCGCGTCGAGCTGCTGACGAAGGATCTGGGGGAACGGTGGATGATCGACGAGATCACCGTGAAGCCCTACGCTGCGTGCAGTGACATCCATCCGATGATCCAGGCTGCGTTGGAGTTGCGCCACGAGTCGGGGCCCGGCGTTCTTCCCATCGATCGCATCACGAAGATCGAAGCCGAGGGGCCGACGAAGGCGGCGCAGCAGAACAGTCTCGACGGAACGACGTCGGTGATGGCCGCCCAGTACTCGGCCCAGTGGAACATCGCCGCCGCCCTCCTCGCGGATGGCACCGAGGCGCTTGGTGACCCCGCCACGTACTCGGTGGCCCGCATCGCCGACCCGGCCATCGCCGCGCTCCAGTCGAAGGTGGTCAGCGTCATCGGCCACCCCGAGTTCGACGCCACCTATGCCTGGAAGATGGGCGGTCGGCTGCGCATCACCCTCGACGACGGCTCGGTCCACGAACGCACCGTCCACGGCCAGATCGGTTCGATGCACGCACCTCTGACCACTGCGCAGATCGACGCCAAGTTCGCCCGGGTGACCGGCGGACTGCTACGAGACCCCCCGGCCGTGGTCGCCAGGATCCGCTCCGAGGCCGACGCAGCCGAGGGCGCGGCATCGAACCTCGTGAACGCCCTCGGCGCACCTCCGTAGTCAGCTGGAGGTTTCATCATGCCGGCAGCCTGATCGGGCGACGACACGGTTGGGGTCGTGACTGCTAGGGTCACGGACGAGGCGGGTCGCGACGTCGTCGAATTCATTGGCGGAGGAAATCTGTGGTCGCGCGTACAAGAGAGCGAAGGCGAATTCGTTCGCTGCCTCGGCCCGTCGCGCTCGTGCTGGCGATCTCGGTGTCGGCCGGAGCGCTGGTGGCGCTGGCTGCCGCCTACGGCGACGACATCGTGTCCGCCGTACTGCCCGACGATGGAGGTTCAGGAACGACCGGGGACTCCGACGAGATCACCAGCTCGACCGTGCCGCCGAGGAACTGCTCACCCGACACCCTCACGTCGTCCGAACCGGTCGATGCCGTCGATCCGGAAGCGATCCTGATCGAGCTGAGCCGGCGGCTGTACCCCTGCGCCGACCGGGTGGTCGTGGCCGCGCTCGACGATCCGGCGGCCTACTGGACGGCGGCTCGGGCGGCGATCGACGACGAGGCGGTGTTCCTTCCGACCCGCTCCGAACCTGACCCGCAACTGCTCGAGGAGTTGAACCGCCTGGCCCCGGACGAGGTGCTGGTGGTTGGCGCGTCACCGGCGACGGCGGCGTCGTTGACCGGCGAGTGGGAGCTCATCGAGGAACCCGCAGATCCGACGGCCCAACCCCTGAGCCCGCCCGGCGGTGGCTCGTCACTCTGGGTGCTGGGCGGAGCCGATCCGGATCTCCCGGCCTTGCTGATCCCGGCGGCCACCCATGCCGGCGTCGGACTCGTCGAGATGGACTCATCGCGGGGCAGGGCACCGTCGCCACAGAACTGGTTCGACGCCCCGCCCGACGTCGTCGATCGACTGCGAACGGCCGACTTCGTGCAGCTCATCGGGTCGTTCACGGGTACCGAGATCTGGCAGCTCGAGGCGCTTCGTTCGGGACTCGAGCTACCGGGCGGCGGCCTCACCATCGGACCCGACCGCCGGTACATCGCCTTCTACGGGGCGCCGGACACATCGGTGCTCGGCGTGCTCGGCGAGCAGGACCCGGCGGCAACGCTCGAGCGGATGCAACCGCTGCTCGCCGAGTACGAGACCGGCGACGGGGTCGCCGTGGTTCCCACCTTCGAGTTGATCGCCACCGTCGCCGCCGCCGAAGCCGGGGACGACGGGGACTACTCCAACGAGACGCCGGTGGAGGCGCTCCGCCCCTATGTCGAATTCGCCGCCGACAACGGGGTCTACGTGCTCCTCGACCTGCAGCCGGGTCGCACCGACTTCCTGACCCAGGCCAAGCGCTATGAGGAGCTCCTGGTGCAGCCTCACGTTGGGCTGGCCCTTGATCCCGAGTGGCGCCTCGAACCTGATCAGCGACACCTTCGCCAGATCGGGTCGGTCGACGCCGCTGAGATCAACGAGGTGTCGACCTGGCTGGCCGACCTGGTCCGTCGCAACGCCCTACCCCAAAAGATGTTGTTGATCCACCAGTTCAACCTGTCGATGGTCACGGACCGGTCGGCGATCGAGCAGCGACCCGAGCTGTCGGTCGTGATCCAGATGGACGGCCAGGGGCCGTTGGGAACCAAATACGGCACCCTCGCCGCACTGGTCCGGGGCGTGGAGGACAGCCACTGGCGCTGGGGATGGAAGAACTTCTACGACGAGGATAAGCCGATGGCGACACCCGCACAGACGCTGGCCGTCGACCCCCAGCCGGTGTACGTCAGCTACCAGTAGCGACCCACTGGACCCCGACGATTTGGGCAACCCTCGACGAAATGACGCGAAAGCGCGCGAAATCGCGCGGTTCTGCATCATTTCACCCGGCTTCGTGGGTCGGCGGGCCGAGGGCGGGCGAGCCGTGATGCTGTCGAGCCGTGGGTCCGCGGGCCGAGGACCGCCGTCAAGAGGCGGCCGTGATGCGATCGAGAACTCGACCCGGGTCGGTGTGCCAGTCGCTCAGCGGGACACGGAGGATACGCCAGCCGAAGGCTTCGAGCACGCCGGCCTCGGCCACGAAGCGGGCGTGGACCGAAGCGCCCCGGGCCGGTTCGAGCAGAACGCCCAGGCGCCGGCCGTCGGCATTGTGGGCGACGGCCACGTCGATGCGGAACGACGAGCGGCCCACCGATGTTTCCGCCAGCAAGCCTCGCCGGCGTAACGCGTCCGCCAACGACTCGGCCACCGGTGATTTCGAGCGTCCGTCGGCCGCCGGACCGACGCCGTCGAGGTCGGCCACCTGGGCGTCGAGGATCGCTTGAGCCGTGGCCCGATCGCCGACGCTCTCGGCTTCGGCGTAGCGGAGGAACCCGGCGAGATGGTTGGCCCCTTCGTTGTGCACGTTGGTGATGTCGGACCCTCGCATCGAGGCCACCACCGCCATGTGCCGCTTGGCCCGGCTGAAGATCACGTTCAGGCGCCGCTCACCGCCTGCGTTGTTGATCGGACCGAAGTTCATCTTGATCCGCCCGTCGGCGGCCGGTCCGTAGCAGACGCTCATGATGATGATGTCTCGCTCGTCGCCCTGCACGTTCTCGAGGTTCTTGACGAACAGGCCGACGAACTCCTCGTCTTCGGCCCGGATCAGCTCCCGCTCATAGCGCTCGCCGAAACCGGGATCGATGGCGGCCAGCTCGTCGAGCGAGTCCTCGATCGCCGACTGCTGGGCCTCGGAGAAGGCCACGACCCCGATCGTGGGACCGGACGAATCGTCACCGTTTCGCCGCAGGAGGCCCCGCACCAGTTCGGCCACGTAGTCGGCCTCCCCGATGTTGCGCCGGTCCTGGTACTCCCCGCGTTCACAGAAGTGATGGGAGATCGGACGGGCCAGGAGTTCGTCGACGCCGAACTCGACGCCGCCATCGGGACCGTCGACACCGGACACCACGATCGGCGGCCGGACATCCGACCCGGGCTTCGTATCCGGAACCGTGGCAAGCCGGCCCTGATAGAACGCCTGGTTGCTGTAGGCGATCAGCGACTCCGACCGCGACCGGTAGTGCCAGTTCAGCAGCGTCGAGTCGAGGGCGTGATCGGCCTGGGTCAGGAAGCTGTCGGCGTCAAGGGTGATCGACAGGCGGAACCCTTCGTCGTCGACGATCACGTCGGACTCGTCGTCGTCGGCCGACGAGAAGAACCGGGTGGGCGGCATCTGCATCCGGTCGCCGACCACGATCACCTGCGGTGCCCGGAACACGGTTGGCACCGCGTCCTCGACCGGGATCTGACTCGCCTCGTCGAAGATGACGGCGTCGAAACGGGCATCGGTGAGTGGCAGGGTGTCCGATACCGACAGTGGGCTCATCAGCCAGACCGGCCGTAGGTCCCGCACCACCACGCCGCTGTCGCCGCTCGACATCTCCCGGATCGACCGGAACCGCATCTTCTTGTCGTATTCCCGCTCGACGATCCGGCGGCCGGCGTTGTAGGACTTCTTCCGGGCCTTGTCGGCGTCACTCCGACCGGCCATCGACGCCTCCGAATGGGCGACGTGGTCGAGGAAGGTCCGTCGGGCCCGGTTCAGCGTCACGTCGGCGTTGGCGTCGAGCAGGTCCCGGTGGATCGCGGCCAGACGGGCCACCGCCTCGTCGAGTCGGGCACCGGTGAACGAGGTGTGGTCGATCGTTTCGGCCCACACGTCGAGTTCACAGCGGATGACGGCGGCTTCGATCCGATCGAGCGGCGCGGCAGCGTCGAGTACGAGGGCGAGGTCGGGCTCCTGGTCGGCGGCGATGGCCGACCAGGTGACCAGCGCCGGTTCGAGCGCCACCGGCGTGGCCTCGAGGCTGCGACCGATCGAGGCCAGGTCGGCGGTGGTCGTCTCCGGCCCGACGAGCACGGCCGACGCCGCGGCGGACAGGCGGGACAGCTGCTCGACCACGGTCGGAGCCGCCGATCCCGCGGCGAGGCAGTGCTGGTAGGCCGCCATGGCGTGGTGGCGGTCGACCATGTTGCGAAGGGCGACAGGATCAGCGCTGCCGTGGCGCTGGAGGCTCGCCTGCTCGGCGGCCACCACCGCACCGGTGGCGTCATGGTGGGCGGCCAACTCGGTCAACACGTCGGCGACCGTGGGTGGCACCTGGTGTTGATCGAATCGATACGACTCGGTCACCAGTCGCCGCAGCGAACGCCAGCGTCCGCTCAGGAACCCGAACAACGATCCCTCCTTCTCCCGGGCGAGGGCCAGACCGGTCGCGGTGTCGGCGGGGCCGAGCGGCGCCGACCAGCGTTCGAGCACCGCGGCGGCCGCAACCGCGGCGGCCCGCCGCTCCTCCAGCTCCCTCGCCGCCGCCCGCAGATCGAGATGGGCCGGTGACTGCGGATCGAGCGCAGCGAGGGCCGCGGAACCGATCGAGGAGGCGGCGAGGATCGAGGGGGCGAAGTCGACCACGGTGTCGAGTTCGCCTCGAGTCATGGAGGCGAGGGGCCCATCGGCGCCACCGGGGTCGCCGGCCAGCAGCCTCTCGGCAGCCGTTCGCAGTTCGCCACCGACCCGCCGACACGTGGCGATGGCGTCACCGCCGGCGATCACCGAGGGGCGGATCCGGAGGCTTTGGTGGTCGCCGAGCGCCAGCAACGGTCCGCTCGTCGACAGTGAACTGATCGACAGTGCATCGGTCACCCGGTCGAGTGCGGGCCTGAGGGCGAGCCATCGTTGCGACGACAGTCCGTCGATCGGCAGGCTCTCCACCGGCGGTGGCTGATCCTCGGAGCCGGCCAGAAGCGCCAGCCTTTCCACGGCCTCACCGACCGGCATCCGATCCTCCAGGGAGCGGCCGAGCTCGGCTGCCATCGCCTCCAACGGTCGGGTGACCCTGTCGGCGGCGGCCAGCAGGTCGGATCGCCGCTGCGCGGGATCGGACGCGGTGGACGCGGCGCCGTCCGCGTGTGTCGCGGCGGAGGCGCCGTGCTCCAACCAGCGGTGGTAGGTCGCGCCCAGTTCCTTCACGAACTGCTTGCGGTCCAGCTGGGAGTCGTGGATCGTGGCGGTCAGCTCGCCGAGCCCCACCTGCCGAAGTCGGTGGGCCACGACGTCGATCGCAGCCCGCTTCTCGCACACGAACAGCACCCGTTTGCCCCCGGCCACCAGGGCGGCGATGACATTGGTGATGGTCTGGCTCTTGCCGGTGCCGGGCGGCCCCTGGATGATGAACGAGTCGCCCCGCATCGCCCGTTGCATGGCTCTGGCCTGGGCGTCATCGGCCGGCAAAACCAGCCGTTGGTCGAACGACAGCGGTTCAGTAGGTGCCGCCGATGCCGCAACCGGAGCCGACCGGTGCGGACTGAACAGCGTCTCGAACGGTGAGGAGGTCGTCGCATCGATATCGGATCTCGCGAGCATCTCGTCGTAGTCCCGGGCGAGGCTGGTTCGTCGAGAGCCGAGCATGGCCAGGCTCACCGAGCACAGATCGACCTCCCACCGCTCGGGCGACACGTCGGCCATCTGCCGGCTGTAGGTGGTGTCCGACCGCTGGCCCTGCGCGGGCCCGGCGCCGACCGCGACACCCGGACCGACTCCCGAATGGATCTCCGATTCAACGACCGCTTGCCGGCGAGGGCGAGGGGCTGCGCCGGCGAGCTCCCGCATCGGCAGGTCGGCAGGCTGCACGAACCGCTCGTACAGGGCCAGACCGAGGGGCCGCCAATCGCCGTGGTCATAGGAGTGGTCCTGACGGCGCCACCGGCCGGACGTGGCCAAGGTCCTGGCTCGCCGCCGCCGGAAGTTGTCAACCCGCAACCGGGCCTGTCGGCGCAACAGCTCGATCCGGGGCTTGTCGACCAGCTCGATCGACACCTCGGGCGCGCTCCGCTGCACCTGCCGCTCCAGATCGGCGACGAAGGCCGCAACGTCATCGGGCTCGGCGCCAACCGTGGTGGGCAACGTGATGTCGAACCGGCTCTTGAACACATGGCGCAGGATCGGGTTGACCGCAGCCTCGTCGGAGTCGGTGGCGAGCAGATACCGGACCGTCACCCCCTTCTTCCGAGTGAGCTCGGCCGGCATCAACAGCAGTGGCGACGAGATCGTCTCCCCGGTTTCGGGATCGAGCCAGTGCAGAAACGCGATGATCAGACGGAGACGGCTGTGGCCGGTTTCCAGCCGCACCTTCCGTTCGGCGGATATCAGTTTGTTCAACGTCGGAGCCAGGTATGGCGTCTCCTCGAATCGGCACCACTGGGCAAGATCGACCGACTTCCCTCTGCGCAGGCGGCGGTTGCTCGGGTCGGTCCAGGTCAGGAGCTCGTCGGGTTTGATCCGATCGACGTTGAGCATCAGCGGCACCGAGGCCTCCGTCAACGACACGCTCGACGCCGTCGGGCGGAAGTAGAGCTGGCGGTTGCGGCGGGTGGTGTCGAAAACCCGGTCCCGCAGGATCGAGAGCACCTGACGGCGCCAGTCGACGTCGGGCTCGTAGGCCGGGCCGAGATCGAGATCCGTTGGAAGATCTCGGTGGTGTTCGAGCCGCGCCACGACGTGGGCCAGGTCGGTCGGGCGTTTGGACCGGGACGGCTGCACCATCTCGGTCAATACGTTGAGCACGACCGGGTGAAGATCGGGGTTCAGCCGGCCGGGGTGGCGATGATGCAGCGCCAGCTCGTCGACTCCCTCGGGCGTGGCGAGGTCGAGGCCGAAGGCGTAGCTGCACAACCACAGCCCGGCCAGATGCACATCGGTCAACTGGTCATGATGGCCCAGTAGCTGCTCCCAAGCCCGGTAGCCGATGACGAACATCGGCCGATCGGGCTGGGCCGCCGCTGCGGGGTCGGCCGGGTCGAAGACGTCTACGCTTCGAACGGCCCGCCACCGCCCGTCGGTGGCAGGGCCGGCGTCGAGATCGACCTGGCGGCGGGCGGCCACCGTCACTCCGGCCTGCTCGGCCCGGGCGGCGATGGAGTCGACCGCCCGCCGGTTCCGCTGCTCGTCGGCTCGCTGAGAAGAGGTCACGCTGACCGCCCGGCCGTCGTAGTCGACGGCCGACACTCCGGACGCGCCGGTGACCAGACCCTGGCGGTGGAGTCCGTCGATCTGTCGTAGCAACGGTAGGCCGACGGCCAGCACGTCACCGGTACGGGGCAGACCGTCCGATGCCGTTGCTTCGCTCAACAGCCGGGCGAACGTCATGACGACCGGTCCGATCGCAGAGCAGCCACGTCGGCCCGCGACTGTTCGGTGGCTTTGGCCAGGATCCTGTCGAACTCGTCGGCCACCCCCTCCCGGTTGGCCTCGGCCGACATCGCCCGCAGGTCCACGAGGTCGTCGACCTCGTCGTCGACCAGGGCCAGGTCGACCAGCAGCGATGCTGCGAACCAGCGAACCGACGGTGCCAGCTCGGCCAGTTCGCCGTCCCTGATCGGCTCGACACCGTCGAGGATGAGTTCCGGGTACCGGCGCAGATAGTCGGTCACCGCCTCGGACGCCGGCCGATCCGACCGGCGGGTCGCCGTCGCCAGCACCCGGGCCGTCAGCGTCCGCAACCGCCGCTGCCCGAGCAGGTCGAGCCGGTCGAGATCATCGGGCCCGTTGATCAGGGTGGCCAGCACGTGATCGGCGGCGTGACGCCGGCGGGCCGAAAGGCAGGCCACCCGTATGTGCAGCTCCGGGTGTGTCCAGGCGGTGGTGGCCCGGGAGTCGAGGGCGAGGATGTCGTCGGCCTGGCGCAGGTAGGCGGCCGGGTCGACGTGGCGAAGCCCGGAGCTCATCTTCACCATGGCGGCCACCGCGATGTCGAGATCGTCGACCGCGGCCACTGCGGCGGAGTCGGCCCACACCTCGGTGTGCAGCCGGAGCCGGCGGGCGGTCTCGATGACCGTGTCGTCGGCCCCCGGATCCGCAGCCAGGCGGTGGATCATCTGGTCGAGCACCTCGAAGGCGCCGTCGGCGCGGCGCCACAGAGCGATGTGGGCCAACTCGTGGGCCAGGATCATCTGTTGCTCCGACGGCTCCAGCAGTTCGAGCAGATCACCACCGAAGACGACGTTGACCTGCCCGTTCAATCGGAAGACGTGGGCGTTGCGCTCACTCGAACCGAGTTCCTGGTAGAGCGCCACCGGTTCGGCGATCCCGAAGGCATCACGCAGGAGCGTTGCGTGGGCCGCCAGCACGTCATGGACACCGCCGTCGAGTCGGATGGCCGACTTGAGGAGCTCGAGTTCGGCCTCGTCATCGCCGCGGGCGGAGAGCTGCCTCGACTCGGTGAACCACCGCCACAACTCGGGCTCGGTCGTGGTGAGGAGATCCCGCAGTTCGGTGTGATAGGCCGGGGTCGGCAGGCGGAACGGCTCGTCAGCAACCATCGTGACCTCGACGGGGCGGCAGATGGAGCGCGAGGTCGCCGGCGCCACAACCCTCGGTCGCCGACGCAGCCATCACGACGACCGGCGGTCGGCGTTCAACCGGAGTCATCGAGTTCCGTCAGCCGATCACCCGGTTGGCCACTTCGCCCAGCAGCGCGACCCGGCCGGGCACATGACCGTTGGCCGGTGCGTTCAGGGTGAGGCCGTCGAGCCCCGTGGCCATGTACGCCTCGAGGGTTTCACCGACGGTGTCGGGATCGCCGTGGACCAGCATCCGCTTGAGCCCCTCGACCGTTCCGTCGTCCCACCCCTTCGTGGCGGCCGTGGCCCGCAGATCGTTGTCGGCCTCCTCCATCGTCGGCGCCACATTGCACATGGCCATCGCCGTGACCGTGATCTCGCTGCGATCCCTGCCCAGCCGTTCGCAATGACCGGCCAACGCGTCGAATTTGCGGCTGACCTGATTGGGGCCGATGCCGACCAGGTTCGACTCATCGGCGTACTGGGCCACCATCCGCAGTGTCTTCTTCTCGCCGTTGCCACCGATCATGACCGGGATCCGGGAGATCGGCGGCGGGGAGTTGACCGCGTCGGTCACCTGGTAGTGCTTACCGTCGAGCGACACGGTCTCACCCCGGAGCATGGGGATGATGATCTGCAGCGCCTCCTCCAACTTTTCGACCCGGTCGGTGAAGGTGCCGAACTCGTAGCCGAGCGACTGGTGTTCCAGCTCGAACCACCCGGCCCCGATCCCGAGAGTGGCCCGCCCGCCCGACACATGGTCGAGTGTGGTGACCGCCTTTGCCAGCAGGGTGGGGTTCCGGTAGGTGTTGCCGGTGACAAGGGCCGACAGCCGAACCGACGACGTATGTTGGGCCAGCGCCGAGAGCAGCGTGTAACACTCGAGCATCGGTTCCTCCGGGGCGCCGATGCCGGGCAGCTGGTAGAAGTGATCCATCACGAAAACCCGGTCGAATCCGGCGTCCTCGGCCTCTTTGGCCTGAGCGACGATGGCGCCGAAGAGCTCGACGTTGGCGGTGTCGGGGTAGGTGAAGTTGGGAATCTGGTAGCCGAGTCGGGTCATGAGCCCAGCATAGGCCCCACCGCCTCCTCGATCCGTCGAAAGACCCGGCGGGAGGCGACGTCGAACCCGCCCCCTCGCCAGGAGGCTCGCTCGAGCTTCGGCGAGAGGTGTGATGTGTATCGGGCCCAGTGCGGGGGTAACAAATCCATCATGAGCAAGAGCACAACCTTGGCGAAAATCCCAAATCTCGAGACCGAGCGAAGCCCGGCACTCACCATCGGCACGCCGGCCGTCGGAAACCGACCACTGCGCATCGCCCTCGTCTCCCCACTCTACGAGGCCGTCCCACCGTCACAGTACGGCGGAACCGAACGCGTCATCGCCGCCCTGGCGGACGAACTCGTGCTGGCCGGGCACGATGTGACGCTCTACGCCCCCGCCGGTTCGCACACCCGTGCCCGTCTCGTCCCGGTGGTCGCCGCGCCACTGCGGACGTCCATGACGCGAAGCGAACTCGTCGAGATCGCCCCACATCTCCATCTACGCATGTTGGTCGACGTGTATCAGAGAGGCGGCGATTACGACATCGTGCACGCCCATACCGACATCTGGACCCTGCCGTTCACGCGCTCGGCCGGCGTTCCCACCGTCATCACCATGCATGGCCGGTTGGATCTCGACGTCGTCCAGCGGGTGCTTCCGGCGTACCCCGACACGCCCCTCGTCTCGATCAGCGACTCCCAACGGTCCCCGCTCGACCATTTCCCGATGCGCTGGGTGGCCACCTGTCCGAACGGCCTGCCGCTCGACAGCTACCTGAGTGCTCCACGGCCGGCCGGCGGAGGCGACTATCTGGCCTTCCTCGGTCGATTGACGCCGGAAAAAAGGCCCGACTGGGCCGTCGAGGTGGCACGTCGGGCCGGTCTGCCGCTACGAGTCGCAGCAAAAGTCGATCCGCTTGATGAGGACTACTGGCAGGAGGTGGTGCGACCCCTGTTCGCACAATCCGACGTCGACTTCGTCGGCGAAATCGGCGAGGAGGACAAGCCCGCATTCCTGGCCGGGGCCCGGGCAATGATCTTTCCGATCGACTGGCCGGAGCCGTTCGGCCTGGTGATGATCGAGTCCCTGGCCGCCGGAACTCCGGTCATCGCCCTACGGAACGGTTCGGTTCCCGAGGTTCTCGAGCACGGCGTGTCGGGCCTGATCTGCGAGACGGTCGACGAGATGGTCGAGGCCGTGGCCCGAGCCGACCGGATCTCGCCTCAGGCGTGCCGCCGGCGGGCGCTCGACTTCAGTGCCCGGCGGATGGCCGAACGCTATCTCGACGTGTACCACAACGTGATCGCCGCTCACCGACCGGCCGAGCCGAAGGTGGCCGTCGGGGCGGGTGCCGGTTGATGTGTTGCGGCCGGTCGTCGACCGGTGCCGCCGCCTCGTGGCCCGCTAGCTCGTGACCCGGCCGGGCTGAACGCCCGACGCAGGGGTTGATGACGGAAGCAGGAGCCGGCCGGCACGCTCGGCGACAAGTCCGCAGCACGGACATTTCCACAGCCAGCCGTCAACAGCTCGTCCCTCGCCCAGCGGCCGGAGGGCGATCACACAGCGCGGGCACTCGGCATCGAAGATGGATTCGGGTACGGTCCCGGTTTGGTTGGACATCACCAAACCACTACCCAGGAAGGCCATGAGCTATTCATCATCGGAGCAACCATCACCATTCGACGGGACCGACGAGCCGCCCTCGACCAGGCTCGACCGCTTCATCCTGGTCAACGGTCGCACCTTTGCCGTCGTCCGCTCGGATGGTGAGCTGGAGAACGGTCCGGACGGGGTTGTTTTCGAAGACCTTCGGATGCTGTCACGGTTCCGCATCGAGATCCGCACCGTCGATCCCCCGGCCTTCACCGTCAACCGCCAGCTCCTCGGCGGGGCCGGCGACACGCCGTTCGAGGCGGTCGTCGTAACCCGCCCCGATCCCGAAAACGACCGGCTCCCACATGAGTTCTACATCCACCGCCAATGGATCGGTCGGGGTGTGCGCCACGACATCGAAATCCACAACACCGGATCACAACCGTTCCGGCGACAACTGACGGTTGAGGTCGACTCGGACTTCGCCCACGTCTTCGACGTCAAGGCGGGCCGTGCCCGGCCGACCGACGTGTCCCTCGCCACCAGCGGCGACGGCTGGATGTTGATCGACGCCAACGACGCGGCCCGGGCGGTCGCCATCCGGGCCGAGCCCGTACCAATCGAGGTCTCCGATGACCCGATTACCCTTGGCTGGGTGGCGAGCGTCCCGCCGCGGTCCAGCGCCGTGATCTCGATCGTCTTCGAGCCCGTGTGGGACGGCAAGCCGGCCGGGGTCGCATTCGAACTCGGAAGCCCTCCGAGTCGCGCCTTGCCGGCGAGCCGTCACGACAGATGGCAGCGACTCGCCCCGACGGTGACGTCCGATGACCGACGGCTGTCGCTCGCCGTCGACCGCGGCATCGCCGATCTGGCGTCGTTGCGGATCTTCGACCGGGCCCATGCCGAGCGAGTGGTCGTGGCGGCCGGCGCACCCTGGTTCATGACCCTGTTCGGGCGCGACTCGCTACTCACGAGTTGGATGGCGATGCCCTTCCTACCCGACCTGGCGCTCGGCACGCTCGACACGTTGGCCGA
This sequence comes from Acidimicrobiales bacterium, assembly GCA_041584095.1. Lineage (GTDB taxonomy): Bacteria > Actinomycetota > Acidimicrobiia > Acidimicrobiales > SZUA-35 > JAHELU01. The sequence goes on along the minus strand of JBFHEP010000011.1, from coordinate 10,345 downwards.
GCTCCAAGGCACCACGGACAGGCCCGAGACCGAGGAGCAGCCGGGCAAGATCATCCACGAACTCAGGCGGCACGGGGGCGACGCCGCCTTTGCCGAACGGGGTCGGTACTACGGCACCGTCGACGCCACGCCGCTGTTTGTCATGGTGGCCGCCGAAGCAGCACGGTGGGGGCATCTGGATGGGGACGGCGTCCGGCTACGATGGCCGGCGATCGAGGCCGCCCTCGGCTGGATTCGTCGTGGCATCGAGCACGGCGGCGGCTTTCTCCGCTATCGGCGAAGCACCGAGGTCGGGTTGGCCAATCAGGGTTGGAAGGACTCGTGGGACGGCATCAGCCACGCCGACGGTCGCCTTCCCGACGGGCCGATTGCGCTGTCCGAGGTCCAGGGCTACGCCTACGCCGCGTTGCTGGCCGGAGCGGAACTCGTTCGCCACGTCGATCACGCCACCATCGACGCCGCCGAGCTCCGCCGTGAGGCCGACGATCTGGCCGAACGGTTCGACGCGATGTACTGGATGGAGTCGGAGTCCTCGTGGGCGGTCGGACTCGACGGCCGGGGCCGGCCGATCGACACGGTGACCACCAATCCCGGTCATGCCGTGTGGACCGGAATCACCGATCCGGTGAAAGCCAACCGGTATCTCGATCGGATACTCGACGGTGGTCTGTTCAGCGGCTGGGGCCTGCGAACTCTGTCGCCGACCGCGGTTCGCTACGACCCCCTCAGCTATCACAACGGATCGGTTTGGCCCCACGACACGGCGATCGTCGCAGCCGGGGGCGCCCGCATCGGGCGTCACGACGTGTTCGACCGGCTCTTCCAGGCGGCGCTCGACGTGGCCGCCTACCAGGACGGCCGGCCCCCTGAACTCTTCGCCGGTGTGGATCGGGACGTGATCGACTTTCCGGTTCCGTACCCGACCTCGTGCTCACCACAGGCCTGGTCGTCGGCGTCCATCCTGTTGTACCTGCGTTCGGCCCTCGGGCTGGAGCCGCCGGCGCAGCACGGCGAGCCTCCCCGCGTGGATCCGGCGGCAGTCGGCACACTCCAGTCGCTCTCGGGCATTCGCATTGGTGATCGCCGCTACCGACTGAGCGGGAACGGGAGGAGCTGGGCCGTCGACAGGCTGGAGGAGTCCCCGGAACTCTGATCCCGAACGCTTCCGCAAACACCTAGGTGTAGAGATCGCCGCTGAGGTATTTGAGGCCCGAGTCGGGTTGGACGGTCACCACCTGATGACCGGGCCCCAGTTCCCGGGCCAGTCTCACCGCGGCGGTGATGCTGGCACCGCCGCTCGGGCCGGTCCACACACCTTCGGTCCGGGCCACCACACGGGCCGTGGCGAATGCCTCATCGGTGCTGACGGCTTCCACCCGGTCGTAGCTGTCGGCCGTGATCAGTTTCGGGACGAACCCGACACCGCCGCCTTCGATCCGGTGCGTTCCCGGTGGTTTGCCGGCGATGACCGCCGACTCGGCCGGTTCCACAACGGTCCGGATGACATCCGGCCACCGGTGTCGGATCGGACGGCTCAGTCCGGTGTACGCCCCGCCGACGCCGACGTAGGCGACGACACCGTCAATCTCACCCTCAATCTGATCGACGAGCTCGGTGCCGATGCCGAGATAGCCGTCCAGGGTGTCGAGGTTGTTGAACTGATCGGTGGCGAATCCGCTGGTTTCCTCGGTGATCTCGGCCGCCCGTTCCTGCATCTCGGGGATGAGGCGGGGATGGATGCCGGTGTCGCTGCGGATGATCTCCAGGTCGGCGCCGAAGGCGATCATCGACCTGAGCTTCTCTTCGGCGAAAGCGTTGGACGACACGATGCGCAGCGGATATCCCTTGACCGCGCAGACGAAGGCAAGCGACGTGCCGGTGGAACCGCCCGTGTATTCGACGACGGTCTGTCCGGGTGACAGTTCACCTCGGGCCTCCGCCGCCTCGATCATGGCCAGGGCCATCCGGTCCTTGTAGGAACCGGTCGGATTGGCCCCTTCGAGCTTGACCCAGACGTCGGCCGCTCCGTCGCCCGGAAACGACGACAGTTTCACCACCGGCGTGTTTCCGATGCCCGACAGGGCTCCTGGCCGATTGACCATCGGTGACCTCCCCCCGGACCTCTACTGGGCGTGCCTGGCGAGGAACGCCCGTGTCCGCTCCTCTGCCAGGGCGGCGGCTTCCGGGTGGTACGAGCCCCGGACGTCGCAATTGAATCCGTGGCCGGCCTCGTCATAGATGTGGATGATGACGTCCGGGTGGCGTTCGGCCACCATCCGCACACCCTCGAGTGGAATGGCGTGATCGAGGGCACCGAAGTGGAGCATCGTCGGGACCTGCGGTGTGCGGTCGATGAAGTCGACGACCTGTCCCCCGTAGTAGCCGACAGCCGCCGCAATCGGCAGCGAAGCCGCGGCCAGCCAGGCCATCGAACCGCCGTAGCAGTAGCCGATGACGGCGACCGGCCCGGTGCCGGATACGTGGTCGACGGCGGCAGCGACGTCGAGCACGGAGTCGTCCCACGACAGTTTCCCCCGCAAGGCCCTCCCCTGCTCGACGCCCTCGGCGTGGTAGTCGAGCTCGACCCCCCGCTCGACCCGGTCGAACATCGCGGGAGCGATGGACCGGTAGCCGAACGACGCATAACGGTCGACGACGGAGCGGACATGGCTGTTGACCCCGAAGATCTCCTGCACGATGACGACCGCTGCGGTCGCCCCGTCGGGGTGGACTTCGTAGGCGTCGAGCTGGTGACCATCGGAAGCGGTGAGCTGGATCATGGCCTCGATGCTAGACGCTCCAACCCCCACCGGGCTTTCCGAGTCGTCGACCCATGGGGATCAATCATTGTCGGTGAGACCGGCGCCGGCGCCTCGCAGCCGTGACTCCTCGCTGACCGGCACGTAGGTGCGGGCCGCGAGCTCGCAGAGGCGCTCCCAGTCGGTGTCGTCGACCGGGCAGCCTCCGGTGATCGACCGTCGTGACGCGTGGTCCAGGTCGTCGGAGGTGATGACGATTGGTGGACCATGGTCAGGCTCGGACGGCTCGACGATCACCTGTCGGCCAACGGCGGCGACGAGCGCTGACTCGGTCTCGGCCCGGATCCGTACGCCCGTACCGGACATTTCGACGACGACAGGGCCGTCGGGTGTCCTCCAACGGGCGATCATCGGGCCGGCGGGACTGCGAGCCACAAACGGCGCGAGTAGGAGCGGATCGGTCAGTGTGTCGCACCCGACCGAGCGCGATTCTGATGAGCCGTCGGGCTCAGCCGCACCGGCAACCACGAGCTCGACGACGGACGGTGCGACCCGAAGCACCGACAGCCGACCCCCATCGGCGCTGCGCAGCGTTATCGCCGAGCCTCGGCGCTCCAGAACCGGGGCACCCGGGTCCTCCGCAGCCGGGCCGTCGTCGAGTGCCGACAGGAGCACCGCCAGTCCGGGAAGCTCCCGTTCGCACAACCAGCGGACAGCGAGGCCGATCTCCTCGGCGATGCCCTCGGGATGACCGCAGCCCCGAACGGCTTTGGCCGCCGTGGCTGCGATCTCGTTCAGCGAGACGATCATCCTGCTGACCCGGCGGCGAGACCGCTCACGCCCGGTCCAGGTGGGGCAGCAGCATCCATTGGTCGCTGTCGGGCTCGCCGAGCTCGTCGGGCAGCGGCGCTCCCTGATACATCGTGATCCGGGTCCACTTGTCGGACCGCGGATCGAACTTGACCGCACCGAACACCGAGAGTTTGAACCGCAACATGTCGACGGCCAGCAGGTCCCGGCCGATCAGATTGTCACGGATCTCCGTGTAGGGGTGACGGGCCGCCGTCTGCACCCGCCGAACGACGTGGCGGTGTTCAGGCCACCGCAGGAGAAACCCGGCTGTGGTTTGCCATGGATCGGTGGCGGCCAGAGCACTTCGAAGCCGGCCGACGTCTCGGGCCACCGCCAGCGGATGTTCGCGGTCGGCTCCCGGTTCGACCCGTCGCTCCCCCAGTCGGGGCTCCAACTTCTCCTCTGACGTGTACCAGAAGTAGTGATCGGCTGCTGCGGCGCCGAAGTCGAGGTCGAGGGCCCAGCGATAGTACGTCTCGACGAGACCGGTCAGCTCGGCCACCGTCATCGCCGGATCGATGAGCGGGGGTTCGACGGCCACCATTGACGAGGTCAGATGATCGACGGTCTCGGGGTGCAGTTCGATGATGAGGGCCACGACCATCTCCTGACCCTCGATCGACAGCTGTTCCTCGGCCCATCGGTACAGGCGATCCCACGGCCGGGACGTCCTGCTGTCGAGTAGGCCTTCGCCGTCGGTACCCGCTACCGCCCGCTCGAGACGGGCCATGTCAGCCCGCAGCTCGACGATCCGGGTCATCTGCCGCTCGTCGTCGACGTTCCACTGCGTGATCGATCGACGGGCCGCAGCCACCAGCTCGGCGAAACGCGCCGCGTCGTCGGCCGCGCCCCGTTCGATCGATCGGCAGGCGGCGAGCGCCGATTCGAGCGCGCCGATCCAGTTGTTGAGGAGGATTGGATGGTTGTGGAGAAACGGGGCCATGCCGAGCCCGGTCGCATTGCCGATGCCGAGGTGGCGACGGATCGAGCGCTCCAGCGGCACGAAGGTATCGGGACTGCGACGCCGGGCCATGTGCTCGACCAGGTCGTGGGTGAAGCAGCGGATCAGGTAGACGGTGAGCAGCTCGGCTTGATACGGCTCGGCCAGCTCGGCGCGGTTGCAGACCCGGTCCCGATCGGAGAGGCCGAACTTGCCGTTGCCGTAGACCGCGGTGGTTCGCATCAGATAGCCGATCCGATTGACGAGATCCCGATCCGGCTGGCGGCCGGCCGCCAGCGACTCGACCACGTGATCGAACAGGCGCACACTACGGTTGGCCCGGCTGAGTGTCAGCTCCGTGCTGGAGCAACGGCCGGCCTCCTGTCGGGGCACGTTGGCTGCCAGGCGTGCGATGTCGTCGTCGGTCGGCTCCCCGTCGAACAGGGTGAAGGCCGCATCCCACCGCTCGGCGATCACCCGGTCCGATCGATCGCCTGGATCGAGGTATGCCGAATAGGCGATGAGACTATATGTGTGCGCCGGACCTCGGGCAGTGTAGACGGCGGTGCCGTAGCCGTCGTCGTCCCAGTCGCAACGAGTCCGGTCGATCGTCCAGCCCTCCGAGCCGAGCCGGCGGAGCACCGATCGCATGAAACTCAATCGGGTCTGGAACCGTGACCCCATCCGCTCCAACCGCATCACCTGATCCGGCGGGCGCAGGCCGATCGGAGCCACCGTCATGCCGGCCCGAACGACTGCTCGAAGAACGTGAGCCAGTTGCCGCCCATCACCTTGGCTGTGTCATCGGGGCCGAACCCGATCGCCGTGAGGCCGTCGATCAGGTTGTCGAAGTCGGTGTTGTCGACGAACCAACCCGGCTGGGTCGGGAAGCCGGGATTGTCAGACGAGCCCTCCCCGTAGTCGGGCGCCTTCGACCACCGCCCGACGCGCATCCACTCCACGACCGAGTCGGGTTGGTCTTGGCACAGGTCGGATCCGATGCCGATGTGGTCGATCCCCATCAGGTCTGCGGTCTCGGCGATCATGGCGCAGAATTCGTCGACCGTGCAGTCGCCACCGTTGCGCAGATGGTGAGGGTACGTGCTGAAGCCGAGCATCCCACCCGACTCGCCGAGCGCCCGCAGGACGTCGCCGGACTTGTTGCGCCGAGCCGGGTGCCACGACGACGGATTCGCGTGGGTGATGGCGATCGGCCGTTCCGACAGCTCGATCGCCTCGAGGGTCGACCGCTCGGCCGAGTGCGACATATCGATCACCAGACCGACGCGGTTCATCTCGGTGATGGCCTGACGACCGAAGCGGGTGATGCCGGGGTCCTCGTCCTCGTAGCAGCCGGTGGCGAGCAGACTCTGGTTGTTGTAGGAGAGCTGCATGAAGCGGGCGCCCAATGTGTGGACGATCTCGATCAGGCCGATGTCGTCCTCGATCGGTGAGCAGTTCTGGAACCCGAACACGATGGCGGTACGACCCTCGGCGTGGGCGCGGCGAACGTCGTCGGCGGTGCGACCGGGCGTGATGTAGTGGGGGTAGCGCTCGAACCAGCGGTTCCACTGCTCGATGTTCGCCACCGTCTCCCGGAAGTTCTCGTGGTAGCAGATCGTGGCGTGCACTGCGGCCACACCACCCGTATGCATCTGGGCGAAGATGTCCTCCGACCAGTTGCCGTACTGGAGTCCGTCGATTATGAGCGGCCGGTGGGCCACCGTCAGGTCCGGTCGGATTCGAGCTCGAAGACCATGCGCTGCTCTCGAAGGCTCAGTCGGTGCGGTCGAAGACGATCCCGCCGCGGCGGACGACGGCGGCCAGTGCGGCGTCGGGTTCAGCCAGACCGGCGAGGTTGGCGAGCGGATCGACGTTCGATATCACGACGTCGGCCGAGTAGCCCGACTCCAGGCGTCCGATGCGTCCCTCGGCCCGGCAGAGCCGAACGTTCACGTCGTACATCGACCGCAACACGTCGGCCGCCGGCTCCAGTTCGGCCCGGATGGCGAACTCCTGATTCTGTTCGGTCTGCAGCTCGCCCAGCAGGTCGGTGCCGAACCCGAGCTCCACCCCGGCGGCCCGGGCCACCCCGATCGAGTTCTGCCCGTGCTCGAACACGCCCTGGTTCTTCTCCAGGTTACGTTCCGGCATACCGAACTTGGCGCCAGACTCCCGCATCACGCGATAGGTGACAAGGGTCGGCACCATCGTCACCCCGAGTTGGGCCATGCGAGCGGCCGTCGGTTGGTCGAGCAGGTTGCCGTGCTCGATGCAGCGCACCCCGTTCTCGATGGCCTGCGAGATGGCGTCGGGCTGGTAGGCGTGCGCCGTGGTGTAGGTGTGGCGGTGGTCGGTCTCGGTCGTGATCGCCCTCACCTCCTCGGGCGTGTACTGGATCGCGTCGAACGGATCAGTGGGCGACGCCACACCGCCCGAACTCATGATCTTGATGAAGTCGCTTCCGGCCCGCAGCTCGGCTCGGGCGGCGAGGCGGACGGCGTCGGGACCGTCGGCGACGTGACTCAGCTCGTTGCTGTGGACATGGCAGGCGCACATGTCGTCGCCGTTCCGCAGATCGGCGGGAGTGAGGTCGCCATGCCCGCCGGTCTGCGACAGGCACCGTCCGGCGGTGGCGATTCGGGGGCCGAGGCACAGACCGGAGTCGATGGCCCGAATCAGACCGCTCACATCACCGGCGGCATCACGCACGGTGCTGAAACCCCGGGTCACCATCGCCCCGGCGAGTTTCGCCATCGCCAGCGAACGCTCCACGGAACTTTGCCGCAGCATCCTCGAGAAGTCGACCGACGTGATCACATGGTGGACGTGGGCGTCGACGAACCCCGGCATCACGAATCTACCTCGGGCGTCGATGACGGCGTCGGCGTCGATGTCGGGTCGGGCGTCGGTCACGTCGACGATGCGATCACCCTCCATCACGATGTGCCGGTCCCCGACGAGTGTCATCGACCCGGTGTCGAGCACGGTGCCGTTGATGATCAGCGAGCGCATGTACTAACTCCGGTCCGACTCGAGCTGGCTGGCCATGAGCTGATGGAGCTTGTTGACCGCCTGCAGCGGACGAACCATCACCTTGAATTCGACGATGGTTCCGGCGCGGTCGCCGTCGGTGGCCAGCGTGATCATGTCGATGCCGTTGATGTAGATGCCGTCGAGTTCGGACTCGAACTCGAGCACCGCCTGGTTGCCCGCGACGACCTGGGACCGGTACCGGAAGCCTCCGGCCGATGGTCGATCGCCGCCGAAGACCGACACCGCAGCCTGCAGGTAGGCGACGGTGATGGCGCGCCCTACCTGCGGGGTGTGGACCACGGGCGAGTGGAACACGCAGTCGGGGTGGATCAGATCGGCCAGCTGCACGGAACCGTCACCCTCGACGTAGCGGTGCCAGCGTTCCAGCACGCTGTCGATTGCCGTGGAGTCGATCACGATTCATCCTCGTCGTCGAGTGGCAGCCGAGCGAACGCCGGTGGCCGTTTCTGGATGAACGACTGGACGCCCTCGGTGAAGTCGGGACGACCGAAGCTGTCGACCATGAGCTTCTGCGAGTCACGCTCGGCGCCGCCCAGTCCGCCGTGGAACTGCTGGTGGACCTGGCGTTTCATCACCGCAATCGACGACGGTGAACACCGGGCCGCCAGATCCTCGATGTAGCGGCGGCAGAACCCGAGCAGTTCATCGGGCTCGACAAGGTAGTTGGCGAGGCCGAGCCGGAGCGCCTCCTCGCCGTCGACCCGGCGCGACGACATCAGCAGATCGAGAGCCACCGAGGGGCCGACCAGGCGGGGCAACAGGAAGCTCAGCCCCCACTCGGCGATGAGACCCCGCTGGGCAAAGGCGGTGACGAACAGGGCATCGGGAGTGACGACTCGCATGTCGCAGGCCAGCGCCAGCGGGTAGGCCATCCCCGCGACCGCGCCGTTGACTGCGGCGATCACGGGTTTGTCGAGCGCCAGGGGATACGTGAGGCGGCCGTCGAAATCGCCGGTCGACCTGGCCCATGGGAACCGCTCGCCGGGTTCCCGGACCTGCCGGGCGTCGTCGCCTCCGCCCGACGAAAGGGCGTCGAGCGCCCCCATGTCCGCGCCGGCGCAGAAGCCCCGCCCGGCGCCGGTCAGAACGATGCCGACCACCCGCCGATCGTCGTTGGCCCGGGTCATGGCGTCGCGCACCTCGGCGTCCATCGCCCCGGTCCAGGCGTTGAGCTGATCGGGCCGGTTGAGGGTGACGACGGCGACCGGGTCGTCGACCTGATAGAGGATGTTTTCGTAGGACGTGTCACCGTCGGCCATCCGCCTTTGGTAACACATCGATCTGGCACGATCCAGACCAGGCTCGATTCAAGGCAACGTCGGCCGGCTGAGAACCGGATCAGGCCAGGCTGGCGAACACCACGATGTTGTCTCGATAGGATCGCTCGGAGCGGTCGAACTCTCCGCCACAGGTCACGAGCCGCAACTGGGCGTCGGGGGTGTCACCGTAGACGGAATCGGTGGGAAACCGGTCCTTGGGATGCTGCTCGATCCGATCGACCTTGTAGGCAACCGAGGATCCATCGGCTCGTTCGATGATCACCTCGTCGTTCGGGACGAGGTCGGACAGGGAGAAGAAAACCGCAGGGCCGGATCGAGAGTCGACGTGGCCCAACACCACAGCCGGACCGGGTTCTCCCGGTTCGGGTCCGTCGGCCCACCAACCTGTCTGGGCGAAGTCCGTCGGAACCTCGATCGATCCGTCATCGCGAAGACCGAGCGCAATCATGTCGGCGTCGACGGAGATGGTCGGAATGCGTATGCCGACCGGCCTCGGCGCCTGGGACGCCGAGGCGGCGGAGTCGCCAGCGGCGTCGGTGGTTGCTTCTCGTGAGAGCGGCGGGGATTCCGGGGCGGAGTCGGCGATCGGGTCCGACGTCGAGTCGGCGATCGGGTCCGACGTGACGGCGGCTGGACCGCGGTCAACCCGAGCATGGCTCAGGGTGACAAAACCGGCCACCGTGATCACCAGACCCAAAACCAGCAGCAGGCCCCCGAGCGCAAAGCTGCGCTCGGGGGTCCGCCCGCCGTGTTCGAGGTTGACCTCAGGCCTCAAGAGAATCTGTCAGGCGCGCACCCGACGGACGGCGTACACGCCGGAACCGATCGTCAGCGCACCGAGCCCGAGCAGCAACGCACCGGTGGCCAGGCCGTTGTCGTCAGCGGTACCACCGGCACCGGTGTCCGCGCCGCCCTCCGGGGCGTCGCCGTCATCGTCATCGGCGGCTGTCGTCGTGGTGGACTCGTCGTCGGCCGCCGTCGTGGTGGTCGACTCGTCGTCGGCCGCCGTCGTGGTGGTCGACTCGTCGTCCTGTGCGGCGGCTGCCGACATGGAGCCGATGGTGAAGATCGCCATGGCCATGGCCATAGCGAGAGCTGCGGCCAAAGCCATCAGGATCGTTCGGTGCAGCGGGGTTGTGTTGGTCATTGAGGAACCTTCCAATCACTCGTGTGGTTTACCGACAATGCCTACCCTCATTGTCGAAGGTAAAACATAGATTGCTCTGGAACCTTCCGCGCGTCACCTTCATCCTCCGGCACCACGGGGACGATGACAACCGGCGATTTTCTCACGCTTTCGATCGAGGAATTGTGGACGATGTCACAGCCGGAGATTTGCAGCGAATCTCAGGGGCCGAAGAATTCTCGCCGGGCCTTGACCGGTGACCGAATTCACGGCAGGTCTCGACTCCCCGTCCGGTCGCAACCATAAACTTCGAAGGGAGCCAGATAATTGG
>JBFHEP010000010.1:0-29460 GCA_041584095.1 Acidimicrobiales bacterium | reverse complement strand
GTTGGTCCGGCTGTCCGGGTCTGGGCGCACAGTTCGTTTTGTGCGGTGTTGGTCCGGCTATCCGGGTCTGGGGCGCACAGTTCGTTTTGTGCGGCGTTGGCCCGACGACCCGGGTCCGGAGCACCCGATGCTCTACAGTTGACGGAATCACAGCGAGCCGCTGTGGGCAGACGCGTTCGACAAAAGGGGTAACTACATGACCGACGCCGCAGCCATCTCGGAGGTCGTCGCCGACCAGACCATCACCACCGAGTTCGTGAAAAACGTGGACCGAAACGGTGACCAGGTGGCGCTGCGGTGGAAGGATTCCGAGACCGACGCCTGGCACGAGATGACCTACTCGTCGTTCGCCGATGCCGTGGCCCGAGCCGCCGCCGGATTGGCGGCTCAGGGGCTCGGCGCCGGCGACCGGCTGATGTTGATGATTCGCAACCAGCCCGAGTTCCACGTGCTCGACACGGCAGCCCTCTTCGTCGGGGCGACGCCGGTGTCCATCTACAACTCGTCGTCGTCGGATCAGATCGAGTATCTCGGCAACGACGCCGAAGCGACGATGGCGATCGTCGAGGACCGAGCTTTCCACCAACTGTTCGAGAAGGCCCGCCCATCGATCGATTCACTCGAAAAGGTCGGCATCATCCGAAGCGGCGGCGAAGGCCCGTCCGCCGATTTCAGCTACGACGAGCTGCTCGGTCACGAGCCCGTCGATCTGGCCGAGGCGGCGAAGGTGGCCAAACCCGACGACCTGGCCACGCTCATCTACACCTCCGGTACCACCGGCCCGTCGAAGGGCGTGATGCTCGATCATGCCAACATCTGCTGGACGGTGGAATGCCTCAAGCGGGCGTTCGATCTCGACAGCTACGCCGGCAAACGGATCGTCAGCTACCTGCCGATGGCCCACATCGCCGAACGTATGACCAGCCACTACCTGACGCTGTTCCTCGGCTGCGAGGTGACGTGTTGCCCCGACCCGACCCAGTTCGCCGCCTACGCCGGTGAGGTTCATCCGAATCTGATGTTCGGCGTGCCCCGGGTTTGGGAGAAGATCTACGGCGGCGTTCAGGCGGCCCTCGCCGCCGATCCGGAGAAGAAGAAGGCGTTCGACGACGGGGTTGCGGCCGCCGCCCCCATCGCCGAGAAGATGACGTGGGGAACCGCCACGCCGGACGAGATCGAAACCTACGAGTTCCTCGACGCCGTTGCGTTCTCCACCGTCCGAGGGCTCGTCGGCCTGGATCAGCTCGACGCGGCCATCACCGGTGCCGCTCCGATTCCGGCCGAGTTGTTGGGCTGGTTCCGCACGATCGGTGTGCCGCTGTCGGAGATCTACGGTCTGTCGGAAACCTGTGGTCCTATGACCTGGGAGCCCTACAAGGTCAAGCCGGGTGCCGTCGGTGTCGCCTGCCCGGGGGTCGAGGTCAAGCTGGGTGATGACGGTGAGGTGTTGTGCCGGGGCGGTAACGTGTTCCGCGGTTACCTCAACCAGCCGGAGAAGACGGCCGAGGTGCTCGACGACGACGGCTGGTTCCACTCCGGCGACATCGGCGAGATCGACGACGACGGCTACCTCAAGATCGTCGACCGCAAGAAGGAGCTGATCATCACCGCCGGGGGCAAGAACCTGTCGCCGTCGAACCTCGAGGCCCAGCTGAAGCTGATCCCGCTGGTCGGTCAGGCGATCGCCATCGGCGACAACCGCCCGTTCGTCTCCGCGCTCGTCGTGCTCGATCCCGACGTGGCCCCCGCGTGGGCGGCGGCCAACGACATCTCGTTCGAGACGCTGGAGGAACTCGCCGAACATCCGAAGGTGGTGGCCGAGATCGAGGATGCTCTGCCTGATGTGATGGCCGGGTTCAACAACGCCGAGCGCGTCAAGAAGGTGAAGGTGCTGGGCGAGGAGTGGCTGCCCGACACCGACCTTCTGACCCCGACATCGAAGCTCAAGCGGCGGGGCGTTCATACCCGTTACGCGGAGGAGATCGAGGCGCTCTACGCGTGACGGAGTGACGCTCCGACGGCCCGGCCCCCCGCTGCCCGGTTACGGACCATAGGCCCTCACGTCGAACGACGGCCGCTGGTCGAGCGTGATCTCGGCCAGCAGCCGTCCACACAACGGACCCATGGTGAGCCCTCCTGCGCCAAGCCCGGTGCCGATGATCAGACCCTCGACTTCGGGATGATGGCCGATGCTCGGGCGGCCGGTGGCCAGGGGGCGAAGGCCAACCCTCGTCTCGATGATCTCGGCGTCGGCCAACCCGGGAGCGATCGCCAGTGCCGCCTCCAGAACCTGGAGCTGACCGGCGACCGTGACCCGGGTGTCGAAACCCGAGTCGGTCTCCCGAGTCGCCCCGGCCACGACTCGGGAGTCTTCGAAGCCCACGAGGTACTGCAGACCGACCGGCATCACGATCGGCCAGTGGCTGGTGTCGGCATCCACCCTCAGGTGCACGATCTGACCCTTCTGCGGCTCGACGTCCACCGACAGACCGGGGCCGAGCGGCTCGAGCAGCTCGTTGGTCCACGCCCCACCGGTGATCACCACCCGGTCGGCCGAGACGACGTCGTCGCCGACCCGGATCCCGGTGACCCGGCGATCGTCGATCACGAGTGTCGCCGATCCAGGGTGCGTCGTGACTCGGTTGGCCGCCGCCGTCCGGATCATCGTGTGGGCCAGCCGCCCTCCGTCCACCCGGATCGCCCCTTCGATATGGAGTGCGTCGACACCACGGCGCAGCGGCGGAAATCGTTCCCTCGCGGCTCGATTCGAGATTCGGTCGACTCTCCCGACCTCGGGGCGGCCGGCAGCTCGACGCTGCGTACGCTCCTGTGCGGCGTCGAGATCGTCGGATCGTTCGGATACCACCAGCGCCCCGACCCGCCGGAAGCCGAGAAAGCGCTGTCGATGCTCCTCGGCGGCCAGTGCCTCGATCAGCGTCGTGTAGTAGCCGGCCCCGGCCAGATAGAGATCGAGGTAGGCGCCCGTCGCTGCCGCAGAGGGCCAGGGACAGACGATGCCCGCCCCGGCCAGGGTGGCTTTCCCGGTATGGGCCTGATCGACGACGATCACCTCGACGTCGGCACCGCCGGTGAGTTCGGGCCTGCTCAGATGGTAGGCGGTGGAAGCACCGACGATGCCTCCACCGATCACAACAACCCGCATCCGGTGTCTCCCCTCAGCGCGCCGGGATCATGAACGGGGCGAAGAACTCGGCCAGCTCGCCGTATCCGTCGAGCGGCAGGACGTGCGCCACGTGCTGGTCGGGCCGGACGACGACCAGCGCCCCGGATTCCCGGTCGACGTCACGCTGGTCGAAGATGTCACGTCCCGCCGCTCCCGGTTCGCTGAAGTCGGGGCAGAACGCCTTTTCGTAGTCGACGAGGCCGAGCCGGCCTTTCACCGGTCGCAGGAGCGAGGGGAGCTGACCGATGGTGATATCGGCATGGCTCTGCTGGATGACGCCGCGCACGTCGATCACCGAGTCGACGTCGGCGTCGGCGGGCGTGTAGCGCACGACCGGCGATGCGTGAGCACCGGCAAGCCAATCGCACAGGGCGGCGAGCCGGGAGTCGAGGTTGTCGGCAGCGTCACGGTCGGCGAAAGCAAACAGCCGCCACCGGCCGTCGGCGGTCACGGTGTGACCAAGGTGCATCGGCTTGGCATCGGCCAGCCGGACGACTCGGGCGGAATGAAAGCGGGTTCCGATCTCGAAGCCGGTCGCCAGATGCTGGTGAGTCGCCTCGCCGACGATCATCGATGGCGAGTACCTGGTTGCCGTGCCGGCGGTGAACCGGCCGTGTTGCTGGAAGTAGCGCTGGAACTCGGCCGGGTCGACGGCGTCGTCGTCATCGGCTGACGCCTCGGTTTTCGGTGGTGCGCTGAACATCATGGCCAGCTCGCGGTCGAAGTCGATCAGTTTCTCGGCCAGGGCCTGACGTTCGGCTGTGTAGGTGTGCAGGAGCCCCGGTCGAGATTGGCCTCGCAGCACTGCGGCCAGCTTCCAGCCGAGGTTGAAACTGTCCCGCATCGACACGTTCATGCCCTGTCCGGCCTTCGGGCTGTGTGTGTGGCAGGCGTCGCCGGCGATGAAGATCCGGGGCGGTCGCTCGTCGCCGAAGATCTCGCCGCCGCCGCCGCCGCCGTCGACGTTGTCGCGTTCGAGCCCGACGTCGTCGAAGCGATCGGTGAGACGCTGGCCGATCTCGTACACCGACCACCACGCCACATCCTTCACCTCCAGGGTGTAGGGAGCGAGGATTCGCTGCCCTGCGGCGATCAGGTAGTCGATCGTGATGTTGCGGTCCTTGACCCGCTCGTCGGCGTCGAGTTTGTCGAGTTCGATGTAGAGGCGGAACATGTAGCCGCCCTCCCGCGGGATCACCAGAAGGTTGCCCTCGGTGGCCGAGTGCACGATCGCCTTGAATCGGATGTCGGGAAAGTCGGTCACGGCGAAGACGTCCATGACCCCCCAGGCCTTGTTGGCGGCATCGCCCCTGAGGGCGCGGCCGATCAGTTTGCGGACCGAGGAGCGAGCGCCGTCGCAGCCGACCACGTAGCGAGCCCGCACCTCCTCGATCTCCGGCTTGCCGTCGGAGCCCAACACCGGTTCACGGTCCGGACCGATGCGCTCGAAGTGGGCCACGGCCGGGGAGTTGTCGTCGAACGGTCGCTCGAGCCCAGCCAGCCGCCGGCTGTAGTGAGGCGTCAAGCGGGTTGGCGAATTTCGCATCGTTTCCAGGAAGTGGTCGTGGACCCGAGCCTGGTTGAGGATGACGTGCGGGAACTCCGACAGGCCTTCCTCGACGTCTTGAATCCGATCGCTGCGGCTGATGCTTTTGGGGTCGTCGGCGTCGGGCCGCCAGAACACCGTTTCGGTGACCCAGTAGGCCTCCCGCAGAATCCGCTCGGCGAACCCGAACGCATTGAACATCTCCATCGACCGCACGGCGATACCGTCGGCCTGGCCGACCTGCAGCGGACCACTCTTGAGATCGGCAATGGCGACCGAGATGTCCGGGAACGCCGACAGCTGGGCGGCCAACGTCAAACCGGTGGGTCCACAGCCCACGATCAAGACGTCGACCTCGGACGGCAGGGGACGGTCCGGAACCGGGGGCGGAAGGGCGTCGACATCTTCGGCCACGGCAGGATCACCCGGGCGATACCCGTCGAGATGGAACTGCATGGTTCGCTGTCTCCTCCTGCTCGGGTCGTGCGGGCGAACCGGGGTGCCATTGCAGGTTCGAATTGGGCCAGTGTAGATCGAGCCCCGTGGGGCGAAGGAACCGCGGTCGACGTGATCGTGGAGATTCCCGTCGGCCGCAACGGGCGCGCTAGGTTTGCGTTGGACCGATCAGAATGGAGTCGTCGATGAGTGTCCTGACCGAACTGCATGCTGGCGCGCTGGTGCTCACCATCAACCGCCCAGACGCCGGTAACTCGCTCAATCCGGAGGTGGGCCAGGGTCTGGTCGATGCATTCGACGATGCCGAGGCGGAGCCCGAGGTTCGCTCGGTGATCGTGACCGGTGCCGGCGAGAAGATCTTCAGTGCCGGGATGGATCTGAAGGCGTTCGTCGCCGGTGAGGACATGGCGCCGGTCGGACGGGGAATTGCCCGATTGGTGTCGTTTCCCAAACCGGTGATCGCCGCGGTGAACGGCATGGCGTTGGCCGGCGGATTCGAGGTCATGATGAAGTGCGACCTGATTGTGGCCGCCGACCATGCGCTGTTCGGGATTCCGGAGGTGACGAGAGGTCTCGTCGCCGCCGGTGGCGGAACCCGTTTGCCCCGTCGCCTTCCCCTGCAGATCGCCCTCGAGTTGGGGCTGACCGGACAGCCGATGTCGGCCGAGCGGGCTTACCACTTCGGGTTGGTCAACCGGCTGGTGCCGGGCGCTCAGGTCCTGGCAACGGCTCTGGAACTGGCGGCCGTTATCGGCCGCAACGGTCCGCTGGCGGTGGCGGCGACCAAGAAGCTCATGCACGAGGAGATGGGGGAGGACACGGCCCATCGGGTTCGGGAGGTCACCGCCCCCGTCTTCGCCAGCGAGGACGCCAAGGAGGGGGCGGTCGCCTTCGCCGAGAAACGGGACCCGGTCTGGAAGGGCCGCTAGCCTCCGCACCCCCGTCATCTGCTTCAAACGCAGGACTGAGTCCCGCCTGACGGGCGCGGAAGGAAAGCCGCCCGGGCCCGGCGGGCGGCGGGTAGTCTGCGCTGGTGCGATACCCGCGGCCGGCCGGGCTGCTCCTCCTCGAAGCGACACCCGGCCGACAGCTGGCAACTCTGGCCGGGATCGAGGGGCTGACCCGAGCGGGCATCGTCGGAGTCGTCCCTCTGGTGGCGCTGGCGCGGCTCGAAACCAAGGAAGCGGTTTCGATCGCGTACGTGGTCGGCTCAGCCCTGACCCTCGTCGTGACCCTCAACCTTGCCCGCCTCGAACGAATCATGCCACGGCGGTGGATCCTCACCGGCGGACTGATCGGCTTCGTCCTGGCCGCCATCCTGTTCGCGTTCGGACCGGGCTGGGCGATCCCGATCGCCATCGGACTGACCGCCGCCGAAGCGTCGATCTTCTCGGTGTGCCTGTCGCTCTACATCATGGAGTACATCGGAAAACGGGAGCTGACCGGCACCGAGTCAACCCGGCTCCTCTACCTCGGCGTCGTCTGGCTCATCGGACCGGCGCTCGGCACCTGGATCTGGACCGACATCGGCCCTCTCGCTCCGTTCATTCTCTCGATGGTGCTCGCCGTCGTCGCCGTCGCGTTCCACTGGTATCTGCGATTGGGGGCCAACCCGGTGCTTCTTCACCCCAATCGCCCGGTGATGAGCCCGATTCGAGCGATCCCGCGGTTCTTCGAGCAGCGCAACCTCCGGGTGGCCTACGCCATCACCTGCATCCGCTCGATCTTCTGGGCGTCGCTGTTCGTCTACGGACCGTTGTACGTGGTCGAGGCCGGGTTGCCGGAGTGGACGGCCGGTGCGTTCCTGTCGTCTGCCAGCGCCGTGCTGTTTCTCAGCCCGATGGTTCGACGGCTGGCCGATCATCACGGTGTTCGCTGGGTCGTGCAGCACGCCTTCGAGCTGATGGCGCTGTCGCTTCTCGCGCTCGCCGTCGTCGGTGAGGCCCGGCCGGTCGGCGTCGTGTTCTGGCTGCTCGGGGCCGTGGGGGGCGGGACGATCGACGTGCTCGGCAATATTCCGTTCATGCGGCTCGTCAAACCTCGGGAGCGGGGCGACATGGCCGGGGTGTTCGCCACCTGGCGTGAGGTCTCGTTTCTCGTCGCCCCGGCGCTGGCCGTGGTCGTGCTCGCCGTCGGCCCGTTCCAGGTGCTCTACCTGGTGCTGGCCGCGATCATGGGCCTCGGGGTCGTCGCAACGACGTTCCTCCCCCGCCGTCTCTGACTGCCCGGTTGGCGTGAGTTCCAGCCGTCTCGCCGGTGGCGCACAGAAGTCGCGCTCAGCCCCCTAGCCACCGGCGGCATCGGAGAGTTTCTGAATGAACAACCCGGTCTCCTCGGCGATGTTGGCCGGGACGACGTAGCCGTCGCGGTCGGTCACCGTGGCCCAGTTGTCGCGCAGATCCTCGGCGCTGTGCCCGACCTTCGTGTAGCCCTGGGTCTCGCCGAGGAAGACCTCGGCCACCCGCCCGCCGCCCACCGCATAGAGGCGACCCGTCGACTCGCAGTCCTCGTGGCACAACCAGGTGACCAGCGGCGACACGGCCTCGGGAGCCAGCGCCGCTTTCATCTCGTCGGGCAGGATGTCCTCGGTCATCCGGGTGGCGGCGAGCGGCGCGATGGCGTTGGCTCTGATGTTGTACTTGGCCCCTTCGACGGCCAAGACCCGGGTGAGCCCGACCAATCCGAGTTTCGCCGCGCCGTAGTTGGCCTGACCGAAGTTGCCGAAAATGCCGGCCGCGGAGGCGGTGGACACCACCCGGCCGTAGCCCTGTTCCCGCATCCGGACCCAAGCCGGTTGGGTCACGTGGAACGCCCCGCGGAGGTGCACGTCGATGACGGCGTCAGACAGGTCGGGGGTCATGTTGTGGAACGATTTGTCGCGCAGGATGCCGGCGTTGTTGATGACGATGTCGACTCTCTCGAAAGCATCGATGGCGGTCTGGATGATCGCCGCGCCGCCGTCGGCAGTGGCCACCGAGTTGGTGTCGGCCACGGCTTCACCGCCGGCAGCCTTGATCTCGGCCACGACCTTCCCAGCGGCCGTTTCGTCGCTCCCGGAGCCGTCGACGGCGCCACCGAGATCGTTGACAACGACCAGGGCGCCCCGGCCGGCCAGCATCAACGCATGCTGGCGGCCCAGCCCACCTCCGGCACCGGTGATAACGGCAACCTTGCCATCGAATCCGAGATCTTGTGACATGCGGAACACTCTCCAACTGTTGACGACTCAGCAGTTTTTGTAGCAGAAAGCGCGGTGGGATCTCGCTTCGTGCCGTGAGAGATCCTGAACTTCGGCACGAAGCTCGGGCTTGGTCAGTAGCTGCGGGGGAGACCGAGCACCGACTGGGCCATGTAACCGACTGGGCTATGTAGTTGAGCGCCATCTCCTGACTGACCGGGGCGATCCGCATCAGCCTCGCCTCCCGGTGGTCGCTGTCGTAGGCCAGCTCACAGGAGGCCACTGCGTTGCGGCCCGAGCGCACAGTTCGTTCTGTGCGGTGTCGGCCCGTCTTCCCGGGTCCGGGGCGCACAGTTCGTTCTGTGCGGTGTCGGCCCATATTTCCGGGTGCGGAGCTCGAAACGACTGCACTCGTCCCGATACCCGGCTTTCATGGAGCGGCTCCCTGCGGTTGATCGCAAACGAAAACTAGGATGAGCACGATGCAACAGTCAATCGAGATCGAGGGGTTCGCCCACAGCACATCGATTCCGGCGGCCAGCCGGGTCGGACCCCTGCTGGCGACCAGCGTCATCGTCGGCCGCAACGACGGAACCAAGGAGCTGCCCGACACCGTCGAGGCCCAGGTGGCCAACCTGTTGCTGTTCGCAGGGCGCATTCTCGACGCGTCCGGCGCCACCTGGTCCGACATCGTGAAGTTCGACTTCCTCGTGGCCGACCCGGCTCACCGCCCGGCGATCGAAGAGGCTTGGCTGCGGGTCTACCCCGACCCGAGCCGCATGCCGGCCCGCCACACCCAGACCGCCGTTCTTCCGGATGGGGTGTTGGTGCAGATGACGTTTCTGGCCTGGATCGGCGTCGAGGCAGGCTCGAGTCGGTGAAGCCCCCAGACGGTGCTGCTCGCCAAATCGGCCGCCATGCCCGACCGGCGGTGCTCGACCCCGTCCGCCCCTGAGTCGCCACCGCACCAAACCCGCACCGAATCGAGTTCACCATGTCTTCGAACCCACACCCTTCGAATCAGACGCAGTCAACCTTCATTCCAAACGTCCTCACCGACGAGCTGCGGGAGCTGCTGTCGTCGGTCGGCACTGCCACCATCACCGCCCAGCTCTTCCGTCGAGGCATCCGAAGCACGTTCCTGTCGGGGCTCAAACCGCTGCTGCCCGACCAGCGAATGGTGGGCCGGGCCCGCACGCTTCGGTATGTGGCGGTGCGGGAGGACGTGTTGAACGCCGGCGGGCCGCGACTGGGGGCCCAGCGTCAGGCGTCGGAGACGATCGACCCGGGTGACGTCCTCATCATGGAGGCCCGAGAGGTGCCCGACGCCGGGACCGTCGGCGACATCTACGCCGCCCGGGCCTACCAGCGGGGAGCAGTCGGCATCGTGACCGACGGAGCGCTTCGCGACACCGCCGGTATCGCCGCGCTCGGCAAGCCCGTCTACCACCAGTCGTCCCACGGGTCGACGTGGCGCCGCCACCACATGCCCTTTGGATGCGACGAGCCCATCACGTGCGCCGGGGTCTACGTCGAACCGGGAGATGTCGTGGTCGGCGACGCCGAGGGCGCCGTGGTCATCCCCCACGCTCTGGTCGAGGAGGTGACCCGTGATTGCGTCGCTCAGGAGGAGCGGGAGGCGTTCGCCGCCGAGCTCGTGCAGGCCGGGGAATCGACGCATGGGATCTTCCCCCTATCGGAGGAGCGTCGGGCCGATTTCGAAGCCTGGAAGGCGGCCCGCAGGTAGATCCCGCCCCGTCGTTCGAGTCGCATCGGGCGTCGGGTCGTTCTCAGTCGGCGTTGTCTTCGGTCGCGTCGCCGGGTCGACCGACGAGCTGGGATGGCCAGAGCGGATTGAATTGAGCCAGCGTGCCGAACATCTTCTGCAGTTCGTTCAACGTGTCGGTCACGGCATCCGGCGAATTCAGGGCTGCCAAACCCTCCAGACGTTGCCGCATCGCGTCGGTCATCGCCGCGTTCCGTTCCGCAGCCTCGAGCAGCGTCCTTCCGTAGACCTCGACGATCTGCTCGAACATCGCCGTGCTGTTGGCCAGCTGCCTCGCCACCTGCTCGAAGCTTTCGGCCCCCTCCCGCATCTGCCGTAACACGTCGGGCAGGTGCTGCATCTCGTTGACGACCGACCACCACCACTGCCAACCGGATCCGACCAGGGCGGCCACGACGGCGGCAACGTCCTCGGGCGACTGGGGCGTTTCGTTGCGATCGTTCACCTCACGAGTTTGACCGCACCACCATGCCGCGGCAAGTCACGATCAGATCAACCGGCTCTGCAGGTCGTCAGGAGCCATCGTCTGTCAGCCATGGGACCGGTCACAGGGCCCGCTCGACCTCGTCCGCCGTCGGCATGGAGTCGGAGGCCCCGGGCCGGGTGACCGAGATCGCTGCGGCGGTCATCGCCCAGCGGATCGCCTCCTCCACTTCGTCGCCGAGCGCAAGTCGGGCCGCGAACGAACCGCAGAAGCAGTCCCCGGCGCCGGTGGTGTCGACCGCTTCGACCGCCCGGGCGGCGAAGCGGCGTGAGTCGTTGGCGTTGACCAGCAACACGCCCTCGGCTCCGAGGGTGACGACGACCCGATGCTCGGTGCCGATGCCGGTTCCGGCGCCTTCTGTCGGGTCGTGACCCCACCTGGCCGTCAGGGTCGATGCCTGCGCCACGACCTCCGGCTCGGTCTCGGGAATGGCCCCCCCGGCGATTGTCGCCAACTCGCTCCGATTCGGTATCACGATGTCGGCCCGCTCGAGCACCGGGTCGGGAAGTGCCTGAGCAGGCGCCGGGTTGACGATGACCGTCCCACCGGCGAGCCCAACTGCAGCCGCAACCGCGGCCATCGGTACCTCGAACTGCGCGAGAACCACTCGGGCCCGCTCGATGATGGCTGCGGCCGCGTCGATGTGGTCGATCCCGAGGGTGGCGTTCGCCCCAGGACTGACCACGATTGCGTTCTCCGAGTTGTCGTCGACGGTTATGAAGGCGGCACCCGACGGGGTTTGTTCGTCGACGGCGATCCGGGTGTCGTCGACCCCTTCGGATCGAAGACGGGTTCGAAGGCGGCTTCCCGCCTCGTCATCGCCGACCCGACCGATCATGGCCACGGACGCCCCGGCCCTGGCTGCGGCCACGGCCTGATTCAGGCCCTTGCCGCCCATGAACGTTCGCACGTTGTCGCCGAGCACGGTCTCGCCGGGCCGGGGGATCGAACGGACGGCCGTCGTGTAGTCGACGTTCAGGCTGCCGACGACAACGACGTCGTGGGCGGATGCACCGGTCATGTCGGGTTCGCTCGTCACCCGACCAACACTAGATCCAGATCGGTCGGCCAGACGCAAACAGGTGCGGTCGACGAATCATATTGCGCCGAACACGGAGTGGACCGGTGCCGGCTCACCGCAGAACTGGCAGGCCTTGAGTCGATGGTTGACCATCGCACCGCAGGAACATGGCTGGGGCCCCCGGGTCCTTCGACCGTCGACCGACCCGTCCTCGGCGTCGAGCTCGGTGATCGCTCGAACCAGCTCGTTCTCGTCGAAGTCGGCCGACGCCGCCAGCAGGTTCCACATCGCCTCGCAGGTGAGGGTCAGGCGATCGATCCGCTCGTGCAAAGCATGGATCTCGTCGCGTGTCGCTTCGCGCTGGTGACGGACCTCCTCGGCCACCTGTCCGACCGAACGATGTGCCTGCTTGATCTGTCCGTGCTGGTAGAGGTCCATGAAGTCCATGTCTTTTGATCGTAGTCATCGGGCAAATTCTTGACCGGTCGGCTGGGACGTCGCCCCGAAGACCGAAGGGGGGATCGGACGCCGCATCGTGCTCCGGCTACCCTCGTGCCGTGGCGCAGCGCATCTCGGTACTCGTCAACTCCGCCGCCGGAGGGGATAGGGGACTGTCGCGAACCAAGACTCTCGTCGCCGAGTTGGCGGACCGGGGTTGGACCGTTGATCTGTTGAAGACCGAGAGCCCCGGCGACGTCGCCGTTCGTATCACCGAGGCCCGAGCGCTTGGTATGACCCGGCTGATTCTCGCCGGCGGTGACGGCCTCGTCCACCTCGCCCTGCCTGGACTGGTCGACTCCTCGGTGGCGGTCGGCATCGTTCCGATCGGTACGGGAAACGACTTCTGCCGCGGCCTCGGACTGCCCACAAGACGGACGGCAGCGCTTGACGAGGCGACCGGCTCCGCCGTGATGAGCGTCGACGTGCTTCGGATTGCCGTCGGCGATCAGGTTCGCTACGCGGCGACGGTGCTCACCTCCGGGTTCTCCGGTCGGGTCAACCAGCGGGCCAACGAGATGAATCGCCGGCCGTGGTTCCCGAAGGGAGCAAGTCGGTACACCATCGCCACCGTGGCCGAGTTGGCTTCGCTGGAGCCGATATCGTATCGCGTGGCGTTCGACGACGACCCGCCCGCCGACGGAACTGCCTGTCTCATTGCCATCGGCAACACCCGCTATTTCGGCGGGGGGATGGCCGTCTGCCCCGAGGCCGTGCACGACGACGGCGTGATGGACGTGACGACGATCGAGCCGGTGTCGAAGGCCACGTTCCTGCGTGTTCTTCCGCTGGTGTTCAGTGGTCGCCATGTACGCCACTCCGCGGTGTCCCAACAACGATGCCGCAGGATGGTTCTCACGACCGACGAGCCGATGTGGGCCGACGGTGAAGCACTGGACTTCGGTGAGGTGCCCGCCCCGATCGAAGCGACGGTCTCGGTGCTTCCGGGCGCGCTGACGGTCGCCCGCCGCCGGGCGGGCTGACTCCGCACCCCGCCGGGCGGGCTGACTCCGCACGCCGTACCGCTGCCGGGCGTGTGACCGACGACGACCCGGATACGTCCGCCGAGGCGTATCCAGGCGCCGCCGCCGTGTTGCGTAAACCCGCGTCCGGCCTAGCTCCCGGATGAGCGAACGGGTACATCTCGAATGGAGATGGCGTTGTGCTGTAGGTCTACGTACGGCAACTATCGATGAGCTTCACTGATTTGTCAACAAGCGACCCACTGGTGTCTCGGGCCGGATCGCCCGCCGTGAGGCGTCGGCGCAGACGTCAGGGCATGAGGAACTGTGCCCACCCTGCAGGGTGGCTGGATCGAAGGTCGCCGTCGCGGGAGTATCGTGATAGTCCGTGCACACCGAGCCGTCGGGTTAGCGGACTCGGCAAGGGGTATTCCGATTTAATGCGTGATCGCCTTCACTCCGATGACGACAACGTCGAGACCGACACCACGCCCGAAGGCGAGCCGGTTTCACCTGCCGACGATCCCGACTTGTCCGGCGAAGCCGACCTGACCCGGCCGGTCAGTGAGCCACCGGTCGGCGGCGCGTCGAAGGCTACAGGTCCGGAGGCGGAACAGCCGGCGGCCGTCTCGGAGTGGCTCACCGATTGGGAAGACGTTCGCCCCGACGGTTCCCGATCCAACCCGGCATTTGCAGGCGACGGCGCCGGTGGCGGGCCGGCTGAACCTGTCGACTTGGCCCGGCAAACGCAGGAGATCCCGCTGTCGAACGTCGACACTCCGCCGGTCGTTGTGTCCTCCCCTCAAGCCCCATCCGAGATCCCGCCGACACCAATTGCCGGGGCGATCGCCGATGATGAGCCGACGGAACCCAATCCGGCCGCCCGGATCCCCAGCCCGCCGCCGGTTCGTTCGGCGGAATCTGCAACGAGACCGCGGCCGGTCCGGGCGTCCCGACCCCGACCGGTCTCTGCGACGAGCGACGCCACGGCGCCTTCGGCCACGACGGTTGAGCACTCCGGGGCCATTCTCAGCAGCCCGGCCGAAACCATCGTCGAGCGGGGTGCCGTCGTGGTCGACGACCAGGTCCGGCGCACCACCTCACGCAGGATTCGCATCGGCGGCCTCGACGTCACGGTCGACGCGACCCAGCGGGCGATGCTGATCACCGGTGCCCTCGGCATGGTGGCGGTCGCCGGGTTGTTCGCCTACCTGCTGTCGGGTCTCGGCAGCCAGACCGATGCCGCGACCCGCCAAGCGAACCTGGAGACGGAGGCCGGCCAGGTCGGTCCCGACCTGAATGTCTCGGCCAGCTCGCCGGCCGCCCCGTCGACCTCGGAGTTGGCTCAGGCAACGGTTCGGATCGCCGGGCTCGACGACAGCGGGCAGACCATCTGCGCAGGTTCCGGCGTGCTGGTCGGGGAGAACGGTGTCATCCTCACAAATGCCCACGTGGTCACGGTCGATGACGACTGCCCGTTCACCACGGTCGCCGTCGGTGTCACTCTCGACGCCTCGGACCCGCCCGAGCTGCGCTACCGGGGAGAGGTGCTCGTCGTCGACACCGATCTCGATCTTGCCGTCGTGAAGATCGTCGGGGTGCTCTCGACCGAGGATCCGCTGGAGATCGACCCCAACTTTCCCGTTGCCGTGCTCGGCGACAGCGACAAGGTGGATCTGGGTGACAGCATCCGCATCCTCGGCTATCCCGTGATCGGCGGTGAGACGATAACCCACACGACCGGCACCGTTGCCGGATTCGTGAGGGAGGACGGAAGCAATCGCGCCCTGATCAAGACCGACGCCTCGATTTCGGCCGGCAACAGCGGCGGGATGGCGGTCAACGAGTTCGGTGAGGTCATCGGCATCCCCACGAAGGCCGGGGCCAACGAGCTCGGCCCTGCGGTCGACTGTCGCCAGGTTTCGGACACGAACGATGACGGTCGGGTCGACACCGATGACGCCTGTGTGCCGATTGGTGGATTTCTCAACTCCATCCGCCCGATCAACTTGGCCAGAGATATCTTGTCGAGGGCCGAGGCGACCCAACAGGAGGACGGATCCGCTGCCGTCGACGCCGATCCGCTCGATTTGTCGCAGGTCTCGTTCTGGAACCCTCGCTTCAGCACAGGGGAGGAGAACGACGGGCCCGTGGACGAGGTGATCACCCTCTCCAAGGGCGCCGAGGAGATCTGCCTTTTCGTCGACTGGAGCGGTATACCCAACGGTGTACCGTGGGCCGCGGTCTGGTCGAAGGACGGAACGAAGATCAACGAGTATTCGATCTTCAAGATCTGGGAATACGGCAAGTCCGGGCGCAACTTCTGGTACTGCGCCGAGGACCGCCGAGGGCATCCGGCCGGCGTCTACGAGGTCGGTCTCTTCCTCAACGACGAGTTGGCCTTCGTCGAGGCGATCGAGATCACCGAGGAACCGGTTGACACCTTCGACGTCACGTGGGTCAACAAGTCGGACCAGGACGTCTGCGGTCTCGCCGTCAACCCGCTTGCGTTCAGTCGCCATGCCGGCGTGAACGTGCTCGATCCGGGCACAACGATGCGACCGGGCGATTCAGCGGTCATCGAGTTGCCGGCGGGCGACATCGTCGTCGAAGCCTATGACTGCATGGGGTTGGCGATGGCCGCCGAACTCGAGGGGCTTTCGATCCCCCAGAGCCTTTTCGTCGACGGTGAGCAGGTGCCCTTCGTGATCGGTGGTTCGACCGCCGGTGCCGCCCAGCCGGAAGGTGACGGCTGAACCGGTCACCTACGAGCGGGGCACCCACTTCGACTCCGCCTTGACGTCCTCCACGTCCAGACCCGCGGCCTCCCAGCCATCGAAGCCCGGTTCGAGGTGGCCGACGTTCGGGTAGCCCATGTCCTTCATCGTCTTGGCCGCCAGAGCCGATCTCCCACCTCCGGCGCAGTAGAGGATGTAACGCCTCGACGGATCGAACACCTCGCGGTGGTACTCCGACGCCGGGTCCACCCAGAACTCCAACATCCCCCGGGGAGCATGCACCGAACCGGGAATCCGGCCCTTCAGATACAGTTCCCGATGGTCGCGAATATCGACGACGACGGTGTGCTCGCCCTCGGGGTCGGCCGACCGGGCGGCCTGAACCTCGTCGGGCGACAGGTTGTCGATCTCCTGCTTCGCCCTGTCCACGAGGTCCCAGGCCTTGGTCACGTTGCCTTCGTCGGAGTCGGACGCGTCAGTGCTCATGGTGGAAGTTTTACCCGATGTCGCCCGAGGCTGCTAACCGATGTCGCCCGAGGCTGCTAACCGATGTCGCCCGAGGCTGCTAACCGATGTCGCCCGAGGCGACGCAATCGACGGACTCGCCGGCCACCGTGAGTTGGATGTCACCCGATTCGATCGGCTCCGGATCGGGGAAGTCCGGACGGCCGTCGATTCGCACGACGATGTCTTCGTCGTCGACTCCCTGATCGATCACCTGCTGCCGGTAGGCGTCGAGCAGGATCTCCTGCGTCACCTCGTAGGCCGCCTCCATACATTGACTGGACCCGATGACGTTCTGGGCGTAGGCGTAGGCCAGCGGCGTGAGGCCGTCGTTGTCGTCGACCCAGGGAAAGGCGTCGACTATTTTCCCGACGGCACCCTTGTCGACCTCCACGCTCTCGGCCGTCTTCACCGTGTCGACCCGGGGCCGGACGAAGCGAATCGATTCGCCGGGAATGACGACCTCGGTCGAGCCGTCGGAGTGATACGAGATCTCGGCCGCCGCCCCGTCGACACAGGTGTCGACGTCACCGATGGCGTTCATCGAAACCCGGTCGGTCCGGTACACGACCCCGAGGCTCTCATGCTGCCGGACACCCTCGACCGGTACCTGAGCATGAACGCGGGCCCGGCAGTCGAGGCTGATCGGCTCGACCGCCACAATTCTTGCCTCCGACGGCAGCTTCACGTCGACATCGACATCGCCGAGAGAAGGCAACGACGGACCCGAGATCGAGAAGATGCCAACGGCGAACGCCATCGCCAGTATCACGGCCGCGAATCCGCCGATCACGATGCCTTGAGCCAATCTGTTCATGGGGGGTTCTCTTGCTGTGTTGGGCGATGTTGGCGGCCGTATCGGTCCGACCACCCAGTGTAATGACGGTTCGGGCCCGGCCTTTGTCGCGTTACGGTGGGAAGGGTCGGCTCCGCGCCGATCAGGCGAACCAAGAGAGTCATGACCACTTCTGCCCCCGAACTAACATGCGACGACCGTCGAGCGTTGCTCGACGCCATCCTGCTGGCCGACGACCCGACCGACGGCCTGTGGGAGGCCTACGACTCGGGTCTGGCCGAACAGTTGATACCCGAGCTTCCAGCCCTACGGCTCGAGCAGGATCCGATCCACCGCCACAAGGATGTACTGGCCCACACCATCGCCGTGACGGCCAAGACCCGACCCGATCTCCGGCTCCGGCTCGCCGCCCTCTTCCACGACATCGGAAAGCCCGCCACCCGCCGGATCGACGTCCGGGAAGGAGTCACCTTCCGTCATCATGAGGCCGTCGGGGCCAAGATGACCAGGAAGCGTTTGAACGAGCTGGGCTACGACGCCGACCTCACCCGTGACGTCACCCGGTTGGTTCGGATGTCGGGCCGGTTCAAGGGGTATGCCGACGGGTGGAGTGACTCGGCGGTTCGCCGCTACGCCCGAGATGCCGGTCACCTGCTCGGCGATCTCAACGAACTGATCCGTTGCGACTGCACCACCCGCAACAGGGCCAAGGCCGAACGCCTGCAGCGGCTGATGGACGAGTTCGAGGCCCGCATCGTGGAGCTGGCCCGGCAGGATCGGCTGGCGGCCGAACGCCCCCAGCTCGACGGCAGGGCGGTCATGGAACACCTCGGAATCGGTGGTGGACCACTGATCGGCAGGGCGCTCGAGCACTTGCTCGCCATCAAACGGACCGAAGGCGTGCTCTCCGACGACGAGATCCGAGCCCGGCTCGATGCATGGTGGGCCGAGAACAACCCCGACGCCTGAGTCGGTGTCACCTCGACGTCCACGCCCCGATCTGGCCGCATCGGTCGCCGAACTCGAGGAAACGGTCGGCCTGACCGACTTCGAGCGGGCCGTCGTCACGGTGCTGCTCGCCACCGGCATCGGCGATGTGATGAGCTACGGTGATGTCGCCGCCGAGGCCGGCTATCCGGGCGCAGCCCGTGCCGTCGGCGGTGTGCTGCGCCGCATCGACGGGTTGCCGTGGTGGCGTGTGGTCAATGCCGCCGGTCGACTCATCCCGCACGACCCGGAACGGCAGGCGGCGCTGTTGCGGGCCGAGGGTACTCCGGTGGCCGACGGCCGGGTGGTACTGGGCCGCTAGTCCGCTCACATCGAGGTGGTCTCAGTTGGCGAGCGTTTCGGCCGACGTTTTCGGTGCGGGCCAATCGGGGTCCGTGAGAGAGGCGCGAGCTTGGCAGAGGTTGGAACGGGGATGACGGACATCGATACGAACGGGCAGGTGGGTGACGACTCCCTCGACTGGCTCGGTTCGATTCTCTTTCCCGGCGGCGACGCCCGCCTCCTCGTCGACCGTCGGCGGCGGCAGGTGGCGGAGCACCCCTCCGTCATCGCTACCGGCGACGGCGGGCTCCGGGTCGGCTTTCGCTGGTGGGCATCCCCATCGGCGGTCGCACCCGAACTCCTGATTCCAGCAACGTCCATGGATGCCGCCCGTACCGCCGTCCGCCGCTACCACGACGGATTCACGGCCGGGCGCCGGGCCCGGAGCTGGTCGGCGGAGCTGCTCATGCGGTCTCCTCGCCTTGCCGCCCAGGTGCTCGACGGGGGTCTGGTCGCCGCCACAGGCTCGGTCGGCGACGGTGTCCTGACCGACCTTGCCGAGGCCATGGCGCGAAGCGGACCGCTCGACGAACTCCATGTCGCGGTCACTCTCGCCCGGCCGAAATCCAATCGCAAACCCGTTCTGCAACTGATCGACCAGAACGGCATGTGCATCGGCTGGGCCAAGATCGGGTGGAACCCGTGGACCCGTGCGCTGGTCGAAAACGAGGCCCGCTGGCTCGAACGTCGGCCGCAAGCGCCGATCGTCACCCCTCGGGTCGTGAAGCGACTGGAGACACGACGCCTCCTGGTCGTGGTGACCTCCGGCGTGGTCGGCTCCCGCCGCCTTCGCCTGAACATCGACCGCCCGCCACCACCGGACTTGGTACTCGCCGTCGCCGAGCTCGGTGACCGTTTTCGGTCGGCCGTCGTGGACACGCCGTGGTGGCGGTCGGTTGAAGACGTCATACCGCACGGAACCGAGCGCGAGGTCCGAGCGATCGAGCGGGTGGTGGACGCTGTCGGATCGTCGACCTTCGACATCGGAGCCTGGCACGGCGATCTCACCCCCTGGAACATCATGGCGTCACCGGCGCGGCGCCGGCCGATGCGGACCAGGGGCAGACTTGGCGACGTTCAGGTCATCGACTGGGAGTTCGCCGCCGACGGCGTTCCGCTCGGTTTCGACCTCTGTCATTTCCACACCCAGGTCGGGGTGGAGATGAAGGGGTTGTCGACGAGGGCCGCCCTCGACCGCAGCGCCCGCCTCTCGCCGCAGGGGCTTGCCCGACTGGGCGTCGATCCGCACAATCAGATCAACGTCTATCGCCTCTACCTTGTCGAATTGATCCGTCGGACGCTGACGTTACGTGCGGCAGGACTCTCGTTGGAGGGTGTCGAGCAGGGAGCGGCGGCAACCGACCGGATCCTGGCCGGCGTCGGAGCCGTCGACACGTCCGCACCATGTCGGGGCGCCGACTGAGCGCCGTCGCGCAACCGGCAGAACCCTGGAGCAGAATACATGTCAACCCGGATCGCCACCCGAATCACGCAACACGAGCTCCTCGAACGTCCCGGGTTACGAGAGCTGAAGGCCGGCGCCGTCTGGTGCCGCGAGCGAGCCGCAACAGCCACGTGGGAGTCACGGGTGCTTCCAGATCTTGTTCTGGCCGGGGTCCAGCGAAGTGGCACGACGGCGCTGTTCGAGGCGCTGTATCGCCTCCCCATGGTCGAGCGACCCCGGCGGGGCAAGGGGGCCCACTACTTCTCCTACAACTATCACCGCGGCTGGGAGTGGTATCAGTCGCAGTTTCCCACCCGCTGGTGGGCCGATCTCGTCGAGTCCCGTCACGACCACCCGATGTTCTGCTTCGACGCTTGCCCGTACTATCTGTTCCATCCGTTCGCGGTCGAACGAATGGCCCAAGCGCTGCCCGACATCAAAGTCATGGTGATGTTGCGCGACCCCGTTCGTCGGGCAGAGTCCCATTTTCACCACTCGGTCGGCCACGGGCACGAAATGCTGCCATTTGAGGAGGCGCTCGCCGCCGAGCGGCAACGACTGACCGGCGAGGACGACCGCATGCAGCGCGACTGGACCTACTGGAGCCACAGCCACGAGCACCACTCATATGTGTCGAAAGGGCTGTACGCCGAACAGATCGAGCGCCTCTACCGGCACTATCCCCGCGACCAGGTGATGGTCATCCAGTCGGAAGCCTTCTACCACAACCCGAATCGGATCCTGGCCGACGTGACCGGGTGGCTCGGTCTACCGCCGGTCGAACTCGATGTCACCGACGACCGCAACGGCCATGACTATCGGCAGATGGACCGGGCGATGCGGGATCGCCTGATCGCCATCTACCGTGAACCGAACGAGCGCCTCTTCGAGCTCATCGGGCGCCGGTTCGACTGGCTTTCGTAGACGTGGATCCGGCTGCGCCGGGGTGAGCTGCAGATCCGTTCTTGCGAAGCCTGGGGGAGCCATCGGTCGCGGAACCGGTTCCGGGCCGGCGGGCCAGCGTCCGCAGCTGGTCGAGTTCCAGGAGCTGCCGGAAGCGAAGCGAGGCGATGATCTGCAACAGGGCGCCCAGGGCGACATGGACACCAATGGCCAGCACATCCTGGTCGACGCTCTGGTGGATCAGCCAGCCGGTGGGCCCATAGGCCGTCAGCGCGATGAGGCCGGCCACGAGCACCGGACGGCCGAACCCGTGGACCCGGTTGGTCCGCCACACCGTGATGACGGCGAGGATTCGAACGACGATACGTGAGGCCGCCCAGGCCAGCGCCGCGCCGACCACACCGACCCGGGGGAGGAGCAGCATCGCGAGCCCGACCATGGTCACCAGGCCGAGCACGTGGTTGACGAGCGACGCCAGGCTCCGTCCGGTCATCAGGAGCAGGGTGTCGCCGACGCCGAGCCCGATGATGATCACCAACGCCGTCGAGAAGATCTGAACGAGGGGTGCGCCGGCGGTGAAGTCGTCCCCGAACAGGCGAAGGATCGTCTCGGCACCGAACGCCATCGTGATGAACACCGGCCAGAGCAGCGTGACGTTCCACGCCGACACCGTGTGCAGGACGTGCTCGGCTTCGTCACGGTCGTCCTGGGCGAAGGCCGCGCTGAGATGTGGCGCCATCGACTGGGCCGTGGCGAACATCATGAGTTGACCGGCGACGATCAGCCGATTCGCCGCCCCGTACACACCGGCCTGGGCCTCGCCCAGCACGTAGGCGACGAGCAGCAGGTCGAGACGCTCGAGTGCCGATGAGACGATGTCGGTCAGGGCCCTCGGCGCAGCGAACCGCCAGTAGACCGACGATCGGAACGATCCCGCCGAGACGTCGATCCGTTCGAGACGCTTCCGAAGCCAGGCCGCGATCACCACCAGCGACGCCACGGCCGAACCGGCCCACGCCCACGCCAGCGCCGCAACATCGCCGGCGACGACCACGACCAGCACAACGAGGATCAGCTGTACGATCGGGCGGACGAGCTGGCCGGCGACCACCGACGGTCGCATCGTGCCGAAGCCGCGACTGGCCCCGAACATGGCCTGGCTCACCGAGAACGCAGGGGCGGCCAGAGCCAATATCCTGAGCATCGCCGCCAACGACCGGGCGTTGTGATCCTCCTCCGCCAGTGCGGCGGCGATGGCCTCGGCCTCGACGAACCCGACGACGGCGAACACCAGGCCGACCGCCGCCGTCGCCCGCAGCGCGGTGGCGGTGACGGGAGCGACCTCCTCGCGTCGGCCGGTGGCTCGCAGTCGCGAG
This sequence comes from Acidimicrobiales bacterium, assembly GCA_041584095.1. Lineage (GTDB taxonomy): Bacteria > Actinomycetota > Acidimicrobiia > Acidimicrobiales > SZUA-35 > JAHELU01. The sequence goes on along the minus strand of JBFHEP010000010.1, from coordinate 7,255 downwards.
ACGAAGAAGGTGAGACTCGACTCGGCGCCGAGCCGAGCCCCATTGGCGGCCAGCGTGAACAGCGCAGTGGCGGCGAAGAAGACCCCGGCCCTGGACTGGCCGTAGGTGTTGGTGATGAGGCCGACCGTGAAGAAGCTGACGATGGCGGCCGTGACCGCACCCATCAGATTGAAGGCCGATCCCCGAGCCGCCTGGTGGACCCGCTCACCGCCGGCGACGGTCATCGTCCCGGGATACGGGAGGGTCCGAGCGAGTCCTCGGGCCAGGTCGCCATCACAACGGCGCCCATCATGATGAAGAGCTGCATCGGGAGATGCCCGTAGATCGGTAGCTGCAACAGCCCAATGAGTAGCGAGACCTTGGCCCAGTGGCCGACCACGCCCTTCCCGTCCCCGCGGGCGAAGCCGTACAAGAAGAACAGCAGGTACAGGGCCAGCGCAAGGTAGCCGTGGGCGAACATGATCGCCCACATCTGCCCGTGGGTCCCGAGGGGCGGACCTGTCGGATTCGAGGGACTGGGTCGAGGCGTTCCGAAGCCGATCATCGGCGATTCGGCCGATTGCTCGATCGTCTCCAGATAGATGTTGGCCCTCGTCTCGTTGCTGTCTGCCGACCTCGTGTCGAGCTGGGTCATGGCGGTGTCGAGCACGCCGGTGTTGAGGGCCATGACGAGCCCTGCGACCGCTACCAGGGTGACCATCAGCAGCGGCATCGGCCGACGATTGACGAAGGCCGATCGCAGTCCGCCATAGGTGATGCCGACCACCAGCGTCAGCCAGGCCCCTCGATTGAGGGCGACGTAGAACGGCACCAGCCCGATGGTCAGCATGGCAACCACCGTCCAGCGGGGCAGTCCGATTCGACGATCCTGGAGGGCGGCGAGGACGAAGGGCGTCAGCAGCGCAACCGACGAGCCCCACGTGTTGGTGTAGGGGAAGGGTGCGGCCGGCCGATTGAGCCGCACCCCGTTCCAGAACGTCTGGATCTCCGAGGTTCGAGGAATGATGAGGTCCCGGACAAAATCGTCCGAGGCCACCGAGCTCGGCAATGCGAGCGAAAGGGGCGTCGGCCAGGTCAGGTTCGGCGCCAGTATCGCCCCGTAGCCACCGATGACGGCGACCGTCCAGAGAAGGATCATGGCCCTGATGATTCGCAGCCGGGCCTTCGGGCTCGTTTGGCGGGCCAGGTAGGCGAACGAGATCAGGGCCGCCACGTACCACGACGTTCGAAGCCCCCACAGCCAGAGGCGGCCGGGCGAATCGACTTGGATGACCGAAGCGGCGACAAGGACCAGGAACAGGGCGAAGCTGATCGAACCTGCGGGCACCCGCAACGGTCGGTAGCGGATCAGCCACACGACCATGAGCACTGCGATGGCGGGGAACAGGAACGGCCCGAAGCCGATGGCCCATGCGACGGGGTAGCCGGCGATGATCGCCGCATACAGCGACCCTGTACCGGACGGTAGATTGCGCCGGTCTCGGAACCACCGGTTGGGGGGTTCTACGGCCTGGCCGAGCTCCTCGACGGCAGTCGTCGGGGTCATGGCCCTCAGACGATTGTCTGGGCGGTGGCCGCCGTTGAGGTCGAGCCTGCGCCCCCGGCGACGGAGATCCGGACCCAGGCCGGGGCATTCAGTGTCGACAGCGACTCGACCAGAGCAGAGTCGGCCGGCTCCCCCGGAGGCGCCGTGGTGGCGATGACAAGACCGTCGAGTTCACCATCTGTTTGGGACAGGATTGCGGCGTCCGCGAGGTCCCCCCCGATGATGACCGTCAGCGGAAAGCGTTGCTTGACCCGACCCAGCAGGTCGCTGAGCTGGGGACTGTCGAACGCCGAGCGGGCCAGGGGCGTCGGTCTGCCGGTCGTCACGGCGTACAGACCTGTGAAACCTTCGAGCTGCTGGATGGTCGCTTCCATCGACGCCTTTCCGACGATGAGCTCACTCAATCCGGGAATGTCGGAGAGTCCGAGAAGGTCGGCCAGCACCGGTTGGTCGAGGGTGGCATCGATGATCAGCACGTCGGTGTCGAGATCTTTCAAGCCGTCCACGAGTGCAAAGCCGGCCGCTACGGCTTGCGCCCGATTGTTTTGCCCGACGGCGAGACAGGCCAGCGGTCCGGTGGCCAGGTGACTGCTGATCTCGTCAACCAGCCGACCGAGGTCCGTCTCCACCTCCAGGCTCGAGGTGAGAGCCGATGGCCGCGGTGATCCAGCCATGACGGTTGATCGCCGATCTACTGTTGCGCGGGTCGACGGCGAGCCCGAGTCCCGCCTCAGCTTCGCCTTGTTCCGCGGCGGTGGCGGTACGTCGTCGCCGAAGTGGGCGGCGACATGAGGACCGAGCGCTGGCGCCGGGTCCGGCGCCGGGGCTTCGGGGTTGCGGGTGACCGTGTGCTCCTCATGAAGAGTCGATGCGGCGCTGCTGCGGCGTCGATCGAAACGCTTTGGCATCGGAGGTGCGGGCGGATCGCCCTCGTGCACGATGGATTCACTGGTCCCTGCGATCGGCGGCTCCGCCTCGATCGTTGTCGGCCCGTCGGCCGCGTCAGCGATCGTTGCCTTCGTTGTGTCGTCGATTGTTTGGTCGGTGACGTCATCGGTTGTTTCGTCTGTGACGTCGTAGGTCTTGTCCGCGTCTTCCTCGGGTGAGTCGACCGTCGCTTCGAGAGTTGGTTCGTCGGCATCGACGCGGCCGTCGTTGCCGTCGTCGATCTGCTCGCGGTCTGCGGTGACCCGGGCGAGTTTCTCGACCACCGATTCGGCCGTTCGATCCGTCGCCCGTCGACCGGCGATCTGGAAACGGTCCTCCCGGCGGCGGTTGTGCTCGATGTGATCGGAGGCTCTGCGGTTACGCGGCGCTCGGCTGGCCTGCACGGCGCTGAGCAGCATCGCCCCGGTGACTCCGATGACGAGGCCGCCGGACAGGCCCCCGGCCACCAGGGCGATCAGACCCGGGCCGGTGGGGGCCACCGGCAACCGAGCGGGGCTGAGAACCTCGCCGGCGCTCAGCGTGAGGGTGGAAAGAGCGGCCAAGGCGTCCTGCTGGGCCCGGAGTTCACCGTCGACCGAGTCGCGTTCCACGGACAGCGACACAGAGGACTGGGTGCCCGACTCCAGCTGGCTCAGTTGGCCTTCGATTCGGGCCAGCTGCTCCTTGAGCAGCGCAATCCGCTCGTTCAGGAGCTCGACCGCTTCGGCTCGGTTCTCGGCGGCGATCTGCTCCCGATACTCGAGATAGTTCGTGGCGAACGAGTTGGCGACGGTCTGTGCGAGCTCCGGCGTCGTCGCCCGGTAGGTGAGATCGAGGACCTTCGAATCCCGAGGACTGGCGGCCGAGATGTTGTCGGCCAGCTCGTCGGTGTCGAGGCCGATCGACTCTGCACCGAGGTCGTCGGCGACTCGGCCGACGACGGCCTTCGACGTCGAGATGAGCAGTTCCGTGGCCATGTCGACGTCGGTGTCGGATTCGAGCGGAGTGAGGGGGTTCCCCGATATCGGCGTCAGCAGCACCGACGCCGTCGATTGGTACGACGGCGGGAACACGATGGAGGCCGCCACGGCGACCAGCGCCGTCAACGCGGTAACGGCGACGATCAGATTCCTGTGCTCGATAATGGGTTTGAGGTAGTGGTCCAACGTGGTGGTTCCATCGTCGCATCGACGTTTGTCAAGCCCCCGACGGACTCGATGCTGTCATCAAGCCAAATCGGTCGTTCGACGGGTCTCTTTAGGAAACGGGTGCCCTATGGCCGATCGCCGCCCTCGAGCGACAGGTCGAAGCTCAGATCGCTGTTGCCGGGCCAGAAGTTGTGCACCTCGACGGCGATTGTGTTCTCGCCGGCCACCAGGGCATCGCCGCTGATCACGGTGCGCACATAGGTCTCGTCGGCGCCGGCCACCCAGGTCAGTGGTCGGGTACTCCAGTCGACGGGACCGTTCGGCATGTTGAACCGGTGAACCTCGACACCGTTGATGTAGACGACGGCCCCGTCGTCGGCCAGTAGATTCAAGGTCATGTCCGACCCAACCCATTCGTCGTTCATGGTGAACGTTCGGGTGAAGTAGTAGGCCTCGTTACCGGTTGTGACCTCGGTGACGATGTGGTCCTCGGCAAAGCCCAGCGGAGCGGGACCGCTGGACGCGTTGGCGATGCCGGCCGTCCAGCCGTTCGGCGTCGCCGCGGCATCGTCGATGTAGTTCCATTCGGCGCCGCCGTTGACGAATTCCCGGTCGATCCCGGCATGCTCGATGTCGGAAGCGGTCAGCGAGAGGTCGAAGCTGAGATCGGCGTTGTTCCGCCAGACGTTGTGTGTCTCGACCGCCACGACATTGGTGCCTTCGATCAGCGCGTCGGCCGACACCTGGAAATCCTGGAACGTTTCTTCGGCCGTTCCCTTCCAGTCGATGGCTTGCGTCGATGCCATGATGGCACCGTCGGGGAGGTTCTCCCGAACCAGCTCGACCCCGTTGAGGTAGACGACCGCCCCGTCGTCGGCCTTCAGTGAGAGGCTGAACGAGTTGGGTTTGGCGCCGCTCCACTCGAAGTCGTTGCGGGCGTAGTAGGTCGTGTGGCCGGGGTTCCAGGGGGTGGCTTCGTCGCCGTCACCGAATCCGAACTCGGCCGTGCCGATGGGCCAGTCGGCGTCGTCGTAGCCGGGGTTGCGCCACTGGAACCCAAGGTCGGCGCCGCTGTCCTCGAAGCGCCACTCGCTCCCGACCGCGATCACGGTGTTCGGATCGGGCTCAGGCTCCGGCTCGGGAGCCGGGGCGTCGGGATCGAAGCCGGTGGGGCAGAAACGGGCGATACCACCGAGCCAGCGCGAGCGGCCGTGATCGACCCCGCCGACGTGGAAGTCGCCGCCGACCCACAGACAGCCGAAGGAGTCGCCGTTGGCGGTCCAGGCGCCGTCGCTGGGACTGTGGAGGTCGGCCTCGAACGGCTCGTGCAGGCGGCCGGTGGTGGCGTCGTAGAGCATGAACAGGCGGTGAGTGGTCCGTTGCCCGGTGTAGGAGGAGTAGTGGTTGATGTTGCCGTTGCGGGTCGAGTAGGTGCAGTGGCAGCCGGCCACGATCCATTCTCCGATCCGATCGGCCGACTGGAACGCCCCACCGGCGAACCCTCCGGTCCATTCGAAACCGTCGTTGCGGCCCCCGGTGGTGTGGTAGCCCAGCATCTGCTGATCGCTCTCCCGCAGCACCTGCACGACGTGCTGTTCCCCGGCGACGAACACGTTGTCATTGCCGTAGGCGACATCGAACATCTCCGGCTGCGAGACCGTGTAGTTGCGGGGCAGCTCGATCTTGCCGGGCACGGTGGCACCGTCGGTTGCGTTGACGGTGTGGAAGTTCCCGGTCTCAGGCTCGCCGTTGACACCGGAGAAGAAGCCGGTCAGGTAGACCTCCGTCTCATCGGGGTTCACGTCGACGGCCCACACACCGGAGCCGGTCACCGCCGGTTTCCACGAGGTGTCGACGCGGGCGGTATCGCCGACGAGCCGCGCCGCCTTGTAGACACGGGTGCGCACTCCGTTGGCGCCGTTCAGGTGCGAGAAGTTCCCGATGATGTAGATGTTGTCGCCCCGCACCTCGATGTCGCGGACCATGGCCCGCAGGCTCGACCAAGGCCGTTCGACGTAGCCGGCGAAGGTCGGATCGGTGGCCCCGGTGATCGGGTCGAGCGCCACGAGACCGGTGCGGCTCTGGCCGTTGACCATCTCGAACTCGCCGCCGACCAGCAGCTTGCCGTCGTACTCGGCGAGGGAGTAGACGATGCGGTCGACGGTCGGTCGCCATGTGTCGATCCAATCTCCGGTTCGCATGTCGAACGCCGCGACGAAGGACTGGCGGATCGGTACCGCATCCTTGTGTTCCTGCACATCGAGAAAGCCACCGCCGACGAACATGCGGTCGCCGATCTGCACCATGTCCCACACGAGTACGTCGAGGCTCGGCGTCTGGGTGGCAGCCGGATCCTGACCGCTGACCCCCCACATACGTTCCGGAACGGGGTCGAGGTTGTCGACATCGACCCACGGCTCGACGGCCGGCGCGGCCGCCGGTGCGGCGTCAGCCGCCTCCGGTGCGAGCCGGTCGATCCCCGACGGCGCCACGCCGACGGCGAGGACGGAGGCGACCAACAGGGCGGCGAGCCACCCCACCGTCAGTCGGGAGTGGGAATTGCGAGCCGTCATAGCTCATAGCCTCCTTGGGTGCAGGTGGTGACAAACGCCAGCAGAGCCGAAACAGCGCCATTCGAAACTGCGCCGTTCGGTCCAGGGCTGTTCGGTTCGGAATTGAGCGACGTGTGGCCCGTGGTCACATCGACAGCCGCCTGTTCGAGAATCGACGACCAGGGGCTCATCGCCGACACCTCCGTGTCGGCGGCCATGTTCGAGGCAGTGCGGAGATGGCCGGCGGCATCGGCGGACCGACCCTCGTCGAGGGCCGTCAGTGCAATCTCGACGTTGGCGCAGGCCAGGGCCGCTGCGTCGTCGAGCAGGATGGCTTCGCCGGCCTCGTTGATACGGCGACCGTCGCGGATACCGAATACCGGGCCGGTGGGGGCGTCGAGAGGTTCCACCTTGTCGAGGATCGGCGTTGCGCCGACGGCGGCACCGGTCGGGTCGTCGAGTTCGGCCTCGATCTCCTCGATCGCCGCAGCAGGCGAATCGGCATGGAGCGGCTCGGGCTCACGAGGGTCGAGTTTGTCCTCTTCGGTTTGTGGCCCGTTGAGAAGAACCTCGAGTTCGGCAGGCGTGTAGTCAGGCACGTCGTTGTCATCGTGGCCGGTGGCATTCACGTCGTCACCCGGCGCTTCGGTCGCCTGCAAGGTTTCGACGGTGCCGGAGACGATGTCGTCGGATTGCTGTGAAACGGGTGGTGTCGTACCAGCGGAGTCCGCAGACTGCGCCGATCCGCATGCGGCGGCCAGCAGTGAAAGGGTGACCACCATGGCGATCGCCGGGCGACACCGGATGGTGTTGCGCCGGTCGGCACAACCGGCAGCATGCCGTTGGTGGTTGTTCATGACTCCCACAAGTACCAGGTGGGCCTTCAGCGCTTCATGGAGCACCGGTATCATTTCGGGGAGGCGGAACCGCCCACTGGTTCGAACGGCCCGGTCGCCGTTTCCCGGGCCGCAGCCCGTCAAATCAGCCGGATTTCGGCTGTTTCAGCCGGTCTTCGTGTCGATGGTGTCGCTCAGGGCGGCAAGGAATAGATCGTTCTCCGACGGCGTTCCGATCGTCACTCG
>JBFHEP010000009.1:0-30105 GCA_041584095.1 Acidimicrobiales bacterium | reverse complement strand
TCGATGCCGGCGAGTTCGCCCGTCGGTTCCACGGCCACAACGAGCGGATCGATGTCGAATCGCTGCGTATGACGGTGGAGCTGTGGCTCGACGTCGTCGAGCACCTCTGGACCTGATCGTGCGGGAAAGGCAACGCCCCGCAGGTCGCCGGACCTAGGCTTGAGGACGCCATGGCCCCACTCGTTGCCGCTCCCGCCGGTTGGGCGTCGATTGACGCTCTGGCCCGTCACCTCCACGAGGTGCGCAGCGGTGACCGATTGGCGCCGGCCGTCGTCATCGCCACCGATTCCGTCGCCGCCAACGGTCTACGTCGGGCGTTGCTGCGCCACTGTGCGCTCGGCCGGTATCCCGGTCTGGCCGGCGTCGACTTCACCACGGTAAACCGGCTGGCGTCCACTCTGATCGAGCCGGCGCTGGCGGCGGCCGACGGTCATGTGGCGGGCCGGATCGAGTTACTGGCCTCGATCCGGGAAGCGCTGCGCCGAAATCCAGGTGTGTTCGGATCGGTGGCCGACCATCGAACCACCGAGGACCGACTCGTTGCCTTCTTCCAGGAGATCACCGGACTCCCACCCGAGGTCCGGCAGCGTCTCGAAAGCCGAGCCGGCGGCCTCTCGGCCGATGCGTTCCGGGTGGCCCGGCAGGCGTCGGAGGCGATGGGTCGCGCCTTCACCGAGGACCGTATCATCGAGCTTGCGTTGCAGGAGCTGACTCTGGCTCCCGAGCTGGCCGTCGGTCCGCTCGTTCTCGTCAATCCCGATCCCGAGCGGACCTACGAGGCCCGGCTGATCCAGGCCATCGCCCGCCGCGACGACGCGTCGGTCGTCGTGTCGCTTACCGGGCACCGGTCGATCGACGATGCCTACTTTCGCCGTCTGGAAGCCTGCGGGGTTGCCGTCGAGCGGGATCTCGTCGACGACGGCCGACCGGCCGGGGTACGCGAGTCGGCTCCCGTTCCCCCTCGGCGTGCCGCCCTCGTCGAAGTGGCCGCACCCGACGAGGAGGTCCGGGCCGCGCTCCGCCAGATCTCCGGCCAGGCCGCGGCCGGGGTGCCGCTCAGCGACATGGCGATCCTCTACACCCAACCCGATCCGTACGCCAGCCTGATCGGCGAGCAGCTCGCCGCGGCCGGCATCGCGCAGCGTGGCCCGGGCCATCGCTCACTGGCCTTGACCCTCGTCGGCCGCACGCTGCGCCGGCTCCTGGCTCTCGCCGCCCACGATCTCGACCGGGGGTCGGTCATCGGTCTGCTGAACGCGGCTCCGATCGATCGCGGCGACGGAACCGAGGCCCCGGCGCTGCACTGGGATCGTCTCTCGCGGCAGGCCGGTGTGATCGAGGGGGACCACTGGGCGCCCCGGCTGGCCGAGCTCGGGCAGTCGCTTGAATCCGGTGACGGCCACAGCACCGGTCCGGATGATCCGGGGAGTCGTGACGACCGATCGGCCGTGGCCGCCCTGGCGCGATTCGTCGACGAGCTCCGGTCGGCGCTTCGACCGCCGCCACCGACGTGGCATGCGTGGTCGCACTGGGCGGCCGGACTCCTCGACCGGTATCTGCTCGGGGTGGAGATGGGCAGTCCGGCCCCTGCCGAGTGGCCCGGCGACGAGCAGCGGGCCGTGGCCATGGTCAACACGCTCTTCCAACATGTCGCGGCGCTCGACGAGTTCGGGGGACCTCCCCGCCTCGACACCTTCGAGGCAACCGTTCTGTCCGGTCTCAACGGATGGCGGGTTCCGGGCCACGACGACGGTCAAGGGGTTTTCGTCGGCCCTCTGGATCGGGTGGCCGGGCTGCCGTTTCGCCGGATTGCGGTCGTCGGTGTTGTCGAAGGGCGCTATCCCCGGGTGCCCAGGGAAGACTCGCTCCTGCCTGATCAGCTCAAGGCCCGGGCCGGCGGCCTCCTCCTGGAAAAGCACCAGATCACCGAGATCGATGTTCACTCCGCTGCGCTCGTGGCCGCCTCGGCGACCGATCTCACCACCTTCTTCGTCGCCCGTGGTGATCTTCGGAGCAATCGTTCGCGGGCATGGCCCGAGCGGCTTCGGGGTCTGGTCGACGAGGCTCACGTGATCGCCTCGCACCATCAGGGCCTCCTCGACCACGGACGTCCGATGTCGCAGGACGACTTCGCGCTGAGAGCGCTGCTGGCTCACGTCGAGGGTGGCGATCCGGTGCACACCCATGTTCTCGCCCGACGCGACGCCGCGCTCGCCACCGGCTTGCGTCGTCACCTCGACCGACGCCGCAGTGAACTCACGCCCTACACCGGCCGGGTCGACCGGTCGATGATCGATCCCGTCGACCGGGTTTTCTCGCCGACCGCGCTGGAAACCTACGCGCAGTGTCCCCGCAAGTATCTTTTCCAGCGGGTCCTCCGACTTCAAGAGGATGAGCGGCCGGAGCGGATCGCCGAGATCACGGCCAGGGAACGGGGTCATCTGGTGCATCGTGTGCTCGAACGTTACGTTTCCGAAGCGCTGGAGACCGGCGCCGTTCCCGGCCCTGACGAGCGCTGGTCGGCCGTGCAGCGGGCCAGGTTGCTCGAGATCTGCGACGAAGAGATCAAGATCGACCAGGGGCGGGGTATCACCGGCGGCGAGGTACGCACCCGCTTGCTCCGTGAGGAGCTCATCACCGAGATGGTTGCCTTTCTCGACACCGATGATGCGTTGCGAGCCGAACGCAGGTCGACGCCCTGGGCCGCCGAGTTCAAGTTCGGGTTCGACAACAGTCCGGCGTTGGAGGGGGTGTTGGCCGGTCGGGCACTGCGGTTGCGGGGCTCGGTCGACCGGGTCGACCTCACTGACGACGGCGGGATCCTGGTCATCGACTACAAGGGCGGATCGGGTCGGCAGTTCAGAGGCCTCGACGAGGATCCACTCGACGGCGGTCGCCGTCTTCAGCTCCCGCTGTACGCCCAGGCCGTGGCCGACGCACTGGACCGGACGGGTCCTCGAACCGGCCTCTACTGGCTCACCAGGAAGGACGACGTTCTTCCGGTGTCACTCGACGATGCTCTGGAGGATGACCTGGAGGAAAAGGTCGGCGCCGCCCTCGACGGGATAACGGAGGGCTTGTTCCCGGCTGTGCCCGGCAGCGTCACGAGCTGGCCTCGGGTCACGTTCGACAACTGCGTCTATTGCGACTTCGACCACATCTGCCCAACGGACCGGCAGAGCGAATGGGAATCGATCCAGAACGACCCGACTCTCAAGCCGGTGGAGGTCGTCATCAACGACGGGACGGATCGATGACGGCTCGCGGAACGAACCCGGCGTCCGACCTGCCCGACCAGGATGCCCGCCACGTCATCATCGGGGAGCTCGAACGCACACTGTTCGTCGAGGCGGGCGCAGGCAGCGGCAAGACGTCCTCGCTGGTCGACCGCATCGTGAACATGGTGGAACAGGATCGGGTCCGGGTCGAGAAGATCGCCGCTATCACGTTCACCGAAGCCGCCGCACGGGAGCTGCGAACCCGGGTGCGCGACGCCATGTCCGCCCGGGGCATGCGTTCGGCGGGCGACGTCGAGTCGGCTGCGTTCACCACGCTGCACGGGTTTGCGCTCCGAATCCTCACCGACCACGCCATCGAGGCCGGCCTTCCCCCTGGTTTCGGGGTGGTCGACGAGATCACCAGCGCGCTCGAGTTCGAACGGGACTGGCGGCTGTTCGTCGGCCACATCGGCGATGACCTCGGGCTCCTCCAGCTGCAGGAACGGGCTGCGGCGCTGAGCATCAAGCTCGATTCGTTCACGACGGTGGCCAAGAGCTTCGACGACAACTGGGATCTGCTCGAAACCTTCGACGAGCTGGTCGAAGGGCGTCTCGAGCCGCTGTCGGAGCTCGAGACCTCGGAGCTGCTCACCCGGTTGATCGAGCTGGAAGACTTCACCCCGCTGTGTATCAGCACCGACGACAAGATGTGTTCGGCCATTCTCGACATCGTCGCCGAGGCCCGTTCGCTCCTCCGATCCGAACCGCTCGTGCAGCTGCGCGGCCTGCTGTCGCTGAAGCTGCCGAAACGCGTCGGCCGCAAGGACAGTTGGCGGGAGCCCGGTATCGAACACGTTCGATCCCGGATCGCCGTCCTCTCGGCAGACATCGACGCCCATCTCGATCAGTTACGCCACGAGGTCATCAGCCGGTTCACGATCCTGGTGGCGGCCCACGTGTTGCGCCGGGTTCGCGCTCGACAGAGCAGCGGCCAGTTGTCGTTCCACGACCTGCTGGTGCTGGCCCGGCGACTCCTGCGATCCGACGAGGCTGCTCGCGGCGCGCTGCACCAGCGCTACACCCGTATTCTCCTCGACGAGTTTCAGGACACGGATCCGATCCAGATCGAGCTGGCGGTCCTCCTCGCTCATCCGGGACCGGTCAAAGGGCGACGATGGCAGGAGCTGGCCGCCGAACTTCCTCCCGGGCGTCTTGTCGTCGTCGGCGACCCGAAGCAGGCCATCTATCGCTTCCGCCGGGCCGATATCGGCGTGTACGCCGAGACCGGTGACGTGCTCGACACAGGGCCGACGAAGCTGATCACCAACTTCCGCTCCGTTCCGGGCATCGTGGCCTGGGTCAACGAACTCTTCGGATCGGTCATCGGCGACGGGGTCGCGGAGGTACAGCCGGCCTACACTCCCCTGGCCGCGGCCCGGGCATCCCATCCCGATGTCGAGGTGCCGGTCACGGTGCTCGGCCACCCCCACGACAAGACGTTCGGCGTCGGCCTGATCCGGGAGCTCGAAGCGGCGGATGTGGCGGCGATCGTGTGTCGGATCATGGACGACGCCTGGCCCGTGCTGTCCGAACGCGGCGGATCGGGGCCCGACGGTCGCCGGTCGAACGACACCTGGCGGCCGGCACAGCTGCGCGACATCGCCGTGCTGATACCGTCGCGGCTCTCGCTGCCGGCATTGGAGTCGGCCTTCACCGCCGCAAACATCCCGTTTCGACCCGAAACCAACTCGTTGGTCTACGCCACCCAGGAGGTCCGTGACCTCGTTGCCGGGATCCGGGCCGTCGTCGATCCCACCAGCTCGATCGACGTCGTCGCCGCGCTCAGGTCGAACCTGTTCGCCGTCAGCGATCGGGATCTGTTGGCGTGGAAGCTGGCCGGCCACGGCTGGGACTACCGGGAGTCGTGGCCACAGGTCTCGAACGACTCTCCGGTGGCGGCGGCGTACACCTGCCTTCGGGAGTGGCACCGGCAGCGTTGGTGGAGCGAACCTGCCGGTCTGATCGACCGGATGATCCGGGAGCGTCGGCTGCGGGAGCTGGCGTTGGCCGAGAGCCGGCCTCGGGATCGCTGGCGACGCTATCGGTTCCTCACCGAGCAGGCCCGGCAGTTCACCGAGGCCCAGGGTGGCGACATGCAGGACTTCGTCGACTGGGTGGAGATCCAGTCGAGCGATGTGGCCCGGGTGACCGAACCGGTGCCACCCGAGCCCGATGACGACGCCGTACGGGTCCTCACCATTCACGGCGCCAAGGGACTGGAGTTTCCCATCGCCGTGCTCGCCGGCGCCCCAACCCGGGAGGGATATCGCCGGGGTGGGCCACAGGTGCTGTTCACAGCCGATGGCTGGCCCGAGGTCAAACTGGGGAGGGACAAACGCACGAGCGGGTTCGACGTTCGGGCATCGGTCGAGGAGATCCTCGACGAGCACGAACGGGTCCGACTTCACTACGTGGCCGCCACCCGGGCTCGCGACCACCTGATCGTGAGCGCCCACCACAAGGAGGGCATCTCCAGTATCGGCCGGCGAACGTGGGACGCCATCCAGGATCGACCGGAGCTTTGGCGGCGGTTCGAACGCCGGGGCGACGAACGGTACGACATCGTGCCGGCCACCCAACTTCGGTTCGCCGCCGTCGACTATGACGGAGATCTGGGCCGGTGGAAAGCCGACCAGGACCGGGTGGTGGCCTCGGTGACGGCCGTCCGGGCATGGTCACCGTCACGACTGTCCGAGGCGCACATCGACGACGATCGCCATTGCCGGCCGGCTCCGGCCGACGCGATCATGGTCGATGACGGCGGCCCGGATGCCGGCCCGGCTCCCGGACCGGCCGCCGACCACGACGGTTCCACCCTCGGGACCGCCGTCCACCAAGTGCTCGAACGGTTCCCGCTCGATGTGGCTCCCGCGGATCCGCGCTGCCGATCGGAAGTGCAGCGATTGGCCGCTCGCTGGGCGGTCCGGTCATCGGCCGGCCTGGGGCCCGATGGTGCCCTCGACACCGGTCGGCTGGCAGCCGAGGTCGAATCACGGGTTTGGGCGGCGCTGAACTCGGCCACGTTCGACCTGGCCCGCACCCACCCGGTTCGACGGGAGCTGGCGGTGGGCATACCGACCGGCACGGGAACCATCGAGGGGTTCATCGATCTCTGCATCGAAGGGCCCGACGGTCTCGTCGTCGTCGATTACAAGACCGACCGGGTGGCCGACGATGAACTCGACCGCTTCGTTGCGAAGTACCGTCTCCAGCTGGCGGCCTATGCGCTCATGCTGGAAACGGTGACGATGAAGTCGGTGGTCGACTGTCGGCTTCTGCTCCTACGACCCGACGATGCCATCGAGCTTCCACTGGCCGATCTTGACGCCGCCGTCAACGACGTGAAGAGTCTTCTCGGCCTCGCCGCCGACGCCGATCCGGTGCCGGCCGACGCCGGCTGATATCGGTCGGCTCCGGTCGCCCGGTGATCCGTCGGCGCTCGATCGTCGCCTCGGCGGCCGTCAGCGGCCCCGAGGGCTCGACGTCGAGGTGGCATCCGATACATGGTTCCGGTCCACGATGGGTCACGTGATCGGTCCATTCGTCGCCGTCGAAGTAGCGGAGATGGTGCTGCTCCAACGGGTCCGGGAACCACCCCGGGTCGGTGAGCACGTGGCCCGGATTGTCTTGGAGCGGCGGGTTGTTCACGGACGAGCCATCCTTCCCCGGTAGCGAACGGTGAGTCACCCACCTCTGTCGACATGTTCGAGGTGACTCTTGAGCACTGTGTCGGATCCGGCAAGCCGGGCCGGCCCCGGGATGTCAGGCGACGAGCGCAGCCGACGGGGCATGGGCCGGCAGCTTGCCGGCCTCGGCTCGGGCCACCAGCTCGGCTCGACCCTCGGGGCACTGCTCCACGAACGGGCACCAACCGCAGAGCACCGACGGCCGTGGTTCGAACTCGTCGGTTCCGCAGGCCCGGTCGATCTCGAGCCAGGCCTCGGTGAGCATGGCCAGCGCGTTGTCGATCCGAGCCTGGGTGACGCGGATGTCGAGGATGCGCTGGCCGAGATAGAGCAGTCGGGCCCGACTGGGCCGGCTGCCGGTCTCGGATTGGAGCGCGGCAGCGTACAGCATCACCTGCTGTATTTTGTCGTGGCGCCACCGATACCCGGGCAGCGTGCCGGACTTGTAGTCGCTGACGACGAGATCCCTACCGATTCGATCGACTCGATCGATGATGCCGACGAAGGGCACCGAGCCGAGTTCGACCTGGAGTTTCTGTTCGGTCGAGACGACGTCGACGGTTGCCGGATCCTCGATCTCCCACAGGCCGGCGATGGCCAGCCACGCCTCCCACCGGAAGGCTCGGGCATCATCGGCCCCGAATTCGAGGCTCCGATAGTCGTCGGTGGCTGCAAACTCGTCCCACGCCCGGCGGGCCAGGTCCTTGGCCGCCTCGACGGTTCGGGCCCTCGGTTCGTCCTGACAGAGCAGTTCGAGCACCCGGTGGGCGAAGGTTCCGACGAGCGCGGCCCGGCCTGAAGGGTCGGGGAGCCGGTCGACGTATTTGAACCGCCACCGCCGGGGACAGCTCACGAAGGCGGCCGCGGAGGAGGGAGAAAGATAGGGAGGCTTGTCGGCCATCCCGTCCATCCTGGCGGAAGGCTGTGACACTGTGGCGGATGGTGTGCCTCGCAACGTGGCGCGAGCAGCAATCACGGCGAAACGCTAGAAGCTGCGACCGGAACCACGGCTGCGGCCGGATCCGCCGAAGCTTCGACCCGAGCCGCGTGAGGACCCACCGCGCCGCAACACACCACCGCCGAGGGAACCCCGACCGGCGGAACCGGAACGGCGCTGCGCGCGGCGAGTGCGGGGCCGGTTCATCTGGCCCAGTATGATGCTGCCCAGCATGCCGCCGAGGCCGCCTCCGAACCCGCCGCGCCGACGACCGTAGCCGGCCGGATACGAGCTGCCGGAGGAGGTCCGGTGGCGGGTTGTCGTTCCCGGCCCCGATCCGAAGACGGACTCGTCTCGCCCCAGCGCCGGTTTGTCGTTCTCGGCCCGCTGACGAGCGGCTTCCTGCTCGGCCTGCCGCGCCATCTCGGCCTCTATCTCGGCGGGGGAGGGGGGCACCGGCCGGCCGTCGAGTTTGGCCTCGATCATCTCGAACTGCCACTCGGCGTGGTCGATCCGATCATCGAGCGCATCGACCTCCTCGACGCTACTCGCTCCGTCGATCTGGTGGCTGACGTCCTGGTAGGCGCGGCTTGCCTGCTCGTAGGCGGTGATCAGCTCCTGATCTTCCGAGACCACGACCCGGTCGCCCAGATCGATCACCCGGTCGGCGTTGTCGCGCAGCTGCTCCTTGATCTCGGCCCGGTCGGCCTCCAGCTCCTCCCGCATCGCCTGTTCTGCTTTTCGGCGACCGCTCCAGCTGCGGATCAGCATGAAGCCTCCGCCGAGCACCAGGAGTCCGAGCACAATGGATCCGAGGCCGATGCCACCCGGGGAATCGTCGCCGTTGGCCCCGCCCGTCGTGGTCGGTGTGGTCGCCACGTCGGACGATCCGCTGCTGATGCCGGCGGCGACGGTGGAGGTGAAAGCGTCGAGTCCCTCGGCGTCGTTGCCGGTGCTGAAGCCCGCCAGCGCTGCGAGGTCGGCCTCCTCCAGCGTGGTTGCGTCGAAACCGACGGGGGCTTGGATGTAGTAGCCGTCTTCGATCAGCACGACAACGATCCGGTACTGCGAGCCGCCGCTGTCGAGTTGATTCCAGACCTCCTCGGCAACCCGGGCCGCCTCGGTCGCCGCCCCGGTACGCTCCAGGCGGACGAAGGCCACCCCGAGGTCGTTTGCCCGACCTATCGCCTCGGCCAGATCGGCTTCCGGTCCGCCTTCGACGTAGTAACCGCTGCGCTCGATCTCAGCGGCGATCTCCGATGTCGACTGAGCGGCCGCCGCCAGCGGGGCGGACAGCACCACTCCGATCGTCGCGATCACGCCGACGAGCGTTCTGAGTACGAGTCGAGGAGCCGTCGCCCTGGTGGATATCGTCACGACCACAGATTCTATTCGGGGTTGTGTCCGATGGCGCGTTCGACCTTGCGTCGCAGCCACTCGGACGTCTCGCGTCGTGCTTCGCTCTCGGCCTCGACCGACAGATAGGCCTGCTTCCAGCTCCGATGAAGCCTCAGGCCATGGACGAACGAGCCGAGGTAGCGACCGGGGAAGCCGATCCGACCCTGGTCGGTCCACTGTCGAACGTGGACCAGCTCGTGGGCCAGGAGCGGGCTGTTGCCCTGCTCGTCGACGGTATGGGCCAGCAGAATGGTGAAGCCGAGGGTCATGCCGTCGTAGCCGCCGGGCAGAGTCGGCACGCTCAAGATCCGGACTCGCCTGGCCAGGTACTTCGGAAGGACGTCGTAGGAGTCGAGCTCCGCGTCGTTCAGTGATCTCCCAACTCGATTCACGCCACTTACAGTAGAAGACCGATGACCGAACACCGAGCCCGACGAGAGGTATCTCCGAAGAGCAGATGAGCTTTCACTTCGATTTCTCGACCGAAGGCGGATCCGATGTGCGCCGTTGGCTCGCTCCATTGGCCGGGGTCCTGGGTCTCCTGACCCTGTGGCACCTCACGCGCCGGAGTCTCGTCGACAAGGTCCTTCGGCCGATGGGTCGCACCGGCCTGATCGCTCGCAATATCCGGCTGGCCCGTCTGGCCACCCGATCCGGACGGCGTTACGCGTTCCATCGTGCCCGCCGGACCTTCGCCTCGGTCGAGCGCCAGATCGAGCTCGATGAGGATTTTCAGATGCGGACCGCCTCGGACGTGACCCGGGAGCTCGGCAACATGAAGGGCGCAATGATGAAGCTGGGGCAAATGGCCAGCTACCTCGACACCGGTCTTCCCGACAACGTCAAGACCAGCCTGGCGTCGCTGCAGAGCGACGCCCCACCGATGTCGGCCGATCTCGCCGCCCAGCAGATCGTCGACAATCTGGGCGCCCGCCCCGAGGACTTGTTCGCCGAGTGGGACCCACAACCGATCGCCGCGGCCTCGATCGGGCAGGTGCACAGGGCCATTACCAACGACGGTCGGGCGGTGGCCGTCAAGGTCCAGTATCCCGGGGTGGCCGAGGCGGTTCGGTCTGATCTGGCCAACGCCGGCTGGATCTTCGGCGGGATCGCCGCCATGTTTCCCGGCGTCGAATCGGAACCGATCGTCACCGAGATCAAGAGCCGGCTGGCCGAAGAGCTCGACTACCGGCAGGAGGCGAACAATCAACGGATGTTCGCCGAGTACTTCCGCGGCCACCCCTACATCACGGTTCCGGGGGTGGTCGACGAGTATTGCGGCGACCAGGTGCTCACCACCGACCTGGCCGTCGGCCACCGTTTCGAGGAGGTCGTGACGTGGGATCAACGCGAGCGGGATCTGGCGGCCGAGACCCTGTTCCGATTCTCGTTCGGTGCCATCTACCAGCTCCATTCGTTCAACGGTGATCCCCATCCCGGCAACTACCTGTTCCGGCCCGGCGGGCAGATCACGTTCCTCGATTTCGGTCTCGTGAAACGTTTCGACGAGTCCGAGACCAAGCTGTTCCAGGATCTCATCGTCGAGATGGTGCTGCGGAAGAATGCAGCGGGCTTTCGCCGTGTGGTGACCGATGTCGGCATCCTCGCGCCGGACGTCGATGTCGATGACGACCTGATCTACGAGTACTTCAGCTATTACTACCGGTACGTACTCAACGACGAGCCGACCACGATCGACGCCGCCTATGCGGCACACGGGGTCGAGCACCTCTTCAACACCAACGGTCCCTACCGGGACCTCATGAAGCATTTGAACGTCCCACCGGCGTTCGTGGTCATCCAGCGGATCACCTTGGGCCTCATGGGGCTGTTCGCGGAGCTCCAGGCCACGGCCAACTGGCAGGCTATTGCGCGGGAACTCTGGACCTTTACCGACAGTCCGCCGTCAACCCCGATGGGCCACAAGATCGCCCGGTGGGCGACGAGTCGGGCACCGGGCTAAGCCGGTCGCCGGGCCGGTCGTTGCGGGGGAGCACAGTGCCACTCCGGGCACTCGAACGGCCACGGTCCCTGCGAGCCGATCGCAACAGGCGTCGCACCGGCGGCGATCTCGTCGACCAGGGCGACAATCATGTCGACATAGCGGGGATCGGTGCCCACCGACGGCACCCGGTCGAAGGAAAGGCCGAGCTGTGCCGCCGTGTGCGCCGCCTGGGTGTCGAGGTCGAACAGGACCTCCATGTGATCGCTGGTGAAGCCGAGCGGGACAACCACCACACCGTCAGGCCGATCGTCGGTCGTGGCCAGTGCGGTCAGGTGATCGTTGATGTCGGGTTCCAGCCACGGGACCTGGGGCGGGCCGCTTCGACTCTGGTAGACCATGTCGTGGGCCGGTCGGTCACCTCCTGCGGCCTCCAGTCGGTCGAGGATCAGCTCGGCCGCGACGGACAGTTGATCCTCGTAGTCGCATCCGGCCGCCATCGACAACGGAATCGAGTGCGCGCTGAACAGCACCCGAACCATCCGATGGTTCGACAGCCGCTCGAGGCCGGCGGCGAGGTTGTCGACCAGCGGATCGATGAACCCCGGATGGTTGTAGAACAAACGCAGCTTGGTGAGCTCGGGAGCACCGGCCCCGACCTCGTCGCGGGCCCGGGCGAGATCCTCCCGGTACTGGCGACAGCCCGAGTAGCTGCCAAAAGCCGAGGTGACGAACACCGCCGCGTGCCGGACGCCTTCGGCGGCCATTCGCCGAACGGTGTCGGTCACGAACGGATGCCAGTTGCGAGTTCCGAAGTAGACCGGCAGTTCGTGACGGGTTGCGGCCAGGCGTTCGGTCAAGGCCGCAGCCAGCTCACGGCACTGATCGTTGATCGGTGACCGGCCCCCGAACAGCGCATACTGCTCGGCCACCTCGGCCAGACGCTCGTCGGGGACGTTGCGGCCCCGCGTGACGTTGCGGAGAAACGGCATGACGTCGTCCGGCGCCTCCGGACCCCCGAACGACAGGATCAGGACGGCGTCGATCGGGACGTCAGGAGAGGATGGCATGCCCATCGAGCCTACGTGACCGGTCGAAAGGAGCAACCGATCACCCGATGCCGATTGGGCCGAACGGACCAGCGGGACGGGCAGATGCACGTGTTTTCTCAACGACGGCTCTGAGGCGGACGATACATCGGGCGCATCAGCGGACGGCCCGACCTCTTGCGGTCGCCCCCAGCCATCACCGAGGAGACCGATGTCCACATCGAAGAGGCTTCCTGCCGGCTTGCTGGCAACCGCAGTGGCAGCGGGCGGTGCTGTGGTCGCCCTGGGTCTTGATTCCGGCTCGACCGATGGCGAGCTGCCACCGCCGCCCCCGTTGCTCGAGATGTCGGCGCCCGAGCCGGTCGTTCCCGACGATGGCCCCGACCGGCTCATCGTCACTGTTCCCTCGACGGTAGCCGACGGCACCTCACCCGGGCCTGGCGTCGGTGGCGCAACCGGCGGTGACCGGTCTGAGTCGGCCGCCGGGGGTGGCGGTCTTCTGGAATCTCTACCGGACGACGCGGTCCGGATCGTGGTACGCGACGGACAGCTCGGTTATCTGGATCCCGACGGTGAGTTCACGGCGTTCGACGAGGGTGACGGTGGGGGTGAAGGGTCGACCATGGCCGACAGGCTTGCCGGTCTGCCCGGCGTGGAATCGGTCGAACCCATCCGCGACGGCAGCTTCGCCCTGCGAACCTCCGAGCCCGGGCAGCTGGATGAGGTGACCGAGGTCCTGACCGATCTCGGGTTGACAGTGACCGAGGAGATGTACCTCGCCTTCACCGACGATCCATACGAGCCCTATCAGTGGATGCTGAACAACACAGGAGCCAATCTGAGTGGCGTCTCCTCGCTGCCCGACGTCGGGCAGACCCCGGACGCCGACATCGACGGCGTCGAGGCCCGCCTGGGCGCCACCGGCCGGGGAGCGGTGGTGGCCATCGTCGATTCGGGCGTCGACTTCTCGCATCCGGAACTGGCCCACGCCGCATGGGTGAATCCGGGAGAGGACTGCGACTCCGAGGAAGGCAACGGGATCGACGACGACGGCAACGGATACATCGACGACTGCTCGGGCTGGGACTTCGGCGACAACGACCGGCAGATGTTCGACGGCTCCAACAATGCCCACGGGACACACGTCGCCGGTATCGTCGCAGCCCGATCCGGCAACGGCCAGGGTGTGGCCGGCGTCGCGCCCGACGCAGAGATCATGGATCTCAAGGTGTCCGACAGCTCGGGCGCGATCCCGTCTTCTTCGATCGCCATGGCCATCCGCTACGCGGTCGACAACGGGGCCGATGTGGTCAACCTGTCGCTCGGCAGCCAACCCGGAGCGCCGCCGGCCGGCGCCGCCGAGATGGCCAGCGCCGCCGACTACGCCCGGGGAAACGGGGTGCTCCTGGTGGTGGCGGCCGGCAACAACGGTGTTTCGCTCGACAGCACGCCGGTTTATCCCGCCAGCCTCAACACCTCGAACATGATCGTGGTCGGTGCCACCGATGCGACCGATCACCGAGCGTCGTTCTCGAATTACGGCTCGGCGCTGGATCTGTTTGCACCGGGCCTCTTCATCCTCTCGACGACTCCCGATGGACAGCTGGCCTTCCAGAGCGGCACCAGCCAGGCCTCGCCCGCAGTGGCCGGGGCCGCAGCGCTGGCCATCGAGTCTCTCGGGACCTCGAGCCCGGCGACGATCATCGACCGGCTTACCGCATCCGCTGACAGCCTGCCCAGTCTGCACGGCAAAGCCGAGAATCCTTTGCGGGTCAATGCCGCCCGTGCGATCGGCGTCGCCGTCGGTGCCGTCGGTACACCGGACGGGGCCGGCGACAGCGGCGGATCGGCCGGATCCATCGGTTCGGTCACGATTCGAGGGCTGGCCGGCGACGAGACCGGTCGGGTTTCGGCGTCGATCACCATCGCCGTGGAGGACGACGCGCTCGACCGGCCGTTCCAGTGGGAGGCATCGCTGTTCGCGCTCCGGGGGGGCCGGCTGTTCGCCATCCCCGATCACGAGGTGACCGCCGGCCCGACCGGCGACTCGCGACCCGTGGTGACCGACGAACGGGGGGCGGTCGCCTTGGCCGAGGACACGAGCCGAGCGGCCGAGTGGGACACGGTCCTTCCGGGCGGAACCTACGCCCTGTTGATCGAGGCTGTACCGGAAAGCGACCCCGACATGCGGCTCGGCGACGGATTCCTGGCCACCTTCGCCGTGGCCGGAGCCCCGGACGACGACGGCTCCGGAACAGGTTCGGGCAACGGATCGGGCTCGGGAACCGACGACGGCTCGTCGGGCGATTCCACCGATGGCGGCTCCGGATCGGACTCAGGCGCTTCGGGTGGTGACGGCGAATCCGGTGGTGACGGCGAATCCGGCGGCGGGTCGGCCACGGGCGGTTCAACGGATGGTCCGACGGGCGACAACGCGGGTCCCGGCAGCGGTGGCGACACCGGGTCGAGCGATGCCGCTTCGACCGGTGGCTCCACGGGAGGTTCGACCGGTGGTTCGACGGGTGGTGCAACGGGCCGTGGCGCGGACAATGGTGACGGTGGCAGTTCCGGGTCGACCGATGGCGCTTCGACCGGTGGTTCCAGGGGTGGTTCGACCGGTGGTGCGACGGGCGGGACAACCGACCCATCGGTCGGATCCGGCTCCGGCTCGAACGGCGAGTGGGCCGTGGTCGACATCAGCCCCGACACCGGATTCGTCGACACGGTCAACGTGGTGTTCGTGTTCGGCTCATTCGCCGAGCCGGTGACGGTGTGGTTCGGAAACAGCGCCGCTCGCACCGTTTCACAGTCCGACAGCATGCTCATCGTCGAAACCGACCGTCGGGCCCAGGCCGGCGTCGTGGATGTCAGTCTGCGCCGTCAGTCCGAGGAGGTTCTGCGACTTCGCCAGGCGTACTCGTTTGTGACCCTCGATGACGATGCCGCAGACTCCGGCGGCGGATCGACGGACGATTCGGGCGGCACGACGTCCGGTGACGGAGCCGACGCCGGAGGCTCGAGCGGCTCCGGTGACTCCGGAGCTTCAACCGGTGGAACGGATGATTCAGCCAGTGGGGGCGCCTCCGGGGCTCCAAACGGCGACGATCCCGCTACCCACGGCGGTACCGGCGGCGACGACCCCACCGACGAGGGATCCGCCGGCGGCGGGTCCGACGGTGGTGGCACGGATGGCGACGGCGCCGCCGTGGGTCGTAGTCGAGGGCCTTCTCCTCGCCCGTGGCTCAACGGTGACCCGACCGACCTGGGCAACGGCCTGATCGGCGTGCCGGTCAACGGTGTGAACGTCGTCGGGCCGATTCCGTCATGTGGAATCGACCCCTGCCGGGCCCGTCGGATCTAATCCGCCGCCGGGATCGGCTTCCTCAACCCGCTGCGGCGACGGACTCCCGAGCGGACTCCATCTGCTCCAACTGGCGACGTCTGGCCCGATCTCGGGCCTGCACGACGGCTCGACGGCTGGGCGAACGGGGCGCATATCCGGCGGCGGCCCGCTGCTCGTCGTTCTCACACCCCCAGAAACCGTGTTCGCGATTGAGGCGGGCCGTCGCTCGGCATTCCACCATCACCGGACACGACTGACAGTATGCGGCGGCGATGGCCTCCCGTTCCACCCGGCGCTCCGGCCGTTCCGCAGCGGGGCCGAAAAATACGTGGGTGAGCCCTTTGCACACACCCCGGTCGGCCCAATCCGAGCTTGTTTCGGGATGTAGCGCGTAATCAGTATCCATACTTGAGATCCACCGTTGTTCTTGACTGCCGACCGAGCGGGCTGTACCCGGCCTTTACCCTGCGACGAGGTTAAACACGGCCTGAGCGATCGGTCAAAACTTTGCCATGTGCTCTTTGTCACGTCAACGAGGTTGTTTGGTGGTGAATCGGCGACTCGAGCTATCCGAAACACGGATCCTAGCTCACCCGCGAAACTCGGGCGGCGATGACTGATCGGAGCTGAGGGGCACCATGAGCCCGGTCCTGCTAAACGCCGCCTGCTATCGGCCGATCTGTCACGGGAGGGATGATCGACATGGAGAGGAACCTGGAGGTTCGATGAATCGGCAAGTGGCTGTGATCGTGGACGACGATCCCGACATTCGGGCGATGGTCGCAATGAAACTCACCTCGGCGGGTTACACCGTTCACGAAGAGGTTGACGGCGAGGGAGGCCTCGCTGCTGTCCAACAACTCGATCCGACCGTCGTCATCCTCGACTGGATGATGCCGCGGATGAACGGCTTGGAGGTCCTCCAGCACATCCGGAGCGACGAGTCGACCCGTGACGTCCCGGTCCTGCTCCTGACCGCTCGGGCCCAGGAGGATGCCATCGAGCGCGGCTTTGCCGCCGGCGCCGATGACTATGTCGTGAAGCCCTTCAGCCCTCGCGAGCTTCTCACGAGGATCGACGCGCTCCGGCTCCGGGGTGAGCGTCGGGCGGTTGCCGCCGAACCCGGCACTTCATGACCGGCTTCGACCTCATTCTGCTGCTGACGCTCTTCGTTCTTGCCGGAACGCTACTGGCGGTCATCGCTGTCACCGTGTTCCATCACTTCTGGACGCGACGCCGGATCCTCCAGCGAAAGGCGCTCGCCGACGAGATCCGTCCACAGCTCATGACCATGCTGCTCGAGGACGACCCTGATCTCTCCCGCTTCGAGACCGAACAGGGTCTGCGGAGTCGCATGATCGACGATCTGGCGGAAGCCCTCATCGGGAAGCTACGCGGTGCAGACCGGGAACGGCTGGTTCTGCTGCTCGAACGCAAAGGCACGCTGGAACGAGCTCGCCTCGAGCTGTCCAGCCGGCGAGCGCCGGCGCGAGCCCGAGCCGCACAGCTGCTGGGATCGACCGGCGCATCCGGAGCACTGCCCTTCCTGGCGGCGGCGCTGCACGATCCAAACCGCACCGTTCGGGAGGTGGCCACCCGCTCGATCGGGCGCCTCGCCAACCCCGCTGCCGCCGGACCGCTCCTGTCACTGCTGGCCACCGAGGATCGCCCGGTGCCAGAGCACCTTGTTCGAATGGCACTGTTTCGGCTCGGGCGGCCCGCGATCCCGGAGCTGATCCGTGAGCTCGAACATCGTTCGCCGGACGTGCGCCGATGCACCGCCGACGTTCTCGGTCATCTCGGCGCGTTCGAGGCGATCGAGCATCTGACGGAAATGGCGCTGTTCGACGATCACGACGGCATGGGGACCACCGCCGTTGCCGCCATCGACCGCATCGACGGGCCCGGAACGGCCGATGCCCTCCAGCGGCTGGCCGTCGAGTCCTCGAATTCCACGGTGCGGGAGGCGGCGTCGGCGATGATCGCCCGGCGGGTCGACACGACAACCGTCGACGACGAGGACATCGAGTTGGTCCAGCCGATCGAATCCGAGCTGGCAGTACGTAATGGTTGAGATCGTCAAGCTGCTACTCGGCTGGTTCGACCAGTTCGTCCTGTTCTACTTCCTGCTGTTCAACTCCATCTTTCTGGTCCTGGTCCTGGCTGGTGGCGCCGAGGTCATCCGAGCCCGCCGCCATGTGCAACCCATCAGTCTCGACGAGGTGTTCGCCTACCCGCTGACACCGTCGACCTCGGTGGTCGTTCCGGCGTTCAACGAGGAATTGACCATCATCGACAGCGTCCACGGGATGCTGAACCTCCGCTACCCGTCGCACGAGGTGGTCGTGGTCGACGACGGTTCGACGGACCGGACGTTCGAATTGCTCGACGAGGAGTTCGATCTCGAACCCGTCGAGACGACGATCGATCCCGCCATCAGGGTTATGGGAACGATTCTCGGAACGTTCCGATCACGGGTCGACAACCGCCTCATCGTGGTTCGCAAGGTCAACGCCAAGACCCGGTCCGACGCGGTCAACGCCGGACTGGCGGTCGCCGGCAAGACGCTGGTCTGCATGACCGACGCCGACTCGATCTTCGATCCCGACGCCCTTCTGCTCGTGGCCCGGGCCTATCTCCGGGATCCGGAGCGGATTGTCGGGATCGGGGGCACCATTCGGGCGATCAACGGTTCATCGGTGACACGCGGCTATCTCGAGGACGCCAAAGCGCCCTCCACATGGACGGCCCGCATCCAGGTTGTCGAGTATCTCAGATCGTTTCTGCTCGGTCGTGTCGCGTGGTCGCGGCTGAAGGCGCTGATCATCGTCTCCGGCGCGTTCGGGGTCTACCGCCGCGAGCTACTCTCGGAGTTGGGCGGTCTCGATCCGGCGGCCTTGGCCGAGGACGCCGAGTTGGTGGTCCGGGTGCACAAACACATGCGGGACTCCGGGGCCGACTACGAGCTGGCGTTCCTGCCCGACCCGGTCTGTTGGACCGAGGTCCCGAACTCCCTGACCCAGCTGGCCAAGCAGCGGAGGCGATGGTCTCGAGGACTGGCCGAAGTCCTCTGGGTTCATCGCCGCATGATGTTCAACCCGAAGTATGGCCGCATCGGTCTCGTTGCGCTGCCCTACTACCTCCTGTTCGAGCTGCTGGGAGCCGTGATCGAGTTCGTCGGAGTGGGAGCGGTTCTGCTCGGCTTCGCCCTCGACCTGGTCAACACCAGAATGGCGATCCTGGTCGCCGTGGTGGCGCTGCTGTATGCCATGGTGCTCTCAGCGGTCACGATTCTGATCGAGGAGTTCTCGTATCGTCGGTACACCCGGCCCCGGGACCTTCTGACCGTGGCTCTGGCGGGATTCATCGAGATCACGGGATTCCGGCAGGTCCACGCGTTCTGGCGGACGCACGGTCTCATCAGCGCCCTTCGCCGAACGGAGTCGACGTGGGAGAAACCCGATCGGGAGGGCTTCGGCACGGCCGACACGAAGCCTCGGACACGGGCGGCCGCATCAGCCTCATGACGAGATCGCAAACGTCGTCGACCGAGACCGATCGCTCCGACGGGTTGGCCTATGCGCTGTCCCACGACCTGCGAGCCCGCCTTCGGGCCGCCAGCGGTTTCCTGGAACTCGCCCGGGTCGACTTGAATGAAAGCGCCGATGCCGCCTACTTCCTGGACAGGGCCGCTGCGGCTGCCGAACTCGCCGATCGCATGGTCGAGCGACTGGTCCGCTATCTCCGTATCGGTCCGATCGCCGATGTGGAAATCATGAACCCGGCGGGCGTCATCCTCGAGATGGCTGACCGGTGCCTCGACGGTCCGAAAATCGTCGTCGAGCAGCTGCCCGAGGTGATGGGCGACCACGATCTCCTGGCCATTGCCGTGACGGAGATCCTGGACAACGCCGCCCGGTACCGGTCACCCGAGCGCCCACCGGTCGTGCGTGTGACCGCCACCGTCGAAGGATCATGGGCGGTGCTCCGGTTCGTGGACAACGGTTTTGGAATACCCGCCGACAGGGTCGACCGGGCCTTCGAGTTCTTCCGTCAGGTGCATCGCGTCGGGGACAACCCGGGGAGCGGGATGGGTCTACCGATCGTCCGACGGAGCATCGAGGATCAAGGGGGCACCGTGACATTGCGCCCCGGCTCCGATGTCGGTGTCGTCGTCGAAATCCGCCTTCCGACCCCAGCGGGTGCCTGACCACAAGGAGATACTCGCTATGAGCGGGTTCAGCGATCCGGAAACGTCACGAATTCTGATCGTCGAGGACAACCCCGACGATCTGGCGCTGATCGGCGCCGTCCTCCGGCGCGCCACCTTCGAAGTCGATATCGCCACCAACCTGGCTGATGCCTGCTCGATGTTGCCTGTCGGCGGCTACGATCTCGTGCTCTCCGATCTCGGTCTTCCCGACTCGACCGGGCTCGAGACCTACGTCCGCCTGGCGGAGGTCGATCCCACGGTGCCCGTGGTGATCCTGTCCGGGGACAACGATCTGGACATGGCCGTCGAGGCGGTCCAGCGCGGTGCGCAGGACTACTTGACGAAGACCGTGGAGAACTACCGCGAGGTTCTGGTCCGCGTCATCCGATTTGCCGTCGAGCGCCACATGCTGGCTGCGACCGTTGCGAGGCACGAGCAGATGCTTCGCCGGCTGATCGACCGAAGCCCCGAGGGGATGATGGTGATCGACGAGCACCGTCGGTGCCGGTTGATGAATCCGGCGGCACAGCATCTGGTCGACGACCCGGCGGCGCTGTTCGCCTCCGACGACATGCTCTACGCAGCCCGCGACCGGTTCATCCGAATCGACGCAGGTTCGGTGGGGTCCGGCTCGGCAGCCATCGAGGCCACCGCGTCGAGAATCGAGTGGGACGGCGGTCCCGCCTACCTGGTTCTCCTGCGGGATGTCACCGACCTGGCTCTGGCGGCCGAGGCGGCCCGCCACGATCAGCAGACGCTGTCGCATGAACTGCGGACACCGGTTGCCAGCATGCTCGGCTATGTCGAGATGCTGCAGGACGGCGACATGGGGCCGTTGACGGTGAGCCAACTGGCCGCGCTGGGCGTGGTCGAACGAAACGGACGTCGATTGCTGGAGCTGTTGACCGAGATGCTCATCCTGTCCCGGGTCGAATCCGGTCAGGCGTCCGGTCAGGACATCGTCGACATTTCCGTTCCCTCACTGCTCGAGGGGGTTCGTACCATGATCCGCCCGCTGGCCGACGACGCCCGGTTGACGCTCACCTACCCCGACCACGTACCGGAGGTGTTCGTACGAGGCAACCTCGACCAACTGGAACGTGTACTGCTGAACCTGCTCACCAATGCCATCAAGTTCACCCCGGGGGAGGGGACGGTGACCCTGTCGGTCGAACAGCAGCAACAGAACGTCGTGATCTCGGTTTCCGACACCGGAATCGGGATTCACCCCGAGGACCTCGCCCACATCTTCGAGCGTTTCTACCGGGCTCAGACATCCTACGACAACGCCATCGCCGGCACGGGCCTCGGCCTGGCGCTTTCGAAGGCGCTGGTCGAGGCGCACGGTGGCGTCATTTCGGTCGTCTCCGAGGTGGGCAGGGGTTCGACGTTCGTCGTGCGACTGCCGGTGGTCGGAGCGCTGGCCCAGGTCTGAGTTGAGACCGGAACCGGTCAGGCCTTGGGGAGGCACACCATCGACAGCCAGTACTTCTTGAATCCCTGGAGAAGATGGTGGAACTGCTGGAAGTCCACGGGCTTGACCATGTAGGCGTTGGCATGTGCGCAGTAGGCGGAGCGGACGTCCTGATCGGCATCGGAGGTGGTCAGCACGATCACCGGGATCGAACGGAGATCTTCGTCGGTCTTGATGTTCCGGAGGAGCTCACCTCCGCTCAGGCCGGGAAGGTTGAGGTCGAGTAGGACGATGTCCGGACGAGGAGCGCCGGCGTGATCTCCCACCTGAGTCAGGAATTCCCACGCCTCCTCGCCGTCGCGGGCGACGTGGATGTTGTTGATACCCGCATCGCCGCGAAGACCGATCATGGCGAGCTCCGCATCCGCCGGGTTGTCCTCGACGAGCAGGATTTCGGCCGGCCGACCGATCGTGCAGGGCGTGGTGCATGCGATCGACGGGTCGCTCGCCGGCTGCTCAACTGTCATGTGAAAGTACTTTCTCCATTGGTCGGGCCGGCCCGTGGTCGGCTCCTTGGTCTCGTCGCTCTGTCGGGCCGCCGCTCATGCCTTCGGGCTTGGTCCCGTTGGCTCGACGGTCGTCGCCGGTGCGGCGTTGGTGGCCATTGCGGTCGATCGATCCGTTCGTCTGCGACGGCAGTACGCGGGGCAGCGTGACAAGGAAGGTGCTGCCCTCGCCGGGTGCGGACTGGACGCCGATCGAGCCACCGTGTCGTTCCACGATCCTGCGGCAGATGGCCAGGCCCAGCCCCGTTCCGGCCGGTTCGGGCTGCTGGCCGACGCGGCGGAACAGTTCGAAGATCCGCTGGTGGTACTCGGGCTTGATGCCCACGCCGTTGTCGTTGACCGCGATCCGCCACTGGTTTTTGTCCCGGGTGGCCGAGATCGTCACGACCGGGGGCTCGTCGGACCGGTACTTGATGGCGTTGGCGATGAGGTTCTGCATGAGACGGATCAACTGGGATTCGTCGCCCATGACGACGGGCAGTGGGCTGCGAAGTATTCGGGCCCCGCTCTCCTCCACGCCGCCGGCCAGTTCCCGTACGGCTTTGTCGAGCACCTGATCGAGATCGACGGGCCGGAACGGGGCCACGTTTCCCTCGATCGAGGAGTACTGGAGGAGTGACCTGATCAGGTTGCTCATCCGTTGGGCCCCGTCGGACATGAACTGCAGCCAACGTTTCCCGTCGTCGTCGAGTTCGTCCCCGTACCGGTCCGCAACGAGTTGGGAGTAGTTGCCGATGGTGCGAAGTGGTTCCTGGAGGTCGTGTGCGGCGATATGGGCGAACTGGGCCAGCTCATTGTTCGACCGCTCCAGCTCACGGGTGTAGTGCTCCAATTCCATCGACCGGCGCTCGAGCGTCGCTTTGGCCGCCGTCAGGTCCTCGGTCATCCCGGTGGCGATCTCCGAGGCTCGTCGCTCCAGCGATGTCAGTGTCCGGATCACGAAGAACAGCAGCACATCGATCAGGATGCTGACGAAGGCGATCAAGGTCGGCTGGTTCTCGTCGAGATCGGCCACCAGTTCCTCGGTGGCGGTGAACACGATGAGCCAATCGTGACCGGCCTGCGTCACCGGGGTCCGCCGTTGCAGGTCGGAGCGGTCGCCGTCCTCGAGCGTCGACACGTCGTCGGTGTCGTAGAGCAGCTTGTCGGGGCTCAGTACGGCGTCGTCGTAGACCTCGAAATTGAGGTCGCTGCGGGCCCCGACCACCTCGAACATGAGGTCGCCCATGCGGAACGGGGCGTAGACCCAGCCGACAAAGCCGGCCCGTCGTTGCTCGACGGTTGGGGGCGTCACGCCTCCTTCATAGACCGGCACGTAGGTCAGGAAGCCGCGTTGAACATCCTCGTCGGTTTCCTGCACCAGCGTGATGAGGCCCGACGATGCCGGCTTGCCGGTGTCGCGGGCTCTGGCCATGGCCTCGCGCCGCACCTCGTTGCTCCACATGTCGAACCCGAAGGCCCGCTGGTTTCGCCAGTCGAACGGTTCCAGGTAGACGATGGCCGTGTATTCGTCTCGAATCGGTTCGGCCGGATGGATCTGGTAGTCGGGAAATCCCTCGGCCCGAATTGCCTCCTCGTGGGCGGCCACATCGTCGGGGTCGAGCGGCACGGCGAAGCCCATGCCCTGGATACCGGGCCAGTTCTCCTGGAGTTCGAGGGAGTCGACGAACGTCCGCCATTCGTCGCGGGTGACGTCGGAGCTGGCGTTGAACAGCCCGACACCGCTGACCAGGACCTGCTGGTAGATCGCCATCCGTTCCTCGATGGCCGTCGTGACCTCACCGGTCCGGAACTCGAATCGCTGATTGATCGTGTTGTCCAGGGTGGTACGGCTGACATACCAGCTCGCCGCTCCGAGGAACACGGCGAGCGCCAGAACCAGCCGAGCCGCGGTGCGGCCGTGGGCAGCGTTGACGGAGTGCCGGGCCGAATACAACGACCGGAAGCTGGGGCGCTTCATGCTGGGACTCTCCGTGGCTGGTCAACGAAATGAACCCTTTCTCCATCGGAATCGGCCGGGCGGTGCTTGAGCGGCGGGAATCCGCGTCGGGGGCGACTCGACAGGGAGACCAGCAGCGAAATCGGACTGTGAGTTGTCAGCCATCCCGACAACGCCGGCCCGACGATGGCACCATCGGAGGTGTGCGCATCCTGACGTGGAATCTCTGGTGGAAGTTCGGAACATGGCAGCAGCGCCAGCCGGCCATCTTGGCCGAATTGCGACGGGCGAACGCCGATGTCATCACCGTCCAGGAAGTCTTCGCCGATGACGAGAACGGCGATCAGGCCCGGCTCCTGGCCGACGAACTCGGATATCACGTCATCCGGTCCCGCCGATCCGACGGTTCATCGCAGGGTTTCGGCAACGCCATTCTCAGCCGGGAGCCGCTCACGTTCGTCGAACAGGTCGCGCTGCCCGACCTCGAGGGTGAGTCGACGTCGCGCACAGCGCTGATTGCGGTGATCGAGTCCGATCCCGGGCCCCGCCTGCTCGTGACCACCCATTTGACCTGGCAGTATCATGCCAGTGCCACTCGGCAGGTGCAGCTGCAGGCGATCGTCGAAGCGGTCGAGCAGCACCGCCACCGGGACGGCAGCGCCGATCCGCTGCCGGTCATCATCACCGGTGATCTCAACGGCACGCCGGAATCGCAGGAGCTGCGCCGGTTGACAGGCCTCGAACCCGGCTACCACCCCGAGTTGATCTTCATCGACGCTTGGGCGGCGGTGGGTGAGGGCATCGGTCACACGTGGACGAGGGACAATCCGCACGCGGCCGACGCCAGTTGGCCCCGTCGCCGCCTCGACTACGTGCTGGTGAGTTGGCCCCGGGTGAAGCCGTTCTGCAGTCCGGTGGCGGCGAAACTGGCCGGGACCGAACCGGTGTCGGTCGACGGTCACGAGGCCATCGTTCCGTCGGACCACTATGCCCTTGTCGTCGAACTCGACGACCGGTTCGGGGATATGCCGGCGTAGGGAGACCGATCACCGGAATTCGTCCTGGTGCGGCGACCATGCGGGCCCCGTACAGTGAAAGGCCGCCATCTCTCCCACGGTGCCATTGGCGCGCCGAAGGATCCGACCGATGTCGCAGCAAACCGACCCCCCAGACCATCCCGACCTGATGAGTGAGCAGGCGCTGCTGGACTACGCCCACGAATGCCTGTTGGCCATGCAGCGAAGGGCGGTCGAGATGGTCGGGATCGGGCAGCGGTCGGTCGATGACGAGAACACGGTCGACGCCAGGGTCACCAAGGCTCACCTCGACAAGCGGCTCGAGGCCGTTCATCAGCGCACGGGACAGCTGTGTTTCGGGCGGATCGACACCGAGGAGGCCGAACGTTGGTACATCGGCCGTCGGCACGTCGAGGACACCGAGGCCAAGCCGGTGATCATCGACTGGCGGGCCCCGGTGGCCGCACCCTACTACCGGGCAACGGCCGTGGACCCCTGCGGCCTGGAGTTCCGCCGGCGGTTCAGTGTGGCCGAGCAACAGATCGAGGCGATCTTCGACGAGGACCTCAGCGATCCCGACAACGCCGCCGCCTCCGGAATACCGGATCCGTTGCTGGCCGAGCTCGACCGGTCCCGCTCCGGTCAGATGAGGGACATCGTGGCCACGATCGCCGCCGAGCAGGATGTGATCATCCGGGCGCCGATCGAGAAGCTGGTCGTGGTCCAGGGCGGGCCCGGAACCGGCAAGACCGCCGTCGGTCTCCACCGGGCCGCCTTCCTTCTCTACCAGCACCGATTGGCGCTGGCCGACGCCAACGTGCTGGTCATCGGTCCCAACCCGCTCTTCCTCCGCTACATCGCCGATGTGCTGCCTTCGCTGGGCGAGACGTCGGTGCGGCAGACCACGCTGGTGGGGCTGCTGTCGGCCAAGTATCGGGTACGAGGTGTCGATCCGCCCGAGGTCGCCGAGCTCAAGGGCCGGGCGGTGATGGCCCTGGTCGTGGACGGGGCGGTGAGGGCCAGAATCTCGCCTCCGGTCGAAGGGTTGGAGGTCCGGTCGGGAATCGCGGTGGTGCGTTTCGACGTCGGTGATCTGGAGTCGATGATCAAGACCGTCCTCGATCGGCGGGTTACGGTCAACGACGGTCGGGAGGTCTTCCGCAGGATGCTGATTGCGGAGAGCTGGCGCCGGTACGCGGCCCGGCTCGATGTCGACCCCGGCTACGAACCGACCTTCACCGCCGGTGTTCGAGCATCGACCGATTTCAAGAACGCGGTCGACAGGATGTGGCCGCGTCTCAACCCGGTGACGGTGATCCGCGGCTTGTACACCTCCCCGAAACGGTTGGCCGAGGCGGCGACCGGGCTGCTCACGGTCGAGGAGCAGAAGCTGCTGGGTCGACGAGGCGCAAAGGCGGCCGCCGAAGGTTGGACCGCGGCGGACCTGGCGTTGCTCGACGAGGCGGAGGCCCGCTGCGACGGCGTGCCGTTGAGCTACGCCCACATCATCGTCGACGAGGCCCAGGACCTGTCTCCAATGGACCTTCGCATGCTGGGGCGTCGGGCCGAGCAGGGCTCGATGACCGTACTGGGCGACCTGGCCCAGGCGACCGCCGTCGGTGCCACGGTCTCGTGGGCGGAAACGATCGAGCATCTCGTCGGTGCGGGGGATGCGGCGCTCGAGGTCTCGACCGGATTGATCCAGCTGACCGAGCTGACGGTCGGCTACCGGGTTCCGGCGGCCATTCTCGAGGTGGCCAACCGTCTCCTGGTCGAGGCGGTACCGACGGTGACGCCGGCTCGATCGGTCCGACCGGGCGGCGAGGCTCCGACCGTGGTTCCCGCATCCGGCGTCAACGGCCTGGCGGTCGGTGTGGTCGGCGAGGTACGGGCCCTCGCGGGCGATCGATACAGCGTCGCCGTCATCGCCCCACCGGCGATGATCGACGACGTGCTGAAATGGATCGGCGCAGCCGACATCGCCTGCGACCGGGTGGGCGGCTCCGGTCTCCCGGGGCGCGAAGCGGTGGCGGTTCTCGACCCGTTGGCGGCCAAGGGCCTCGAGTTCGACGCCGTGGTCGTGGTCGAACCCGGGATCATCGCTGCTTCCGAGAACGGACTACGGCACCTCTACGTCGCCATGACCCGAGCCGTCCAGTATCTGGGCCTCGTCCACCGAGAGCCGCTGCCCCGGCTACTCGCACTCGGGTGATCGCATCCTCCGGAAATCGGCTGCCGTCGGAATCGATGGCGCACAAACGGGGTTCAGCATGTCATGGCCCACACTGCACGCACCGAACCGTCCGACAAGACCTGGACCGTGAGCCGCAACGGCACCGTCGTGGCTCGCACCTCCTCTGCCATCATGGTCCACGAACATTACAACGGCACCGACCTGCCGCCCGTTCCGTACATCCCGCCGTCCGATGTCGAGGTGGAGTTGAGCGGTCCGACCGGCCACTCGACCGTATGCCCGATCAAGGGTACGGCCGGCTACTACTCGGTCGACCTCGGCGACGGCTCCGCTGACGAACTCGCCAACTCGGTCTGGTTCTACCCTGAGCCGATGTCTCCGCTGGAGCCGATTGCCGGCTACGTCTCCTTCTACGGCGACCGCTACGACGTCACCTCCACCTGACCACCCCCTCCGGATCACCGGCTTAGATGTCGAGGAGTTCGGCGTCGACGAAGGCCGAGTGGGAGATGATGTAGTCCTTCCGGGTGGCGACGTCGGATCCCATGAGCACGTCGAACAATTTGGCCGCCTTGGTGGCGGCCTCGGCGTCGCCCATCGTCATCCGCTTGAGAACCCTGGTCTCGGGATTCAGCGTGGTCTCGGCCAGCTCGTCGACGTTCATTTCGCCGAGGCCCTTGAACCGCTTCCATTTGTCGAGACCGATCTTGTGCTTCTCGCTCAGCGCGGCCCGTTCGGCCTCGTCGAACGCGTAGACCATCTCGCCCTTCACCTTTGCGGCGAACAATGGAGGCTGAGCCGCATAGACCATGCCCTTGTCGAGCAGCGGACGCATGTGCTTGTGGATGAGCGTCAGCAGCAGGCAGCGGATGTGGCTGCCGTCGACGTCGGCGTCGCACAGGATGATGATGCGCCCGTAGCGGCAGGATTCGAGGTCGAAATCACGGCCCGACCCGGCGCCGATGGAGGTGATCAGGGCCTGGGCCTCGGTGTTCTCCACCACCTGTTTCAAGCTGGCCTTGCCGGCGTTCACCACCTTGCCCCGCAGCGGGAGCACGGCCATCGTCTCGGAATCCCTGCCGTTGATCGCCGGTCCGGCGGCGGAGTTGCCCTCCACGATCAGCAGCTCCGAGTCGGGACCATGGCGGCGGCAGTCGGCCAGCTTGTCGGGCATACCCGATGAGCCGAGATTGGCCGCCTTTCGCCGGGCGTCGAGCTGCTGTTTGGCCGCCACCCGGTTGAGCACGGCCTGGGAGATCTTGTCTCGGAGCGCGTTGATCTGGGTCTTCTTGCCGCCCCCGGCGATCCAGTCGGCGAAACCCAGCTTCACGGTTTCGTAGACCAGGTTCTGGATGGCCGGGGTCCCCAGCTCCTGCTTGGTCTGACCCCGGAACTGGGGTTCGGGGAACGTGACCTTCACCGCAGCCACCAGGCCCTCCTGGATGTCGGTCGGGGTGGCCCGGTCGTTGCCCGATTTGGCCAGCTTCTTCAGCTTGCGGGTGTCGGTCAGCAGCTCGTCGTTGGCGACCTTCGACAGCGCCCGCTCGAAGCCCGCCACATGGGTACCGCCGTGGGGGGTGGGGATGGTGTTGACGAAGCTGACGATGGTGGTGTCGTAGCCCTTGACCCAGCGGGCGGCCACCGTGATCGTGCAGGGGCGGGTGACGGTCGTCATCTTGTTGTCGACCGGAACCTTCTCCTCGAAGGTCGCCTCGTTCTGGATCATCAACACGTCGGTGACCGACTCGCCGATCGACAGGTACTCGACATAATCCGCCAGGCCGCCGGCGGCCACGAACTCCTCCGGCTTCTGCCCCGGGTTTCGCTTGTCATCGAGTTTCACGTGCAGGCCGGGAACCAGAAAACAGACCCGGGCCACGTGGTCGCGAACCTTCTCGTATTCGACCCGTGCGTCGGGATCGAACAGGTTGAGATCCGGCCAGTAACGGATGCGGCTCCCGGTCCGGCCGGCCGGGATCTTCTTGACCCGGGCCAGCTTCTTCGTGGGCTTGAACTTGCCCGACGACAGGTAATTGCCCGGAATCCGCTCCAGGAACACCATGCGCCAGGTTGCGCCGTCCCGGTCGACTTCGGCCACCAGCTTCGACGACAGGGCATTGACCACAGAGGCACCGACGCCGTGGAGACCGCCCGACGACGAGTAGGCCCCGGAGCCGAATTTGCCGCCGGCGTGCAGCTCGGTGAAGACGACCTCCAGCGCGGTGCGGCCGTCTTCCTTGCGGCCGATGGGAATGCCCCGTCCGTCGTCGGACACCTCGATCGAGCCGTCCTTGTGCAGGGTCACATCGATGTTCGATGCGTACCCGGCGGCCGCCTCGTCGACCGCGTTGTCGATGATCTCCCACACCAGATGATGCAGGCCGTCGTTGCCGGTCCCGCCGATGTACATGCCGGGCCGCTTGCGGACCGCATCCATACCCTCGAGGATCTGGATCTGGTGTTGGTCGTAGCCGTTGGAGCTCGAGGACGACCGTTTCCGCGTGGTCCTTTTGGTTGCCTTCTTGGCGGTCTTCTTCGCAGGGGCTTTGTCGGCCACGGGATTACCTGGTGCTTTCTTGGCTGGAGCCATCGTCTACCGCGCCTCTCACCAACGCAACGAACCGATGGCCAGGATCCGTTTGGATGTCGAGGAGCTGGCGCCGTCGCGGCGCGTCGGCCGGACCTTCAGTGGTTCGGGGGTGTTGTCGGGTCGGGTTGGGGCGTCGGGCTGTCCGACGATGCACATGATGCGATCGCCGGAGCCGACCCAGGCGTAGTCGATACGATGCTCGTCGCGGAACTTGGTGATGCGGACCCCACTGGTCCCCCGGCCCTTGGTGGGGATCTCGGCCGCCGAAGTTCCCTTGACCGTGCCCCGGTCGGTGATGGTCACGATCAGCGTGTCGTCCGAGGCGACCCCGGCCCCCACGACCTTGGCCTTGCCCTTGAGCTTGATGCCGGCGACACCTTTCGCCACCGGCCCTTGCATGCTGATGGTGTCGGCCTCGGTCCGGAGGGTCTGGGCGTCGGAGGCCACGAAGACGACCTCCTCGCCCTCGGCCACCTCGAAGGCGGCGACCACCCGGTCGGCGTTGGCCAGTTTGATCACCGGTCGCCCCGACTTCAGCTC